>DASTDD010000028.1:0-4978 GCA_035710545.1 Steroidobacteraceae bacterium
CGTCCAGGATGAGCACGGCTCCATGGCGCCGGCACAGACCCTGGACGCTCTGCAGGAATCCGTCCCGGGGCTCCTCGGTCGCGGCCGGCTCCAGCACGACCCCGGCGACCTGACCAGGAAAACGCTCGAGAAGTGCCTGCAGGGAAGCGGCGTCGTTGTAGTGGAACAGTTTCGTCTTGTCGATCGTCTCGGCCGGTATGCCGCGCTGAATCGGGGTCGAGCCGATGAACCAGTCGTCGTAGGAGAAGAACGGATGCTCCACGCACCGGGCCACGAGCTCGCGGCCCGTGTACGCCCGGGCCAGCTTCACCGCCGCGGAAACCGAGGTCGAGCCGTTCTTCGTGAACTTCACCATGTCCACGGAATCGATCAGCGCCACGAGCCGCTCCGCGGCCTCGAGCTCCACCAGCGAGGGTCGGGTCAGGTTGTTGCCGTTGCGGATCTGCCGAAAGGCCGCCTCGTCGATCTCATCCTCCGCGTAGCCGATGTTGACTGCCCGCAGCGCCATGCCGTAGTCCAGGTAGCGCGTCCCATGCGGATCCAGCACGTACGCGCCTTTACCGGAGGCGAGGATCTGCGGCGCGTTGGCCGGGTACTGATCGAACCCGCGGGAGTACGTGTGCGCGCCGCCCGGTATCACCTTCAGCAGCCGGTCCTGGTAGCTCATGCGCTTGCCCCGCTCAGGGTCTCGAGCTCCCCGAGTATCTGCAGGATCCGGTAGTCATCGAGCAGCGTGTTGGGAAACAGCCGCCGGTCCGCCTGCTGGACGGCCGCGATGAAATCACGCATCTCCGCGATGTACGGCTCCTCTGGATTGATATAGCTCTTCTCGACCGTGCCTCCGGCCAGCTCGAATCGCGTCCACTCCGGCTGTGCCGTGCTCGCGTGACGCACACAGCGCTCGTCGGCGCTGAAGACAATCGCGCCAGTCGTCCCCAGCACCCGCAGCTCGCGAGTAGCCTTCGGGCGCGAAATGACCTCCACGCAGATGTTGGCCAGCACCCCCTGCGGGTAGCGCAGGATGCAGTGGTAGACATCGTCGATGTCCGCATTGATATCGGTCAGCTTTGCCTTCACGCAGGCAAGGGGCTTGGGATCGCCGAAGATCGCGTTGAGCCAGGTCAGCTCGAACGGAACGATCTCCCGGCAGGCTCCGGTAGCGCGACTGGACACGTAGAAGTCCTCCACGCGCTCCCACGGATGCCAGTCCGGCAGGTATTGACCGGTCTGGTACTGGATATTCAGAGGCCGGCCGATGGCACCGCTCGACACCAGCTCGGCGACCCGCTTGGGGCCGGGGAAATAGCGCATGGTGCAGGATGGAACGATGACGAGAGGCGTGGCTGCCGTCCGACGATGCAGCTCCAGGATGCGATCGGCATCCACTACGGAGGCCTCGATGAAGCAGGGGATGCGCCGCTCCAGTCCCTCCCAGGCGTACGTCATATGGTGCTCGGGAGAGGTCGAGATCACGAGCGCGTCGGGTCGAAAGGAGTGCACGGCAGCCTCGAACGCGGCGAAAGCCTCGATCCCGCTCTTCTGTTTCGCCTCCTCGCGCCGGTCCGCGCGCGGGTCGAACCCGGCAATCTCCCGATGCCCCAGCGCCAGAAGGTTCCTCACCCGCCGCTTGCCCATCGAGCCCAAGCCCACGACCAGGAATCTCACGGCAGCCTCCATTCGTGTCTCATCACAGCCTGTACACACAGCCAGTCGTACAGGTCGTCGATCTCATAGTTCTGGTAGCGCCGCAGTGGAAAGGCGAGGCAACGGGGCATGTAGAACGTGTTCTGCTCGAGCAGCGCGGCCGACTTGGCCATGTAGGCGACTCCGAAGGGGAAATAGGCGGGTGCGTTGTCCTGGCGACGCGTGGCGGCCGACAGCTCCGCGACGAACGGCTCGAGCCGCTCGCCGCTGAGTCGCTTCATGATCGCGGGATGGTGCATCACCTCCCCGACGCTGACGATCGAGTCGAAGTCGGCCGAGCCTCGGTCCAGCCTGTCCAGCATCCTGTCGATGTCATCGTCCTCGCGCAGCGGCGAGGTCGGCTCGAGCAGCACCGTGTAGTCGAACTGCTGACCGCGGCGGCCGCAATCGGCGAGCGCGTGCCGGATGACCTCGTAGGTGGAGGCGTGGTCGGTCGCGAGCTCGGCGGGTCGCAGGAACGGCACTTCCGCTCCGAAGCGGCGCGCCACATCGGCGATTTCCGCGCTGTCCGTGCTGACCAGCACGGAATCGAGGCAGCGTGACTTCAGCGCCTTCTCGATACTCCAGGCAATGAGCGGCTTGCCGCACAGCATGCGGATGTTCTTGCCGGGCAAACCCTTGGAGCCGCCGCGCGCCGGAATGATGGCGACGACGCGCCTGCCGTTGATCATCCGGGCTCACCCGGACCGGCAGGCTTGCCGGGCGAGGCTCCCGAGACCGCGCCCGCCTGCCGGTAGTCCGCCGGGCGGCCTACATCCAGCCAGGGCTCGTGCATCGGATAGACGATCGTGCGGGCCCCGCGCTCCTGCAGAACACCGAACAGGGCGGGCATGTCGCAACGCTCACCGGGACTGAGCGCATCGAGCGCATTCGGATCGAGCACGTAGATTCCGGCGTTGATGTGACTTCGGGCCACGGGCTTCTCCTCGAAGCCCACGATGTCCACCCCTTTCGTGTGCACGACGCCGAACGGGTGCTGCCACTCGTACAGGCGCACGGCCATGGTGGCCGCGGCGCCGTGCCGGCAGTGGAAATCGAGCAGCTCGCCGTAGCGGATGTCGGTCAGCACATCGCCATTGGTCACGAGAAAGGGCAGATCGGGGCGGGGCGAGAGGAGTCCGACCGCACCAGCCGTGCCCAGCGGGGCGTCCTCGCGCACGTAATCGATCCGGACGCGATGCTTCGAGCCGTCACCGAAATGCTCCTCGATCATGTGGCCGAGATAGCGGACCGCCATCACAAAGTGCTGGAATCCTTCCGCGCGAGCCCGCTCGACGATGTGCTCGAGAATCGGCTTTCCCCCGACGGGCAGCAGCGGCTTGGGACAATGGTCGGTATGCGGGCGCAGGCGCTTTCCCTCGCCGCCGGCCATGATCACCACGAGGTTCGCGCGGTGACCCGGCTGCATGAGCTCATCGAGCAGATGCAGGCCGAGCACCCGGCGCTGCTCATCCACGACCGGCATCTGCCGGATGCGGTTGGCCTGCATCAGCTGCAAGACCGTCTCGCGATTGAGCTGCGGAGGGGCGACGAGCGGATCCCGGTAGACGATCGTGTCCACGGCGCTCTGCAGGTCCAGTCCACGCAAGAGGCCGCGACGGATGTCGCCATCGGTCAGCGTGCCGATCAGCGTTCCATCCGGTGTGACGACCAGCGCGATCTGCAATGCCGATTCATCCAGGCTGCGGATTGCCTGGTGCAACGTGGCGCCCGGCGGCAGCAGCGTCTTGCGCCACTGCGTGGCGCGCGTTGCCTGGATCGCGGGGCCGGTGGTTTTGGTGCGTTCACTCATCGGTCGTGTCGGGTCGAGTCAGAATGGGAGGTCATGGAAAGGCTTGCGCAGGATCGAGCCGAGCGGAAAGTCGCGTAGGGTTTGCACCACACGCTCGGAAGCGTTGCCATCGCCATAGGGGTTGGTCACGGTCGCGAGGGAGGCCTGGAACTCCGCCGAGTAGAGCCGCCCGATCGCCGATGTGATCGAAGCGCGATCGCTGGCGCAATCGATGACACTGGCCGCTCGCAGTCGGCCACGCTGGCGGTCGCCGATGTTCACGGTACCCTTGTGCAGGCTGGGCACCTCGACCAGGCCACTGGAGGAGTTGCCGATGACCCCGTCCACGTGCCGCACACAGGACAGATAGCGCAACTGGCCCAGGGAGTGGTGCAGGCACGCCGTGGGACGGTTGACGATGAACCGTCGTACCATCTCGTTGAGCTCCCGACCCTCGGTGTCCGCGTTCGCCAGGGTGAAGATCAAGTGAGTGTCCTGCAGCGCCTCGAGCGCACTCAGCAGCTCACGCATCGCCGTGACCGAAGCCTCCTGATCCCAGGTCACCGGGTGGAAGGTGACCAGCAGATTGCGGGGCCCCAGCCTGAAGTCGAGCGCGGCCTCGAGCGCCTCCCGCTCCAGCAGCGCCAGCCGCCGGATGTTGTCGATGCCGAGCCCCCCGACTACGAATACCCGCTCCGGCTGCTCGCCGAGTTGAATGACGCGCTTGCGATAAGCCTCGGCGGCCACGAAGTGCAGGTGTGACATCTTCGTGATCGCGTGCCGGATCGCCTCGTCGAATGCGCCTTCGGTGACTTCTCCGCCGTGCAGGTGGGCAACCGGCACGCGCGCCACGAGCGCTGCGCAGACCGCTGCGAGAATCTCGAAGCGGTCCCCGAGCACCACGACCACATCGGGCGCAAGCCGCTGCAGCGCCTCGCCGAAGCCGCTCAGCGCGAGTCCCATGGATTTCGCGATTCCAACACCGGTATCCGAGCTGAGCAGCATCTCCACCTTCTGGTCGATCGTGAACCCATCGCGCTCGATGTCCCGGTAGGTCAGCCCGAACTCCGGTGAGAGATGCATGCCGGTGGCGATGAGCTGCAGCTGCAACTCCCCCGAAGCACCGATCCCCTCCATGACCCACCGCAGCAGACCGTAGTCGGAGCGACCGCCCGTGACGACGCAAACCCTGCGCTTCACAGCTCGATCGCCTCGTCCACGGCGAAGTCCCGCGGCGCACGCCTGCCGAGCACCTCGTCCCATCTCATGGGTGAGATTCCCGTGGCGGGACGCTTGACCGACAGATTCGCTTCGGTGAATGGCTCGCCCGACCGGATGGCCCGGGCGGCCACGATGGACTTGCGCACCACCGCCCGGTTCGGCGCCTCGCCGGCAGTCGCGCGCTTGGCGCCGTCCCCGAGGGCCAGCTCGATGTTGCGGATGGCGGTGACCATCGATGTCAGCTCGTCCGGCTCCAGGCTGGCCCGATGATCCGGCCCCGGC
>DASTDD010000029.1:0-22753 GCA_035710545.1 Steroidobacteraceae bacterium
GGGTCTCGGGGGAAGGACACATCACCTGTGGCTACTGCCGCAACTGCCGTGCCGGACGCCGCCATCTGTGTCGCAACACGGTGGGCGTGGGTGTCAATCGGCCGGGCGCCTTCGCCGAATATCTGGCGATTCCCGCCGTCAACACCTTCAAGCTGGCCGACTCGATCCCCGATGACATCGCCTCGATCCTCGACCCTTTCGGCAATGCGACCCATACCGCGCTGGCCTTCAACATGGTGGGCGAGGACGTGCTCATCACCGGAGCGGGCCCTATTGGAATCATGGCTACTGCCATCGCACGCTTCGTCGGCGCGCGTCATGTGGTGATCACCGACGTGAACGACTTCCGCCTCGAGCTGGCACGCAAAATGGGCGCCTCCCGCGCCATCAACGTGCAGCGCGAGTCGCTGGATCAGACGATGCAAGACCTCGGTATGCAGGAAGGCTTCGACGTCGGCCTGGAGATGTCGGGCAATGCCTCGGCGCTGCGCGAGATGCTGCGAACCATGCATCACGGCGGCTCGATCGCCATCCTCGGCATCCCCCCTGAGGAAACCGCGATCGACTGGAACCAGGTGATCTTCAAGGGACTCACGCTCAAAGGCATCTACGGGCGCGAGATGTTCGAGACCTGGTACAAGATGGCGAGCCTGCTCCAGAGCGGACTGAAGCTCGAGCCGCTCATCACGCACCATTTTCCGATCCAGGAGTATCTCGCGGGCTTCCAGACGATGGAGTCCGGCAAGTCGGGGAAAGTCATCCTCGACTGGAGTACTCTTTGAATTGCTGAAAGTCGCCTCCGGGGCCCCCGGGAAATCTCGCGTCTTGGTCGACGTGGTCCGACTTCTGTCCTGTCATGCGAGATTTCACGGGGTGGGCCCTGCGGCGCTTTCAGCCCGCGCCTCGCGGCACCAGAGATCCTCCGCGTCGCGGCGAAACGCGTGGGTTTCGCCGCTCAATCCTCCGCGCCTGACGCCCTCGTTGCTTGAAAGTCGCCTGCGGGGCCCCCGGGAAATCTCGCGTCTTGGTCGACGTGGTGCGACTTCTGTCCTGTCATGCGAGATTTCACGGGGTGGGCCCTGCGGCGGCTTCCCTGTTGGCCCGGCCGACCGCGCGCGGGCGCCACGATCTCGAAGCTACGCTCAGGCGGACTTGCGCGTCCTCGCGCCCGATTGAGCGTACTTCGAGATCGGGGTGCCCCATTAGTGCGCGGGCGCTGAGGGCTTGCGCCTACTCCGCCCCGCAGAAACAGTAAGCGTACACGTGGTTGGGCTCGCTGAAGCGGCTGAGGCGCTCGACCTCACGCCGCAGCGGATCGAACCGCGCCGCGATCTGCGCCAGCGAGCGAGCCTGCTCATCGGAGCGGACGAGCGCGCGAACCGTGCGGGTCTTCATCTGCAGAAGCAGCTGCTCGGGCCAGCTGAGCTCGGGCTCCATGAACTCCACGTCATACTCGGTGAGCTTGGCGCGCCTTGCCGCTGCTTTCATCGCATCCTCAAAGGATCCCAGGCCGTCCACGAGGCCCAACCGCTTGGCGTCCACGCCCGCCCATACGCGCCCCTGCGCGATGGCGTCCACCTGATCGCGGGTCTTCTTGCGCCCCGAGGCAACGCGTTCCAGGAACACCTCGTAGCCGCGCTGGATCTCAGCCTGCAGCAGCGAGCGCGCCTCCTGTCCGAGCGGGCGATCGATACGCATCTGCGAGGCCAGCGGACTTGTACCCACTCCATCGACGTTCACGCCGACCTTGCCAAGCGTCTTGTCCACTGTCGGGATGATGGCGAAGATGCCGATCGAGCCTGTCAGCGTCGCGGGACTCGCCCAGATCTCATCTGCTCCCGCCGAGATGTAATAACCGCCGGAGGCCGCCAGATCGCCCATCGAGACCACGACCGGCTTGCCCGCAGCGCGCAGCGCCTGCAACTCACGATAGATGTGCTCGGAGGCGAGTACGCTGCCCCCCGGACTGTCGACGCGCAGAACGACCGCCTGGATGTCCTTGTCCAGCCGCGCCTGCCGGATCAGCCGTGCCGTCGAATCGCCGCCGATCGTACCGGGGGGCTGGTCACCATCGAGGATCTCGCCCGAGGCGACGATGACGCCGATGTGTTTCTTTCCATCGGCATGCAGCTTCTTCTCGGCGTGCGCGATACGGACGTAATCGTGTGCCGAGACGGACTGAAACGACCCGTTCGAGTCATCCTCGCCCACCAGATCGATCAGACGCCGCTCGACGTCCTGGCTCGATTTGATGCCCGTGATCAGCCCGGCCCGCAGGGCCACTTCGGCGGCGTTGCCGCCGGCGGCCGCCACCGTGGTGGACAGCGTATTGACGTATGTCGCGATCGCTCCCGGCGGCAGCCTGCGCGCACGCGTCATGGCCGACTGATAGCTGCCCCACAGAGAGTTGAGATAGGCGAGACTCTCTTCCCGGTCCTCGGGCGACATGTCCTGCCGCGTGTAGGCTTCGACGGCGCTCTTGAACGAGCCCACGCGGAACACGTTGATGTCCACGCCGAGCTTGTCGAGCGCCTGCTTGAAGAACATGCGGTAGCGGCCGTAGCCGTCGAGGAGTACGAATCCAAGGGGATCGAGATAGATCTCGTCCGCCTGGGCGGCGAGGTAATAGCGGTCCTGCGTGAACTCGGTGCCGTAGGCGATGACCTTCTTACCGCTGGCGCGAAACTCGCGGATCGCCCGGGACAGCTCCTCGAGGATCGGCTGCCCGGCACCGTCGAAATGCTCCAGGTCGATGGCCAGCACGGCGATGCGCCGGTCGCGGGCACCCGCGCGAATGGAGTCGGTGAGATCCCACAGCAGGGTCTCGGGCCGGCCCTGTCCGCGCGCCTCCTCGAACGCCCGCTCGAGCGGGTCGCCGCTGAGCTGCTCGACGATCTCGCCCTCGGGAGCAACCAGCAGTGCCGCCTTGGCGGGCACGGTGGGCAGAGACACCCGCAGAGCGCCGAACACGAAGCCGACGAGCACCAGCAGAACGATGAGATGCAGGAATTTGCGCAGCCCATCCAGGCCGCGCCACAGTCCATGCAGAATCGCGCGCAATCGACTCATGAGGCCTGCCGGCGCGGCGCGCCGCTGGTGGTCAGATCTTTTCCTCGATCCTGGCGGCCTTGCCCGACAGATCGCGCAGATAGTACAGCTTTGCGCGACGGACGCTGCCACGGCGCTTGATCACGATGTCGCTGATCGACGGGCTGTGCGTCTGGAAAACGCGCTCGACACCCTCGCCGTGGGAGATCTTGCGCACGGTGAACGAGGAGTTCAGCCCGCGATTGCTGATCGCGATCACGACACCCTCGTAAGCCTGGACGCGCTCGCGATCGCCTTCGACCACCTTGACCTGCACGACCACGGTGTCCCCGGGCTTGAAGTCGGGAATCTCGCGGGTCATGCGCCCCTTCTCGATTTCCTGCACGATCTTGCTGCTCATGTTCTCATCCTCGATCCGATCCCGCCGCGCGCGCGGCGAGAAACTCATTCAACAGGCGGCTCGCCTCGGGGGCGAGCCCGTGTGCGGCAATCAGCTCCGGCCGGCGCTGCCACGTGCGCTCGACCGACTGCGCCAGGCGCCAGCGGTGAATGTCGGCATGGTTGCCTGACAATAACACCGGCGGCACTGCCAGGCCTCGGTACACCTCGGGCCGCGTGTAGTGCGGCCAGTCCAGCAGCCCCGCGGCGAAGGACTCCTCCTCGCTCGAGCGCTCATCGCCAAGGGCTCCCGGCAGGAGCCGCGCCACGGCATCGATGACCACCAGCGCCGGCAGCTCCCCGCCGGAAAGCACGTAATCGCCCAGCGACAGCTCGCGATCGACACCCAGCGCAATGATGCGCTCATCCACCCCTTCATAGCGGCCCGCCACCAGCGTGAAGCCTGGCAGCGCCGCCAGCTCCCGGGCGTGCCGCTGTCCAAAAGGCTCACCCTGCGCAGACAGATAGATGCGCGGACTGCCTTGCGGGAGCCGCGCATGAGCCGCCTCGATCGCGGCCAGCATCGGCTCGGGCTTGAGCACCATGCCCGGCCCTCCCCCATACGGCCTGTCGTCCACCGTACGGTGGGGATCGGCGGTGTGCTTGCGCGGGTCCTCGGTACCCACACCCAGCAAGCCCCGCTCGATCGCCCGGCTGACCACGCCATGGGTCAGCGCCCCGCTGATCATCTGCGGGAACAACGTGACGACCTCAATGCGTGTCATGACGCGCACCTGCCTCTATTCGAGCTCGACCGGCCAGTCGACAACGATCAGGCCCTTATCGAGGTCTACTCTGTGCAGATGCCGTGGCGTGGCGAGCACCCAGTGCTCACGCCCCGCAGCATCCTTCACCACCATCACCGGCGCCGTCGGTGCCTCGACGAAGTGCGCAACCGTTCCAAGCTCCGCACCCTCCAGATTGCACACCGGGAGACCCACCAGGTCGGCGCGGTAGTACTGCCGCTTCCCGGCCGGCGGCAGCTCGGCACGGCTCACCTCGATAACCGCTCCCGTCAGTGCCGCCGCAGCATCACGGTTCTCCGCCGCATCCAGCCGGGCTACCAGCCGGCCAGCCTGCGAGCGCCCTTCTGCGACCCGTCGGGTGACTCGCTCTCCGGACGGAAGCCGGAGCACCCAGTGCGTGTACCGCAGCAGGCCTTCCGGCGGATCGGTGTACGAATCGACGTGCGTCCAGCCCTTCACGCCAAAAGGGGCGCCGATCCTCCCGAGCTCGACCCAGCCCACGGCAGCGCCACCGACGGGCCGCCTGGCCTCAGGCCGTCGCCTGCTTGCGGTATGAAGCCACCAGCGAGCGCACCCGGTCGGATTGCTGGGCGCCCTTGCCGATCCAGTAATCGATGCGCGGCAGATCGAGCTTCAGCTTCGGCTCGCTGCGTCGCGCGATCGGGTTGAAGAAGCCCACATGCTCCAGGCTGGGCCCGCCCTGGCGCTTGCGGCTATCGGTCACCACGACGTGGTAGAAGGGCTGATTGCGCGCGCCGCGCCGCGTCAGGCGTATCGTCACCATGCTCGTATCGCTCTCTTGCAAATCGGGGGCCGACCCGGCCCAAAAAGGCCGCCGATTGTAGCCGCATTGGACCACAGGGGCCAGAGGCACGCCGGGGGCGGCTTCAGGGCCTGGGGGGGAGCCCCCCGCCGCCCTTCAGGGCGCCCAGCAGCTGGCGAAGCTTGCCGCCCTTCATGCTCTTCATGACGCGCTGCATCTCGAGGAACTGCTTCAGCAGCCGGTTGACATCCTGCACCTGGACCCCCGATCCGCTCGCGATGCGGCGCCGCCGCGACCCATCGATAATCCCGGGGTTGCGGCGCTCCCGGGGAGTCATCGAGTTGATGATGGCGATCTGGCGGCGCAGGTCACGATCGCCCTGGTCCGCGGACAGCGCTCCTTTTTTCGCCACGGCGGCCGCAGGCAGCTTGTCGATGAGGGCGCCGACCCCACCCATCTTCTGCAGCTGCTCGAGCTGACTCTTCAGGTCCGCCATGTCGAAGCCCTTCCCCTTGACGACCTTGCGCGCAAGCCGCTCGGCCTCCTGGGTGTCCACCTGCCGGTGCACCTGCTCGACCAGGCTGACGACATCGCCCATGCCGAGGATGCGCGAGGCCATCCGCTCGGGATCGAAGGGCTCGAGGGCCTCCGTCTTCTCCCCGACCCCCACGAAGACGATGGGCTTACCCGTTATCTGACGCACTGACAGCGCGGCGCCCCCACGGGCATCGCCGTCGGCCTTGGTCAGAATGACGCCGGTGAGATCCAGAGCGGCGCCGAAGGCTCGCGCGGCGTTCACCGCATCCTGCCCGGCCATGGAGTCCACGACGAACAATCGCTCGACCGAGCCCACGGCCGCATCGATATCGCGGACCTCCGCCATCAGCGCCTCGTCCACATGCAGCCGGCCGGCGGTGTCGACGATGAGCACATCGAAGACCCCGCGCCGGGCCGCCTCGAGGGCCCCCCGCGCAATCTCCGCCGGCATCTGCGTGTCCTGCGCGGCAAAATATTGCGCGCCGACCTGTGCCGACAGCCTCTCGAGCTGCAGCATCGCGGCCGGGCGGCGGACGTCCGTGCTGACTAGCAGCACGCGCTTGCGCTCGCGCTCCATCAACCAGCGTGCCAGCTTTGCGGCCGTCGTCGTCTTGCCGGCACCCTGTAACCCTGCGAGCAGCACGATGACCGGCGGCTGCGCCCGCAGGTTGATGCCGGCGCGCGGCCCACCCATCAGGGCGACGAGCTCCTGGTGAAGAATGCCGATGAAAGCCTGCCCGGGAGTGAGGCTCGAGGCGACCTCCGCACCCACGGCCTTCTGCTTGACCGAGTCGATGAACGACTTGATGACCGGGAGCGCAACATCGGCCTCGAGCAGTGCGACGCGCACCTCGCGCAAGGTCTCCCCGACGTTCTCCTCGGTAATGCGCCCACGGCCGCGCAGCGAATCGATGGTCCGGCCCAGCCGGGCAGTCAGGTTGTCGAACATGGGGATTCCGCCATGCACACGTCGGTGCCGAGGTGGGGATTATAGCGAGCCCGCGTGGAACTCCCTCCGGACCTCCAACGCCTCAGCTTGGCGGCTGCGGACAGCCTGTGCTACTACCTGCGACGGCTGGTATCGCCGCTTCAGATCGAGGAACGCCCTTGAACTCCGCTCCGACGAGCGCCCTGCTGGGCGCGCTTCTGCTGCTGCTGCTGATCATCGCGTTCTCGTCCGGCACCGAGGTCGCGATGCTCTCCGTCAACCGCTATCGCGTGAAGCACCGCGCCCAGCAGGGTCAGGGTACGGCCCGCACCCTGGAGAGGCTGCTGCAGAAGCCCGACGACTGGCTCGGTGCCAACCTCGTGATTCTCGCCGCGGCCAGCTCCTTTGCCTCGGCGATCGCCACGATTCTCGCGCAACGCACCAACTACCCCTACGCGGTGCCGATCACCGTCTTGCTGCTGACCGTGGTCGTCATCGTCTTCTGCGAGCTCACTCCCAAGATCTACGCGGCCACTCATCCCGAGTCGGTCGCCTTGAGCGCCACGCACATCTATCGTGTCCTGGTGCTGATCACCCGCCCCGCGCTGTGGCTGACCAACAGGATGGCCTATGGCCTGTTGTGGGTCGTCGGGGTCGGTCACAGCAGCCGGGCCACTCAGGCATTGAGTACCGAGGAGCTGCGGACGGTCGTGGTGGAGGCCGGGCCGATGATCCCGGCGCGCCACCGGCAAATGCTGCTCTCGATCCTCGACCTCGGGCAGGTGACCGTGACCGACATCATGATTCCGCGGCAGGAGATCGCGGGGATCGACGTCGGGGAGAACTGGGACGACATCCTCGACCAGATCCGGCTGACCCCCCATACCCGTCTGCCCCTGTACGACGGCGAGCTGGACAAGCTCTTCGGAATCCTCCACATGAAGCGGGTGGCGCAGGAGCTCGCCCGCGGCACCCTGACCCCCGAGCGGCTGATCGAGTTGGCCCGCAGCCGCGAGCCCTACTTCGTGCCAGAGAGCACCGCGCTCACGGTGCAACTGTCCCAGTTCCAACGCAACCGCAGGCGCCTGGCCTTCGTGGTGAACGAGTACGGGGATATCGAGGGACTGGTCACTCTGGAGGACATCCTCGAGGAGATCGTCGGCGAGTTCACCACCGACCCCGCAACCGTGGTCCACAAGGACATCCACATCGAGCGTCCCGGTGTGTTCATCGTGAACGCCAGCGCCACGATCCGTGCCGTGAATCGCTCCCTGCAATGGCATCTGCCGACCGATGGGCCGAAGACCATCAACGGCCTGCTGCTCGAGCGGCTGGAGATGATTCCCAATCCGGGGACCGCGCTGAAGGTCGGGGACTATCAGTTCGAGGTCCTGCAGATCGCGGACAATGCGATCAGGACCGTGCGCATCTTCGCGCCCACGACCGATGAGATCACCGCGACAGGCTGAAGATCGCCTCCAGCGCCTCGGCGAGGCGTGATGCTGCGATTACCCGCAAGCCCTCCAGGGGCCTGCGGGGCGCGTTCTCGCGGGGTACGACGGCGACCTGGAACCCCTGCTTCTGGGCCTCCCGCAGCCGCTCCTCCCCATAAGCCACCGGCCGGACTTCCCCGGTCAGGCCGACCTCACCGAAGCAGATGACCGTGTTGGGGAGCGCGCGGTCCTGCAGGCTCGAGGCCAGCGCCATGGCCACCGGCAGGTCCCACCCGGTCTCGCTGATCTGGATGCCCCCGACCGCATTGACGAACACGTCGTGCTCCTGGAGTGACAGGCCCGCGTGGCGGTTCATCACGGCGAGCAGCATGGCCAGGCGATTGGCATCCAGCCCCTGGGCCACCCGGCGGGGGGCGCCGAAGCGCATGCGATCGACGAGCGCCTGGAGCTCGATCAGCAGAGGGCGCCCGCCCTCGCGGGTCACCATGACGACGCTTCCCGCGGCCGGCTCCGGGGCCCGCGCCAGGAAGATCGCGGAAGGGTTGCGCACCTCCCGCAGGCCGCTTTCGGTCATGGCGAAGAACCCCAGCTCATTGACGGCACCGAATCGGTTCTTGGTGGCCCGCACGATCCGGTACCGGCTGCCCGCCTCGCTCTCGAAATACAGCACGGTGTCCACCAGGTGCTCGAGCAACCGCGGACCGGCAATCGTGCCCTCCTTGGTGACATGCCCGATGAGGATGACGGCGGTGGCGGTGGATTTGGCGAACCGGACCAGCTCCGCGGTGCATTCCCGCAGTTGAGAGACGGCGCCGGCGCTGGTGCCGAGGTTTCCCGACTGGATCGTCTGGATCGAATCCACCACCAGCAGGGCCCCGTGGCGCTGGCCGGCGAGCTCGACCAGGGCCTCCAACCCGGACTCCGCTACAACCTCGACGCGCGTGCCATCGATGCCGAGCCGCTGCGCCCGGAGGGCTATCTGGGCGACCGATTCCTCGCCGCTTGCGTAGAGCACGCCGGATGTCCCGGCTACGTGTGCGGCGACCTGCAGGAGCAGCGTTGACTTGCCGATCCCCGGATCACCTCCCAACAAGGTCACCGATCCGGGTACGATGCCGCCACCCATGACACGGTCGAGCTCCTCCTGGCCACTTGCAAGCCGCTCCATCCGGCCGGCCGTGATCACCTCCAGCGGGCGCGGCGGGGCGAGCGGCCCCCGGGGGGCGCGCGGGCGCTGGGCGGCCGCGGCCTGCTCCAGCGTGTTCCAATCGCCGCACTGGGGACACTGGCCCTGCCACTTGAGGGTTTCGCCGCCACAGGCGCTGCAGAGGAATATCGGGCTCGCTCGAGCCATCTATGCGCTCAGGTGTCAACTGGTTAGGATGCGCGGCCAAGGGTCGGCCACTCTATGTCCAGTTTGTGACCAGCCGCCTGAACTGCTTCGGGGGCAATGCTAGCGTATGCCGGCTCGGATCGGGGACGGGAAAGTGACGCGTATCACATTTAGCGGACCCTCCGGATGTCAGGCCGCAGCATGAGCTTGCGTAACAGGCTGCGCTTCGTCGGACTGACCGACACCGGAAAGGTTCGCGAGCACAATGAGGACACCATTGCCTTCGATGAGGACATCGGCCTTCTCGTCCTGGCGGACGGGATGGGTGGCTACAACGCCGGCGAGGTGGCCAGCGGCATTGCCGTCAAGACAATCGTGAATCTGGTTCGCGAGCAGGTGGAGCGCGAGGACATGAACGTGCAGGATCGCGAGAGCGGGCTGTCCCGACCCGCCATCATCCTGCGCGACGCCATTCACCGGGCAAACAAGATCATCTATCAGACCGCGCGCACGCAGCCCCAGTGCGAAGGAATGGGGACGACGGTGGTCGCGGCACTTTTCTTCGACAACCGGATCACCATCGCTCACGTGGGGGACTCGCGTCTGTACCGTCAGCGCAGCGACAAGCTGGAGCAGGTCACCATGGACCACTCGCTGCTGCAGGAGCTGGTGGACCGCGGCTTCTACTCGGCCGAGGAAGCGCAGCGCGCGGCGAACAAGAACTACGTCACCCGCGCCCTGGGAGTGGAGCCCAACGTGGAGGTCGAGATCCAGGACGTCCCGGTGCAGAAGGGCGATGCCTACATGCTGTGCTCGGACGGGCTCTCGGACATGGTGGAAGACGAAGATATTCATTTAACGATAAACACCTTTGGTGATAATCTGGATACTGTCGCCAAGCAATTGATTCAACTGGCGAACGACAACGGGGGCCGCGACAACGTTTCGGTGGTCATGGCGCACGTCATCGATGCATTTCCGGCGCGCACGCGCATCTTCGACAAGATCCTAGGCTGGTTCGGCTGACAGAGGCACGCACATGGCAAGGTTGGTCTTGAGCCTGGATGGCCAGGTGATGGCGGAATACAACATGAACAAGGAGCGGTACACGATCGGCCGCCTCCCCGACAATGACATCCGCATCGACAATGCCGCCGTGAGCGGCCACCACTCCCTGATCATCAACATTCTCAATGATTCCTTCCTCGAGGACCTGAACAGCACCAACGGGACCTACGTCAACGGCAAGCTCATCAAGAAGCATGCCCTGCAGCACGGCGACGTGGTGACGGTCGGGCACCATCAGCTGCGCTTCGTCGAGGATGATGAGGCCCAGGACGAATTCGAGAAGACGATGGTGATCCAGCCCTCGTCGCGGCCGGTGGAGAAGGTTCGTGCGGCGAGCGAGGCGGCCGAGGAGGCCTCGCCTTCGCTGTCAGCCACCGGGCGATCGCGCGCCCTGACCGACGGGGCAGCGCTGAAGAAAGCCAAATTGCAGGTGCTCTCCGGCGCCTTCGCGGGCCGCGAGCTCGAGCTCAATAAGGCGCTGACGACCCTGGGGCGCCCCGGCGTTCAGGTCGCCGCCATCACCCGCCGGGCGGAGGGGTATTACATCGTCCATGTCGACAGCGGCAAGGAGAACGATTTCCCGCTCCTGAACGGAATGGCGATCGGAGCTCAGGCGACCCGCCTGGCCGATAACGACGTCATTCAGCTCGCGGGCGTGAAGATGGGGTTCTTCGTCAGCTGAGCTCGAGCGGCACGCGCTGGCTCACCCCGCACAGGAGCTCGTAGGGAATCGTTCCCGCATGTCGGGCGATCTCCTCGACTGGCAGTCCATTCCCCCACAGCACGACGCGTGTCCCGACGTAGATGCCTTCAAGGCCCGTTACATCTACGGCGATCATGTCCATCGAGACGCGCCCGGCCACAGGTGCTCGTCTGCCGTCTACCAGCACAGGCGTTCCGCCCGGTAGATTGCGCGCGACACCATCGCCATAGCCGGCGGCGATGATCGCGATGGTCGAGTCACGCTCGGCCCGCCAGCTTCCGCCGTAACCTACGGTCTCTCCCCGGATGACCTTCCGGGTCGCGATCACACAGGTCTCGAGGCTCATCACCGGCTGCAGGCCGAGATCCAGGCCGTAGCGATCGGCAAAGGGCGAGCCGCCGTACAGCGCAAGGCCCGGCCGGACCCAGTCACAGCCGAGCGGCACGCTCCCGAAGAGGCCTGCGGAATTGGCGACGCTGGTGGCGTAGCCGAGCGGCCCCACGGCGCTCTGGAAGCGCCTGAGCTGCTCTCGGGTCATCGCATCGTCGCGCTCGTCGGCACGGGCGAGGTGGGTGAGCAGGCGGACCTCCAGGGGCGGCGGCTGCAGGCGGCGGATGCGCTCGAGAGCCGCCGGAAACTCTTCCGGCCGGAAGCCCAGCCGGTTCATGCCGGTGTCGATCTTGATCCACAGCAGAAAGCGATGCGATCCGCCGAACTCCTCGAGGAGCTCGATCTGCAACGGATCGTGCACGACGAGATCGAAGCCGTGGCGTGCGGCCTCGAGAAGGTGCTCCCGGGCAAACACACCCTCCAGCAGCACGATCGGCTGGGTGATGCCGGCGGCCCGCAATGCCAGCCCCTCTTCCAGCCTCGCGACGGCAAAAGCGTCCGCCTCGGCCAGTGCCAGCGAAGCAGGCACCAGGCCGTGTCCGTAGGCGTTGGCCTTGACCACTGCCATCACTCGCGCCCCTCGGGCGCGCTCGCGGATCGTCCTCAGATTGTGCCGCAGGGCATGCGCATCGATGACGGCCCGGATCAGCCGGTTCACCGCAGCACACCTTCCGCGTAAGCATCCGGCATGTGGTTCTCGAAGCGCGAGAACTCCCCCCGGAATGTCAGCATGATCTGACCGGTCTCGCCGTTGCGGTGCTTCGCGAGGTCCACCTCCGCGATGCCGCGCTTGGTGGTGTTCTTGTCGTAGACCTCTTCACGGTAAATCATCAGGATCATGTCGGCGTCCTGCTCGAGAGCGCCGGACTCGCGCAGGTCCGACATCACGGGACGCCGGTCCTGACGTTGCTCCACGCCGCGATTGAGCTGCGAGAGCGCAATCACCGGAACCGCCAGTTCCTTGGCGAGCGCCTTCAGCCCACGCGAGATCTCGGCGATCTCCGTGGCGCGGTTCTCCTGAGTACCCGGCACCTGCATGAGCTGCAGATAGTCCACCACGACCAGATCCAGACCGTGCTCGCGCTTGAGTCGCCGGGCCCGTGCACGCAGCTCGGTGGGTGTCAGCGCGGGCGTCTCATCGATGAAGATGCGCGCATTGCCCAGCTGCTGCGTGGCGCCCGTGAGGCGCGTCCAGTCATCCGGCGACATCCGTCCGCCGCGGATGCTGCCGAGCGGCACACGCGCGAGTGAGGACATCATGCGCATGAGGAGCTGCTCCGAAGGCATCTCCATGCTGAAGATGACGACGCTCGCGGCGGTTTTCACATCGAGCGCGGCGTTCTCGGCCATGTTGACCGCCAGGGTCGTCTTGCCCATGGAGGGCCGCCCGGCCACGATCACCAGATCGCCGGGGCGCAGGCCGCCGGTCTTGCGGTCGAAATCGATAAAACCGGTGGGCAAGCCCCGCATCCCATCCGGGTTCTGATTCCACTCATCGATCCGGTCGATCAGCGGCGGGAGAAGAACGCGCGCCGCCATGGTCTGACTTCCGCCGCGAAAGCCCGACTCCGCAATCTCGAACACCCGCTGTTCGGCGCGGTCGACCAGCTCGCGCGCGGTCTGCCCCTCATTGTTGAACACCGAGCTGGCAATCTCAGTGCCCGCGTGCACGAGTTGGCGCAGGACGGCGCGCTCGCGGACGATCTCGGCATACGCGCGGACGTTTGCGGCAGAGGGAGTGTCGCGCGCCAGCGAGCCGATATAGGCAAGTCCGCCGGCCGCCTCGAGCTGCGTGGTGCGCTCCAGCTCGCCCACCACGGTCACCACGTCGCAAGGCTTGCCGCCCGCCACGAGCAAGGCCATGGCCTCGAAGATCAGACGATGATCGGCCCGATAGAAGTCTGCCGCGGTGACGACATCGCCGACGCTGTCCCAGGCGGCGGGATCGAGCATCAGCCCACCCAGCACCGCTTGCTCCGCTTCGACCGAGTGCGGCGGTACCGGCGCATCCGCCAGCGTCAGGGCGCCGGTGTCGCGGCGCATCTTGGCGGGGCCGGCCACTTCGAGAGCCTGTCCGGCTTATTCTTCGGGGACGATCGACACCGCGAGCGGCACGTCTACGTCAGCGTGCAGATGCAGCGTGATGGCGTGATCGCCGATCATCCGCAGCGCACCGTTGGGCAGGCGTACTTCGCTTCGCTGCACCTTGAACCCCGCGCGCGTGACCGCTTCCGCGATGTCGCTCGTGCCGATCGAGCCGAAGAGCTTGCCTTCGGTGCCGGCCTTCGCAGGGATCACGAGCTTGAAGTCCTTCATCGCCTCCGCTCGTTCCGTAGCGGAGGACAGATGCTCGCGGGCTGCGGCCTCGAGCTCCGAGCGCTGCGCCTCGAATCGCGCAACGTTATCCGGCGTCGCGAGCGTCGCCTTGCCCTGTGGCAGCAGGAAGTTGCGCCCGAAGCCGGACCTCACCTTCACCCGGTCGCCGATGTTGCCAAGGTTGGCGACTTTCTGCAGCAGAATGACTTCCATTGGAGTTCGCCTCAGTGCTGATCCGTGTAGGGCAGCAGCGCGAGGAAGCGGGCGCGCTTGATCGCGATCGCGAGCTGCCGCTGGTAGAAGGACTTCGTGCCGGTGATGCGGCTCGGAACGATCTTGCCCGTCTCGGTCACGTAGCCCTTCAGGGTCGCCAGGTCCTTGTAGTCGATGTACTTCACGCCTTCAGCCGTGAAGCGACAGAACTTCTTCCGGCGCGAGAAGCGTCCACCACCGCCTCCGCTGCCGCCGCCACCACCGCTCCCACTGGAGCGCTCTTTGCTCATCGCCATTGCAGATATCCTCAGGTATCGGTGCCGATGCTTGGGAGCGCCTCAGGCGCTCTCACCCGCGGGACTGTCCTCGTCTTCGGACGAAGCGGACGCCATCTCCTCCCGCCCCCGGTCGCGACGTGGGCGATCATCATCCCCGCCGTCATCGTCGCGCCGCTCCCGACGCCGGCTTCCATCGCCCTCTTCGTCCGCAGCCTTGGCCATCGGCGAGGGCTCGGTGACCGCACTGTCCATGTTGACCACCAGGTGCCTCAAGACAGCATCACTGAACCGGAAGGCGCCGGTGAGATCATTCAGGGTCTTCTGGTCGCACTCGATGTTCATCAGAACATAGTGCGCCTTGTGGACCTTGGCGATGGGATAGGTGAGCTGGCGGCGGCCCCAGTCTTCCAGGCGGTGCATGCGTCCGCCGCCGGTGGCGATCATGCCCTTGTAGCGCTCGATCATCGCGGGCACCTGCTCGCTCTGATCGGGATGCACGAGAAATACGATCTCGTAGTGCCTCATGAATACTCCTCACGGATAGTGGACCGGCCGCAACCCTTCCGGGGTCCGCCGGCGGACAGCCGCCCGTCGCGAGGTCGGCGCGGTGCGGCAAGGAGACGCCGGGGATCCGGCGCAGGGTCGCGGAGAATACACAATCGGGAACCCGGCTGCCAGCCAGGGATCCGGGTCAGACCGCCGCAAACAAAGCGCCGTGTGGGAGCGGCGTGACAGCCCGTCGCGACCGCTGTCCCGGCCCCGCTAGGCAGCGCCTCGTTGCCGGACCGCCTCATACAGCAGCATTCCGGCGGCCACCGACACATTCAGGCTCTCAACCGCCCCCAGCCGAGGCAGCCGCACCAGCCAATCGCAGGTCTGACGGGTCAAATGCCGCAGCCCGGCCCCTTCGGCCCCCAGAACCAGAACCGTCCCCGCCTTCAGATCGACCTCGTGCGGCAGCCGCTCGCCTGCGGGGTCGGCCCCGGTGACCCACAGCCCGGCTTGCTTGAGCAGCTTGAGCGTCCGGACGAGGTTGGTGACCGCCACGACCGGTGTCGTCTCCGCGGCGCCGACCGCCACCTTGCGCACCGTGGGAGTCAGCTGGGCTGCGCGATCGCGCGGGACGATCACAGCGAGCGCGCCACAGGCATCGGCGGTTCGCAGGCACGCCCCGAGATTGTGGGGATCCTGAACCCCGTCCAGGGCCACGATGAGCGGTTCGTGTGCGCTCCCGAGAGCATCGAGCAGCTCATCCTCGGACCAGGGAGGCAGTGGCGTGACATCCGCAACCACCCCCTGGTGTGCGACCTCCCCGAGCATCTGCTGCAGGGCGCGCGCATCGATTCGCTCCACCGGCCGCTTGTGCCGGCGCGCGAGCTCTTCGATCTCCCGTACGCGCGAATCATCCCGGCGATCGGCGAGCCTGACGGCGATGACCCGCTCGGGCCGCTTCTCCAGAATCAACCGGACCGGATGTACACCGTAGATCGTTGCAGTCGTCTTCACGCGACTTCAGCCACCGTCAGCGACCAGTTCGAGATCCACCAGGCCCTCGATGGGATTGACCGCTGTCACGATCACGCGCACGTGACCTCCTGTACGCAGCCTGCGCTTTGTGCGCCTGCCAACCCAGGCGTGTCCATCATCCTCCATGACGTACTCGTCATCACGCAGGTTGTCGATATGCAGCAGTCCGTCGACCGCCACATCCAGAATCTGCACGAAGCAGCCGAACTCCACCACGGTGGTGATGATTCCATGAAAGGTCTGCCCGATCCGCTCCCTCAGGTAGGTGCACTTGAGGAACGTGGCGACAAAGCGATCGGCTTCATCGGCACGCTTCTCGAGCCTGGAGGTGCTCTCGCCCAACAGTGCCAGCTCGCCGCTGTCGTAGCTGACCCCCGCCCCGCCCCGCGCCCCGCTGAGCGCCTTCAGCGTCCGGTGCACAACGAGATCCGGGTAGCGCCGGATCGGCGAAGTGAAATGGGCATAGTGCGAGAGCGCAAGCCCGAAATGCCCGATGTTGGTCTGCTGATACACCGCCTGCGGCATGGCCCGCACGATCAGGGACTCGATGAAAGGGCGCGCCTCGGAGCTTCCCAGCCGGCGGGTGATCGCCTGCAGATCACGCGTGGTGGGGCTCTCGGGGATCGGGGCATCGACGCCCAGAGAGTGGAGCGTCGAATGCAGTCTCTCGAGCTTCTGCGCATCCGGCTGCGCATGAACGCGGTACAGCGTCGGCGTGTGGGTCTTGTCCAGCTCCCTGGCGACCGCGACATTGGCCATGATCATGCATTCCTCGATCAGCCGGTGCGCATCGTTGCGCGAACGCAGCTCGATCGCGCGGATGCGCTCGGCCGAGTCGATCACAAATTCCGCTTCCGCCGCATCGAAGTCGAGGGCACCGCGCCGGTTGCGAGCCTTGTGCAGCGCGCGATAGACGTCCACGAGCACGAGCAAGCGATCGGACAGGGGCCCAAGCGCCGAGCGTGCCGACGGCCGCCCTTCGAAGAGCACCTCATGCGCCTGTGTATAGGTGAGCCGCGCCGCGGAGCGCATGACCGCCGGATAGAACCGCGCATGTTTCAGTGCGCCGTTCTTCGCAATGATCATGTCCGCTGCAAAGCACAGGCGATCTACGTGTGGAGTGAGCGAGCAGAGATGATCCGAGAGAGCCGTCGGCAACATCGGCAGTACGCGTGTTGGGAAGTACACCGACGTGCCGCGTTCACGAGCTTCCAGGTCCACAGCCGCCCCAGGGCGTACGTAGTGGCTCACGTCCGCGATCGCGACGATCAGTCGATAACCTTCCGGATGTGGCTCCGCGTAGACGGCATCATCGAAGTCGCGCGCATGCTCGCCATCGATGGTCACCAGTGGCAGATCACGCAAGTCCTCTCGTGCGTTTGCTTCGGCAGAGTCCACGCGATCGCCCCACGCCTGCGCTTCTCTGAGTGCCGTCGAGGAGAACTCGTGCGGCAGGTCGAAACGGGCAATCGCCGACTCGGTCGCCAGCTCGACCGGGCGGTCCGGATCCAGTCGCTTGACGACTGCGGCCTGGGCGGGCGCAGCGGAAGTTGCATGATGCGTGATTCGAGCGATGACCCAGTCACCGCTACGAGCGCCGTTCAACTCCGTGTGCGAGACAGCACAGTGCAGCTGCAGGCGGCGGTCGGCTGCGTTGACCCAGGCGGTCCGACCTTGCACTTCCACTGTTCCAAGGAATGTGCTCACGCCTCGCGTGAGGACCTTTTCGACGGATCCCAGCCAGCGGTTGCTTGCGTCTCGGGCGAGCTTCACCCTGAGCCGATCCCCGTGCATGACACCGCGCATCTCGCCCGGCGGAATGAAGATGCTGTCTTTCATTCCCTCGGCCCGCACGAAGCCATATCCAGCGCGATTCGCGCTGACGACGCCTTCAACGACACCGCCCACGTGAGCGCCGCCCGATCCACTCGCTTGATCCGCGTCGCCTCGCCCCTTCCTGGACGGACGCTCATGGCGCGCGCTCGGATTGCGAGCATCCTTGGCCGCGAAGCTGCGCGATCCTCTCGAACCCGCGGACCGCGCACCGCCTGCCGCGGCGCCGCGCGGGCCCCGGGCGCCGGTACCGAACTTGCCGCGACGCGCTTTCAATTGACAGCCTCCGACCCCGTGCGTAGATTTCGGCGGCCTCGCACCCGGGCCCGGGTGGCGGAATTGGTAGACGCACTAGTTTCAGGTACTAGCGGGTAACACCGTGGAGGTTCGAGTCCTCTCCCGGGCACCAGATTTTCGTTTATTTTCAAGTATCAATAATCCTTTGTTGTGGTGAGTTCGAGCCACTCCGTGACTCGATTTTGCGCCGGAACTATAGATGATTCCGACGCAGCCGACTCTTATTGATTACGGCTGACAGAGGCTTGGCGCGGACGCGCGCATTCTCTGCCCTGATGTTGATCTTGTGATCTTGTGGACCCCCGCTTGCTTCTTTGGACCAGGGGGCACATGGCATCCGGGTTAGCCGTATATCATTCGTCGAATATCAGTGGGGGTCGGCCAGTGCGGTTACAAATCGCAGCGCTTCCTCGAGCGCGTCGGTGGCGTACAGTCTTCCTTCGCGCTCGACGACCAGCGCCCGCTTGATCCATTCGCGCAACTCCCTGCGCGCAAGGCTGACCGTATCGTCGGTGCCGACTTCGAAATCCGGATGATTGGCGTGTTGCACCAGCAGGTACGTGAGCGCCTGGAGACAAATCCTCGAAGTCGATACCGCTCTGGCTCTCTTCGAACAGGGTCTGGAGGCGGCTGAGGATTAGAGGCGATCTTCGGGCGGCGAGAAGCTGCCAAGCCAGATGCTGGTGTCGGGCGTGGATGTACGCGTCAGTCCGTTCGCGAATGTCCGGCATGGAGCGACGATTTCACCGCAGCCCAAGCGGGACAGGCGTTTATGTACTACTTGACAAGATTACAATTTGTATTACAATCAGTGATACTGGAGCGAGCCGCAGTATCTCTATGGACGATCTCATTTCCTTTTCTCTGCGTATTCCCAAGGCCTTGGCGGCCAGCATCGAAGCAACTGCCAAGCGCTTGGGCGTGAGCAAATCCGAGTATGCACGGCGTGCTATGGAAGAGTTCGAGGAGCGGTTGATGCAGGAGCGCATTGCCGAGCTCTCGCGCCGGCTTGCCGGCCACAGCGCTTCTGCCGCCGGGTTCATGGAGAACAGCACCTCGGACGGCCTCGAATGACCAAAGCCGTCGTTCGGCGAGGTGAGGTCTGGGCCGTCGACTTCGAACCTCGAACGCACCGACAGGAGCCCGGCAAGAAAGAACGGCCGGCGCTCATAATCCAAACCGACGCGCTCAACAGAGCCGGTCATCCGACGACCATCGTCGTTCCGGGTACCAGTCAGGTAGACGCGCTACCCCCGGGAGACAATTTCCCGCTGAGAGTTCGCATCCAGAAGACAGCTGATTTGAAGCATGACACAGACCTGCTCATTGACCAGGTTCGGGCCATCTCCAATGCTCGATTCATGTTTCGCTATTGCCCCGTGACGTCCAACCTCCTAAAGAGAGTTGAGGAGGCTTTACGGATCTTGACTGGCCGCTGACGCGCCACCCGCTCCCAATTTCAAGCCGAAGCCCCTGGACGTGAGTTGATTTCGATTCTCTTTTTGGAGGTGTCGCCCGCATCGCCGAAGAGGCTGATGCGGGGGCGAGCGTCAGTGCTCGTGGCCGTCCGCGGGTGGGATTCTACCCACTCTTAATAAATGTCGTTGCGCGGGGGTCATGGATCAGACAGCGCCCCAGCCAGACAGTTCCCCGATGAATCACCTAAGGACTCATGAAGACCCCCACCGCTCTGCAACCCCTGATCGACGATGGCGTCATCGATGAAGTCCTCCGCTCGCTCAAGAGCGGCAAGGAAGCGACGGTTTATCTGGTGCGCTCCGGAGCGCACCTGCGCTGCGCGAAGGTGTATCGCGATATGGCGCAGCGCAGTTTCCAGAAGCGTGCCAAGTACCAGGAGGGGCGCAAGGTGCGTGGCAGCCGACAAGCGCGCGCCATGGCCAAGAGCACGCGCTTCGGGCGCCGCGAACAGGAAGCGGCCTGGAAGAATGCCGAAGTCGACGCGCTTTACAAGCTCGTCGCCGCCGGCGTGCGCGTGCCCAAGCCTTACGGGTATTTCAACGACACGCTGATCATGGAGCTGGTGATCGATGCGGCCGGGGACCCTGCCCCGCGCCTGGGCGAGATCGATCTGTCGGCCGAGACCGCACGCGAGTACCACCGTTTCCTCATCCTTCAGGTCGTGCGCATGTTGAGCATTGGGCTCATCCACGGCGATCTCTCGGAGTTCAACGTGCTGGTCGGAACCGAGGGGCCCGTGATCATCGATCTGCCGCAAGCCGTGAATGCGGCCGGCAACAACGGCGCGTTCGCAATGCTCGAGCGGGACGTGAACAATATTCGCGGCACGCTCGGGCACTATGCACCCGAACTACTCGAAACGGAGTTTGCGCGCGAGATGTGGGCGCTGTTCGAGCGAGGGGAGCTCACCGCGGAAAGCAAGCTCAGCGGCGCTTTTGCGCGAGACGAGACGCCAGCGAACGCCGACGAGGTCTTGCTAGCCGTCGAGGATGCGCGGGAAGAAGCGCTGCAGCGCGAGCTGGGGCGAGAAAGCTAGACGCCAATTGGCACGTGCGGTTAGAGCGTCGTTGTTGCCGCATGTTGGAGTAAAGAGGATTTTCAGGGCCTCCTAGCCCGGGCAACTTCGCTGGAGTGGATGCTCCTGGTGCTGGTGCTCAGAATCGCGCCCTGACTGCTCGCCCTACCCTTCCCGGCGCCCAGGCGGTGGGTGCACGAGCGTGCCTGCCATCTATCGCTACGATCCGGAACTCCCACCCCCTAGTCCCAGGAACACGACGATGGCGCGATTCAGACGCACGATATCCTCGTCATTGAGACGCCCAATGTGCTTACCCACCTTCGTCCTGGCGATCGTCGTGACCTTATCGACCATAAGGCTGCTTGCCTCCTTTAGTCCGTTGCCTTCGCTCGGTTCTACCGGCAGTCGGAATAAGGGGGCTGGCGTGGGATTGCTTGTGAACGGGCAAAACGTCACGGACAGGAGCTCCTCAAAGCGGTCATCCTGCAAAATAGCGACCGGTCGTGGCTTGCCCGTGTAGTGAGGACCGCCGGCAACGGTCCAGATCTCGCCCCGCCTCACGTTGCGGTCCAATCCGCGATGGATTCAATGAAAGCCAAGTCGTCCTGTTCTTGCGCGCTCTGGGCTATCGACAGCGATTGTCGGCGCGCCTGCGCGGCAAAGCGCTTCGAGCGAACGTCGGGGACCCAGATTTGTATCGGGCGAAGACCCTCGGCGCGCAACGACTCGCGGTGCTTGCGCACACGAGCGGCGGCGCTGAGCGCACGGGAACGCGGTCGCGCAGGGCGCATGCGAGTATCTCCATAACGTTACATGTAACGCAATGGTACTTTGCGACGACGTGACATGCAACGAGGAATAAACGTTCCGCGAGCTATCAAGGACTTGAAGATTCGCAAAGTGGTCTCGGCAGGAAACCGAACTTGGACGAACCAGGACGGACGACGGCGAATGACTTGTCGTTACCCGCTACGGCTCGTGCCAGGGGGTGCGTTTAAGCATGCACGCGGCAGCGGGTAATTTGGCGGGTAAATTTCACCGACGGCTTTCCAACTCTCTGGTTCTCTTGGCAGCACGCTTTGCGGCCGTTCGGTCGCGGCGCTGCACGGCAAATCGCTTCCTCATCTGCGCGTTGTAATGGAAATGTTTATGCGCATCAATTATGCGCATAAGCCGGCTGAGCCGGCATTCGCAGCCGCGAATCCACGGCTCCACGCGCACGGCCTCTGCACCGGAAAGAACACGAGCCGCCCACGCGCCGTATGCCTCACCCCCGCCCAGTTCGTGCGTGCGTGATGGTTCATACAGATTGCGCTTGCGAGGCAGTGGGGTTACGGTGCTCCCGAGTCGGAATTTCCGGTCTCGCCACCGATAGCGGAGCGGCATGGGTCGCTAACTATGCTCAAATTCGGCTTGTTCGATCATGTTGATTACAACGGCATGCCCCTTGGAGAGCAACTCGAGGATCGCCTGAAGCTAATCGGGCTGCTTGAAGCCGAGCGATATGAGGTTTATCACGTTGCCGAACACCACTCGACGCCGCTCGGCACGATCCCCTGCCCGAGCGTGTTCCTCGCCGCAGTGGCCCAGCGCACCCAGCGCATTCGATTCGGTCCGCTGGTCTACGTGCTCCCGCTGCATCACCCGCTGCGCCTGTATGAGGAGATCTGCCTGCTCGATCATCTCAGCGGTGGACGCCTGGAGCTCGGAGTCGGTAAGGGAGGCGCATTATTCGAGCATCACCGCTACGGGGTGGGCGCGGACCTGGCAACCGCGCAGGCTATTTACCACGAGGCGTTTGCCGTCCTCATGGAAGCCTGCGCCAGCGAGGTGCTGAACTTCGAAGGGCGATTTTTCAAGTTCAATGACTATCTTGTGCGCGCGAAGCCGCTTCAGCGCCCGCATCCGCCGATCTGGTATGGCGCAGCCAGGGTCGAAGGCCTGGATTGGGCAGTTCCGCGCGCGGTCAACGTCGTCTCGCTGGGACCGACTTCACGCGCCACCGATATCGCTCAACGTTACCGCCGCGATTGGGCTGCGGCCGGGCGCGCGGCCTGCGACCTTCCGCGGATCGGCATTTTGCGCCACATTGTCGTGGCTGAGACCGACGGTGCCGCTCTGCGCATCGCCGGGGAAGCCTATCAGCCGTGGCGCGAGTCAATGGAGTTTCTGTGGCAGCGGTGCGGAGTCGACTTTCCGCTTGCGGCCGCTTACCCGCAGCGCTTTGATGAGCTCGTGGCCATCGGCAATGGCATCGCCGGCTCGCCGACGACGGTGCGCACCTACATCGAGAATCTCGTTCGCGCCACGGGAGTGAACTATATCGGGTGTCAGATGGTGTTCGGCAGCATGCCCTTCGAGGCGGCCGCCCGCTCGATTCAGCT
>DASTDD010000030.1:0-5655 GCA_035710545.1 Steroidobacteraceae bacterium
GTCGCCGGGCTCGGTGATGCGGCGCTGGCCGGTGTGAGCTCCGCCGGCAACGTCTCCTTCGTGATCATGGCGCTGACGCAGATGCTCGGTGTCGGCACGGTCGCGCTGGTCTCGCACGCCGCCGGTCGCAAGGATCAGGCAGAGGCGAACCTGGTATTCAATCAGTCGGTCTCCCTTTCCGCGATCCTGGCGCTCGTCACGCTGCTCGCCGGTTACGCGGTCGCCTCTCCCTACGTGCGGCAGGTCGCCGCGGATCCTGTCTCGGCGGCGGCGGGCGTGACTTACCTGCAGTGGTACCTGCCTGGCCTCGCGCTGCAGTTCGCGATGGTCGCGATGGGATCGGCGCTTCGCGGGACCGGCATCGTGCAGCCGACGATGATCGTGCAAGTGCTGACCGTAGTGCTGAACACGCTGTTCGCCCCGATTCTCATTGCCGGCTGGGGGACGCACCACCCGCTGGGTGTCGCGGGCGCCGGTCTCGCCAGCACCCTGGCCATCGCGCTCGGTGTCATCTTCCTGTGGTTGTACTTCGCCAGGCTGGAGAAATACGTCGCGCTGCATCCTCGTCAATGGCTGCCGCACCTCAAGACCTGGCGGCGGATCCTGAATATCGGGCTGCCCGCCGGCGGCGAATTCCTGCTGATCTTCGTGTTCGTCGCCGTCATCTATTGGACGATCCGCCATTTCGGGCCGGCGGCGCAGGCCGGCTTCGGCATCGGCTCGCGCGTCATGCAGGCGATCTTCCTGCCGGCGATGGCGCTCGCCTTCGCCGCCTCGCCCGTCGCCGGTCAGAACTTCGGCGCCGGCAGGACCGAGCGAGTGCGCGAGACCTTCCGCTCCGCTGCGATCATGAGCTCCAGCGTGATGCTGGCCCTGACGCTCTTCTGTCAGTGGCGCCCGGAGCTGCTGGTGCAGGCCTTCAGCAGCGATCCCGCCGTGATCGGCGTCGGTGCGCCCTACCTGCGCATCATCTCGTGGAACTTCGTCGCGACGGGGCTGATCTTCACGTGCTCCAGCCTGTTCCAGGCGCTCGGCAATACATGGCCCTCGCTCCTGAGCTCCGCCACGCGCCTCGTCACGTTTGCGTTGCCGGCTGCATGGCTCGGCTCGCAAGCTCACTTCGACCTGCGGCACCTCTGGTATCTGTCCGTCTGCACTGTCTCGCTGCAGGCCGTCCTCAGCCTGGTCCTGCTCCAACGCCAGTTCCGCCAGAGTTTCGGCGCACGCAGGCCGGCGGTCGCCGGCTGAGCTCGAACGCGCTCAGCCGGCGCACCAGCGACGCCAGTCAGCCAGCGTTGCATCCCGCATGCGCCGGGCCGCCTTGAGGAGCCAGCCCCGCTTGCGGCGGGCGAGGTCCCGCAGAATCGCCTTGCGCTGCCGGGGTGTACCCAGATGCACGTTGCCGGTTTCCCAACCCATCATCCACAGCAGCCGGCACTCGTCGCCGATTCCGGCCAGGCTCTGCAGCTCGATGCGGCTGCAGTCGGGCGCCAGGCGTCTGATGACCCAGCCGTCGCGGACGGTGAGGAAAGGGTCCGGCACCCGAACAGCTCGCCGGATGATCTGCGCGTACTGCGTCCGACCCCCGTCCGCATCTCGCATCCATGTCCAGGCAGAGGCGACGAGGGGCTTTGTCTCGCGCGCGATAGTGCCCCCTCGCCACGATGCCAGCGCCGTATATCGCTGACGACCCAGACTCCCGAGCCCTGCCTGCCGATGGACGATCCGGAATGGCAGTCCTTTTTCCGGCATCGCATCCCGCAGCAGGCGGCGCACGTTCGAAGGAACGGCTCCGGTCATGGACTGCAGGTTGAGCAGCCGATCCCAGTATGTCCGCTGTTCCCTCAAGCGGCTGACTGCAAGGTCGCGCAGCCAACGGTGCTTCTCAGCGAGAACCACAGGCGCCCCTTGATCCTTCAGTGACTGCAGGTAGCCCTCGAGAACGGACTCGCACGCCAGCCGCGCCGGTGTAGCCAGGCGCGATTCGCCAATGGCCATCAGGGCGCTCGTGCAAAGGCGCACGAGGTCGTTCGCATAGGGAAGGGTCGTGGCTTCGTCGAAGTCGTTGATGCCCCAGATCAGGCGGCCTTCGCCATCCCGCCAGGTTCCGAAGTTCTCTACGTGCAGATCCCCCACCGCCAGCACACGAGGTGCGGTGCGCAGACTGTCGCACTCGGCGGGCCAGGTTTGCGCCCAACGATAGAACGAAGCGCGCATGAAGAAGAACGGGTCTTGCTCCATGCGCCGATGTTTGAGCCTGACGTCAGCTTTCAGCAGCGTCAGACGCTTACTCAGCCAGCGCTCATAGGCACGGGTGGCTTCTACAGCGTTCATCTGGACGCCGAGGATGTTGGCAGCACGTCGCCGCGGGACGCTTGACCGGCACTCGCTCCGCGCGAGCGAGCGATCCACGCGTTCACCTCCTTTTCCAGGATACCCAGTGGAAGCGCGCCACTGCCCAGCACGACGCCATGAAACTGCCTGATGTCGAAGCGCGATGCGAGCTGTTCCTGGGCCCGCGCGCGCAGCTCCAGAATCTTGAGCATGCCGATCTTGTAGGCAAGTGCCTGCGCCGGGATCACGTAGTAGCGCTCGACCTCGCTGACGACTTCGCCTTCCGCCAGACCCGTCTTTTCCATCATGTAGGCAATGGCCTGCTCGCGTGTCCAGCGCAGGTGATGGATGCCGGTGTCCACGACCAGCCGGGCCGCCCGCAGCATCTCGGCCTGCAGCCGGCCCAGGTTGTCGAGTGCGTCGGACTCGAAGCCCATCTCCCAGGCGAGCTGCTCCGCATACAGCGCCCAGCCTTCATCGTAGGCGGTGAAAGGCAGAACCTTGCGGAATACCGGCACGTCGGTGAGACGTTGCGCGATGGCCCCCTGGAGCTGGTGTCCCGGAACCGCCTCGTGATAGGCCAGGGTGCGCATCTGGTACTTCCAGATCTCTCGCATGTCGCGCAGGTTGACGAAGAAGACACCCACTCGCGAGCCGTCCAGGGAGCCGGTGTCCGCGTAGGCCCCGGGGGCGGTTTTCTCCTTGAACGGGGGCACACGCTCGACGCGGATGTCGAGCGCCGGCGGCGCCTCGAAGTCGCGCGGCAACTCGCGGATGATCTCGTTGATATAACGCTGATAGTCCGCGAGACACTGGGCGCGGCCGGTGTCGTCGTTCGGGTACTGAAAGCGCGGATCGGCGTTGAGGAGGGCGATGCGCGCTCCGATCGTGCCCTGCTCGAGCCCCTGTGACCTCAGAATCGCATCGAGCTGCTTCTCTATGCGCGCGACTTCGGTCAGACCGATCTGATGGACGGCCTCGGCATCGAGCGAAGTCGTCGTGTGGCTGCGGACCAGGTAGTCGTAGTACGCATCCCCGTCGGGCAGCTTCCATACGCCGAAGTCAGGCGCCACAGTGGGCTGCAGACGCTCGAAGTAGGCGATCAGCCCGCGATAGGCGGGATAGACGGACTGATCGATGGCCTGTCGAGCCTGCTCGAGGAGCCGGCCGCGCTCCGGCATGGAGAGGCTTCCTACTTTACCGAGCTTGTCCTGGAGGTTGATATAGAGCACGTTGCCGACCGCCGGCACCGCTATGAACGCGCGCATCTCGGCGAGAACGCGGGCAATGACGAATCCGGGAGGCACGATGCCTTTCGACTCCCGCAGCCGCAATCCGGCCAGGAGCCCGTCGAACTGCTTGCCGAAGGCCCTGAGGCGTGAGATGTAATTGCGCGCATCCCGCTCGTCGCCGATCGGATGGATCTGCACCATGAAGTCCGGTGTTGCGCTCTGGACCCCGAACAGCTGGTTGACGGGATAGTCGTAGTAGAGCCAGCGCTGTCCGCTCACCTGGTCCTGCAGGAACCAGTCGAGCACGTCGTACGAGAGCTGCTGGGAGGCTGACAGCGAGGCGCGGTCGTACTGGCGCAGGGTCGCAAGGTCCTCGCGGACCATCTTCGCCAACTGCTCCTCGTGAGCGGGCGAGACATCGGTCAGACTGCCGTCGAAGCCCTTGTAGCCCAGCCGCTCGAAGATCCCCAGCGAGGAGGCGGCCTCCGGATCCTCCAGCAGAAACTGGATGAGTACCCGCTCGAAGAAGATCCCGATGGTCGGCGGCTTGAAATACCAGCTCTGCAGGATGAGGGCGCACGCGAGGACCAGGGCAGCCCCGATGAGCACGCCCGACCACTTGAGCGCGGTTCTCATTCGCGACCGGGGGCCGGTGTTACTGGGCCCGGGCGGCCGCGCGGTCGAGAATGAGCTGCGCAAGAGGCTGGTAGTTACCTCCGAAATGGTGGCCTCCCGACAGCTCGACGACACGTGCGTGCTGCGCGCTCACCTTCGGGCAGATCGTATCCATGTCGTCGTCGCCGTAGATGCACAACGTATCAGACGACGAGAGCCTGTCCATTTCCGGCTGCACAGGCAATCCCCCGCTGTCGCCGCCAACCCAGTTCGCAACATGGAACTCGAAGGCGGCCGCGTCGCTGATGCCGATCAGCGCGGTGAGGCTGACGAGCTCCCGCGTCGCCGCGGGCAGGCGATTGACAGCAAATGGCAGCACGTCGGCGCCCTGGGAGTACCCGATCAGGATGGCGTGTTTCTTCTTCCAGTGGAAAGCATAGTAGCGCACGATGCGGTCAATATCGCGGGCGAGTCCGGCGGGAGTCCGTTCGGTCCAGAAATATCGCAGCGAGTCCACTCCGGCGGTCGGGACACCACGCTCGGCCAGGAGTGCCGCGACCTCCTTGTCGATGCCGGCCCAGCCGCCATCCCCCGAAATCAACACCGCGAAGGAGTCGGCATTGGCCTCGGCGGGGGTCCCGGTGGCCTCGACCTCGACGATCGGCAGGTCGGCCAGACTGGCGGGTGGCACCGGAAGGGTCTGGCGCTGCGTGCTGGCGATGGATGCGTAGGCGGCATCGAACTGCGGCAGCCAGTCCTGTGTGCCGGAATAGTTGTGGCTGACACCGGGGAGCTCGATGAGCTTGGCCCCGGGGGTCTTGGCGATGAATGCCCGCGCCCGAGAGATCGGGCAGACGTGGTCACGGGTTCCGTGCAGTGCGATCCAGGGCGCATGCAGCTGCGAGGGGGGCAACAGTCGCGCCCCGGCCCCGTGCGCCAGCGGCTTGAACCGCAGGCCCTGCGTCTGGCACAGCGGCTTGCGCAGATCCAGGTCCACGCAGAACGAGAGTGTCACCGCCCCCGCGAAGATCCCCGGGGGCGCTTGCGCCAGCGTCGTATAGGCCAGCGTCGCTCCTGCCGAGTGGCCGATCAGGATGGGCGTGAAGTAGGTCGGCAGCTTGTAGTATGCCTGGATGTAGTGACTGAGGTTCTCCAGGTCGCCATCGGGGGCCACACAGCTGCCGCCGTCCTTCTCCAGGCTCGTGAACAATTCTGCGGTATCGATACCGGCGACCATCGTGCCGTCGGCCGCCAGAGACTCGGCGATCGCTGCCAGCTTGGAGCTCCACCCCCCGTCGCCGGACATGAGCAGCGCAAAGTGCTTCACTTCGCCCGGGGGGCGAAAAACCTCGACGTGCTTGAAGCGTCCGTGCGAGAGGGCATCCGCACCGGCTGCATTGCCGGCGCCGAAGGCTCCGACGAGCGCGAAGGCTGTGATGGCGGCAGTAGCGCGCACTACGGCGAGCCGCCTCGA
>DASTDD010000031.1:0-24151 GCA_035710545.1 Steroidobacteraceae bacterium
TGGCTCACCCGCACACGCGCGCTCGTACAGCTTGTGCAGTGTCGCGCTCTCGTGGCGCGAGACATCGACGTGCGTATCGAGCATCTCGAAGCGCGAAGCAGTGCGGTCCGCGCCCACCTGTGCGGCGAGGCGGTCCAGGAATGCCTCGATCAGGCGCCGCGCGGCAGCGCCGGGCGGTACGACGGCGGCGAAGTATCGGGCACTGCCTTCCACATAGGCAGTCTCATCGAGTGGTTGCCATGAAGACAGTACGGCCCGCAAGGGCAGTGCGCCGATGATGAACAGTACCCACATCACCCCGATCCACTCCAGCGTATGGTGCAGCCGCGCATCGCCGAAGAACGCCTTGCCGTCGTAATAATCCGTGAGCCCCTGGTGCGCATCGTCGAATATCACGGATCCGCCGGGGGCAAGTGACCAGCCGAGAATGTTCGATATCAGCTCAGCGTTGTCGGAGAGTGCGATCGCGCCGTTGGAGAACAGACTGGCCGCGGTGCTGACGATCATCTGTCCTGCCCCGTGCCGCGTGAGCCACAAGGTCGTGTCGTTGGCATCCCTTCGGGCGGCGAGCTCCAGCGGAAGCGACTTGAGCCCCGCTCGAAGCCTTGCGCGCCGCGGAGGCAGCGGCGTGACGGCCGTGAGGTGACTGATGCCGGTCATCAGCGGATGCAGGCCGCGGAACTGTATGTCGAACCGGTCCTGAACCAGGTTCTTGAGCTCGGTGCCGCCTGCTGCCTTCGGACTGACGAAGCGCAGTCCCGTCATGGCCTCCAGATGGTCCTCGAACAGCGGGTCAGTCCCCAGCATCCACAGCGGAGTGTCCTCGACCGCAGCCAGGATCAACAGGGTATTGCCGCGAGCCACCCACGCTCTGAGTTCCTCCAGCTCCCTCGTGCGCACTGCCACGCGCTGTGGCATGGTCACGATGAGGACGTTGCCTGTGGGCTTGCGCAGCAACGCTGCGAGTTGATCGTAGCGGTTGCGCAGGCTAACCGCTGGAATGCGCTCGGCTCCAAGCCAGCGCCACAACCCCTGGTAGCCTTCGGCGCGGCTCTCGCTCGACAACGGCAGTACCAGCTCCTCGGGCTCCTCCTGCGGCTTGGGGAACAGCAGAATGTAGAAGAGTGTCAGCGCGCCGGCCGCAAGCGTGAGCACCAGCAGTCGCTCTCTCATGACTGCGCTGGTGATGCCTCGACCGGCATCGCAAGCAGTCCCTCGTACAGTGATTTCACGGACTCGAGATCGGTCCCGCGTACAGTGGCCGATGCTGCGGATGCGGACGGGGATGTGGGCTCGCCGTAAAGGGCTTCTTCGGCGAGGAGCGCAAGGCACCGGAACTGTTCCCGTTGCGCCGCGCTGTCGAATCTGGCCGCCGTGACCAGTTCGCGGCAGGTGAGATTGCGGTCTCGCCTCAACCGCTGCGAGCGGGCCAGCGCCCCGACCAGCAGGTGCAGTACGAGCACGGCCCGCTCACGCATCGGGGCCGCTGCGATGGCGCTGAGCTCGGGCAATCGATCCTCGGCGACCGCTGCGCCCGCGGGATATTGTCTGGGGGTGCCTGGCCCGCTGCGGCCGGGCACTCGGGCAGCACGCACCTGGATCGCAGCCACCACGACGGCTGCCAGCACGATGGCTGCGGCGAGTATGTAAGCAAGTGTGTTCCAGAAGCGTTCATTGAGTGACCAGTGCGGGCGGAGCCAATCCGGCCACCTGGAGCTGTTGGTTTCGAGCCAGTGGGCGATCCATGCCCTGAGACGCTCCAACCAGGATAACGGTCTGGCAGGAGGTTCCAGCGCCCTGGCGATGGCGCGCAGCCGCGCCGCGTCAGGTGTTGCGCGCGGCATCGGTTGCGCGTAGCGCTCTGCAAGAGCACCCAGGTCGCTCAGTGCGCCGACATCGACCCGAGACTCCCAGTCGCTCGCGACCAGCGCCCCAAGCCCCAACCCTCTGGCGGCTGAATCAACCCCGGGGCATGCGCCACGCAATGCGTCCAGCCCATGCAGGCCAGCGTCGGCGTGCTGGGCGCACCGCTCGATGGTGGCGCGGGCAGCAGTTACATCGGTCGCGTTTGGCGCGGCCGTGATCCACTGCGGCACCACCAGCAGGACGATCCATCGCCCCCGCATCGGTCAGGCGGGACCCAGGGCCCCCGCCCGTTCGGCGAGGTCACCGCCCTCACTCCGCAGCTTGCAGTCGTGGTGCACCGCAAGCAGGATAGCGGGCATAACCGGCTTGACGATGACGGCGGTCAGGATCGAGAACGGCAGGGTGGCGACGCTGCCCATGAAGACGTTGCCACTCTTCATGCTGGCGAAGGCGATGAGGTAGACGGGAATCATGCCCACTGCCAGCGCCAGGATATACAGAATGATGAGGGCCACCGTGATGATCACCACGGTACGCCACCAGCGGCCCCGGGTCAGGTTCCAGCTGCTCTCGAGCGCCTTCATAGCGCTGGCATCCTCCGCGAACAGAGCTGCCGAGGACAGTTGCAGCTTGCCCCACAGATAGATACCGGGAATGAGCAGCAGAAGGGACCCCACAAACACTGCGACGCAGAAGACGACTCCGGCAAGCAGGACCCCCGGCAGTCGGCGGAATCCCGCGAGGGCGGCCGCTCCCGCCGACAGGGGCTCTCCGCGCATGACTGCATTCTCGGCGGCGAACAGTGCGCCATAGAAGACGCACTCGCCCAGGAGGATCAACAGATAACTGGTGATCACCACGGGTGATGAGAATGCCTGCAATACCTGCTGCGGGGGCACTGCGCCGCGGACATCATAGATACCCGGGACAGCCAGCCCTATGGCCAGGCCAAGCGCTGCCAGCGCAATGGAGAAGCCAATGGACAGCTTCCACGTATGACTGAATGCCGCACGATAAAGGCGAAGCCCATCGTCGACGACGCCCCCGATGGACAAGGGTGCCGATGGTCGGACGTACATAATGCCCCCTGACGTTCGTCCCTGAGCGGCGGGTCTCAAGCCCGCCTCCCGGCTCTTGGACCTTGGTTGCGGAAGGTATCAGAATACTTGCCTGAAGGACCACCGGCGATCGAGGTTGCGTGGCAGCAGAGGAGCTCTCCGTCCGAGGACTGACGGGCGTTGACATGACGCTCCCCGTCGCGGGCGTCGGCACCCGCGCCTATGCATTCATCATCGACTGGCACATCCGCGTACTACTCGCGCTCGCCTGGTTGCTGTTGGGCTGGCTGGTCGTGCGTAGCGGCGCCTCTAGTGCAAGCGTGGTGGTCGACAGCCCCATACTGTTCGGACTGACGGTGGCCACGCCCTCCGCGCTGCTCTATCTCCTCTACCACCCGGTACTCGAGGTGGTAATGCAGGGCCGCACGCCCGGCAAGACCATGGCCGGCGCGCGCATCGTGACCCGGGAAGGGGCCACTCCGAGCGCTGGTGCGCTCTTGATGCGGAACGTGTTCCGACTCGTCGACGCTCTGCCGGCGTTGTACGTCCTGGGGCTGGCGTTCTGCATGTTCACTGCGCAGCGCGTCCGGATCGGGGACCTGGCCGCGGGTACCGTCCTCGTGATCGATGAGAGCGAGTCCAGGTCGAAGTCGTTGGACCGGATCGGTGCCCTCGTTCAGCACTCCACCCTGGATCCGCGCGCGGCCGCGCTGATCCAGGACGTGCTCGATCGCTGGGAGGAGCTCGAGCCGCCGCGGCGGGGCGAACTGGGGCGCAGCCTGCTGGAAAAGCTCGCTCCCGGGAGCTCATCCGAACAGAGGGCGGCTCTCGGAGACACCGAGCTGCGCAGGCGGCTGCAGGAACTGCTTGGTCGCGCCTGAGCGAAAGACAGTCGACTCCGCTGCGTGGTTGCGGGCGCGCGCCCCATTCTGGCAGACACTTGCGGGAGAGGTTCAGACAGCGCCCAGCCGCTCGCGTGCAACTCCCGAGGAGGCGCTGAAGACTCTTCAGGCTTACCGGATCCTTGCGCGCGATCTGGCAAGTGCGCGGGAGCTCATGCCCCGAGATGGCGCGACGGCAGCTCTCGAGAGCGCCTACGTCAGGCTTCACGTCGCGGTCAATCGACCTCCACGCTATGCCACCTCTCGCTGGCGCACCCTGTTTCGGGTAGGCATACCTCAAGCAACACGTACCGTGCGCGGTTGGGCTCTCTGGATCGCGCTGCTGCTCATGACCAGTGCGCTCGCGGGCTGGTGGCTCATCTCCACCTATCCTGAGTTGATCGGCCTGATCGCGAGCGAGCGCATGATCGATGGGGTCGAGCATGGTCATCTGTGGACCGACCAGATCCTCAACGTCGCGCCTTCCTCGGTGCTGTCGCTGCGCATTTTCTCGAACAATGCCGTCGTCGCAGCCGGCGCCTTCTGTGCGGGCCTGTTCTTCGGTCTCGGCACGCTCTACATGATCGCGCTCAACGGCCTGATGCTCGGTGGGCTGCTCGCTTTCACGCATCAGCACGGGCTTGGGCTGGCGCTGCTGCGATTTATCCTCGCTCACGGCCCGGTCGAGCTGTCGGTCATTTGCTTGGCGGGAGCGGCCGGCACGGTCTTGAGCGAGTCACTCATCCGGCCAACCTATCCGAGCCGCGCCGAGTCCTTTCGGCGCTGCGCGGAGCATCTGGGACCCCTCCTGGTCGCATGCGCCCTGCTGCTGCTGGGCTCGGGGCTCATCGAGGGATTCATTTCCCCGGACCCGCGCTTCTCCATACCGGTTCGCCTGAGCGTCGGGCTTGGCTATTGGCTCCTGATGCTCTTCTTCTTGAGCGGGAGAATGTTCCCGGAGAGCCAGCCTCCATCCCTGCAGAGGCTTGGGTCGCCCTCGAAAGCGTGACCGGCTCATACGCTGCCGCGTAAACTCACGACCCTGTCCGAGCTGACGATATCGCCAAGGTTCGAGGGGACACACGTGGGAATGAAGAACTCAGGACTGCTGGCTGCCTGTGCGGTCATGTTGTTGCAGCCGCTGATCGCAAGCGCGGCGGAGCAGCCGTTTGATTTCGAGAAAGCCCCCGGGCGGCTGCCCAAGAACGTGGTGCCGGTCGATTACGACATCGCCGTCACTCCGAACACATCCGCCAAAACCTTCACCGGATCGGAGACCGTGTCGCTGGAGTTCAGGCAGGCCACCGACAAAGTGGTCTTCAATACCCTGAATCTGACGCTCAAGAACGTGCGTCTGGACGGCGCGCCGGTCAAGACCGTTGCGACCGACAACAAGCAGCAATTGACTACCGTGACACTTGCAGCGCCTGTCCCCGTGGGCGCACACAAACTGACGCTCGCTTACTCGGGAGTGATCGAGACCCGGCCACAGGGACTGTTCGTGCAGGCGTACGGTCCGTCTGGAGGGAATGCGGGTGGCGTCATGCTCACGACGCAGATGGAGTCCACTGATGCGCGGCGCATGTTCCCGTGCTGGGACGAGCCGGCGTTTCGCGCTACCTTCAAATTGACCGCCACCGTGCCCGCGGGGTGGGCCACCGTCGGCAACATGCCGATCGAGAAGCGCACCGAGCGCGGCAAGTTGGCAACCACGACCTTCCAGCGCTCGCCGAAGATGCCGTCCTACCTCGTGGAGTTCAGCGCCGGCGACCTGAAGGAGATCGGTGCGCAAGACGCGAAGGTCCACTTCGGAGTCTGGGCAGTGAGCGGCCGCGAGCAGGAGGGCCGGATAGCTCTCGCAAACGCCCAGCAGATTCTTGCCGACTACGACGATTACTTCGCCTATCCGTTCCCGTTGCCGAAACTCGACTCGATCGCCATTCCGGGCGGCTTTTCCGGCGCCATGGAGAACTGGCGCGCGATCACTTACACCGATCAGGCGCTGCTCCTGTCACAGGCGAGCGAGATCCGGGACAGGCAGGAGGTCTACTCGACCCAGGCCCACGAGATGGCCCACCAGTGGAACGGCGATCTGGTCACCATGGGATGGTGGGACAATCTGTGGCTGAACGAAAGCTTCGCCTCCTGGATGGCTGCCAAGGAAACCGACCGGCGCAACCCGGGCTGGAACTGGTGGGAGCGCGAGGACGTCGACAAGGAAAGCGCCATGGCAGCGGATGCGCGCGTCAGTTCCCGCGCGATCCAGGTCCATGTGACCAATGAGCTCCAGGCGGCAAACGCCTTCGACCCGACCATCACCTACAACAAGGGTCAGGCGGTGCTGCGCATGCTGGAATCGTACCTCGGCCCGGACACTTTCCGGGATGGGGTGCGCCGCTACATCAAGGCACACGCATTCAGCAACGCCACGACCATGGACCTGTGGAACGGCCTCTCGGCCGCGAGCGGGCGCAACGTCGGAACCATCGCTTCAGGCTGGACCGAGCAGGCAGGCTTTCCTGTGGTGAGTGTCAAGTCGCAGTGCGATGCCTCGGGAGGGCGCACGGTCGCACTCAGCCAGAAGCGCTTCTTCCTGCGTGAGCCGACAAACACTGCAGCGCAGGGCGGACACTGGAACGTACCGCTCCAGGTGCGGGTCGGCACGCAGGGAAAGCCCCGGTCGGTGCTGCTCACCGAGGACGGCCAGAGCATTCCGGCCGGCTCGTGTCAGGAGCCTCTCAGCGCTGATGCCGACGCCATCGGTTACTATCGGGTGCAGTACGACGCACCGACCCTGGCTGCCAACACCAACGAATTCGGCAAGCTGTCCGACGGTGATCGCATCGCATTGCTCGATGACCAGTGGGCACTGGTGCAGGCACAGTCCGCACCGCTCGCCAGTTATCTCGCGTTGGCCGAGAACATGGGCGGCGACCTCGATGCGCGTCCCTGGGAGCAGATCATCGACTCGCTCGGCACAGTTGAGTACGACGAACGTGGCAGCCCCGGCCATGACGCGTTCGCCGCCTACGCACGTACGCTGCTGAAACCGGTCGCACAGCACCTCGGCTGGAACCCGAAGGCGAATGAGACACCAGACGTACAGGCTCTGCGCCGGCAGGCGATCGAGAGCCTGGGTGTGTGGGGGGATCGTGACGTCATCGCCGAAGCTCAGAAGCGCTTTGCCGCCTTCGTGAAGGACCCGTCCTCGATTTCACCGGACGATCAGAGCATGGTGCTCGATGTGGTCGGGCTGTATGCGGACCACGCTACATTCGAGCAGCTGCATGGATTGGCGAAGGCTGCGAAGGACCAGGCGGAGAAAGACCGGCTGTATGTCGCTCTCTCCCTGGCGCGGGACCCCAATCTCGCCAAGCAGGTGGCGCACCTGGCGCTGTCCTCCGAGTTGCCGAAGCAGGACATTCAGTTGCGAGCGGGGATGATCGGCGCGCTGCGCGAAGAGCATCCGCGGCTCGGTTGGAACACCTTCGCCAGCAATGTCGACCTGCTCATGTCCTCCGCGGGATCGATGGCGCCGTTGTTCGAAGCGCAGTTCGTGCCGTCGCAGTTCTGGGACAGCCTGCCACCCGACCAGATGGAGGCCTGGGTCCGTGCCCACGTACCCGCCGAGATGAATGACTACATTCAGAAGGGGATGGAGAGCGCTCGCTTCAAGTACTCACAGAAGAAGGCGCTGGTACCGGCCGCCGACGCCTACGTCGCGCATCACGAGTCACACGGATACACGCCTGCAGGGCAGTAGTCAGGCGGCTACCTTCGGTGCGCCGCGCGGCCTGCACCACAAGGTGCCGTGACCCCGCGCCTCAAGGGGCGCAGGTTGAAACCCGCTCGGGCTTGGCGCATTGTATGAGCGGACGAGCACTTGAATAATCCGGTGGACGTGGGGGCCACCCAAAAAATACTGTGCCGATGTGGTGACCACAGCGCGTCCGCTGCGCAGAATTCTCGGGCTGGGATTCGGCCTTGCCTTCGCTTTTGGCACGATGGTGGGCGTTGGGATTCTGCGTCTGCCCGGAATGGTGGCAGAGGCTGCCGGAAGCCCGGCACTCATCATTGGCTGTTGGTGTCTTGGCGGGCTTTACGCGCTCATGGGCGCGGTATCGGTGTCGGAGCTCGCTGCGATGTACCCCGAAGCCGGTGGATTCAGGGTATACGCCCGTCATGCATTCGGTGAGGTAGCCGGCTTCATCGTCGGCTGGATCGATTGGCTCGCCACCGTCGCCACTTTCGCTTATGGATCGGTGTCGGTCATCGAATTCGTGGCGACCCGATGGCCCGCGGTGGCTCAGTATGAAGCCCTGGCTGCGATCGCGGTCCTCGGCATCATCACGGCCATGCATTCGGCGGGCTTGCGGATGGGCAGCACGATCACATCGGTGGCCAGCGCAACGATCGGCGTCCTGCTGCTTCTCCTGATTCTCGGATGCTTCTTTGCGACTCCGGTGGCGCAATCCGTTGCGCCTGTCGGAGTCGCGGCAGGTCATAAGAGTCTTCTCTCCGCCGGAGCACTGTTGACGCTCGTACCCGCGCTTCGCGCCATACTCACCGCCTGTGATGGGTGGTACGCCCCCATCTACACGGCGGAGGAGAGCCTCAACGCCAGCCGCACGCTGCCGCGATCCATCATAGGTGGAGCAGTCCTCGTTGGGGTTTTATACGTGGCCATCAACGCCGCGCTACTGCGTGTGCTGCCCGTCCAGGTGCTCGCCGCGTCGAAACTACCGGTTGCAGACGCGGCGCAGGTGGTGCTTCCCCACGGCAGCGCCTCGCTCATGACGGCACTCTCCATCCTGATCGTGCTTGGCCTGATCAACAGCAACGCCATCATGGGTCCGCGCGTGTTGTACTCGATGGCGCGTGAAGGTTGGATCTCGCCGAAGATTGCTGCCGTAAGCCGCGGCGGCACGCCATACGTTGCGCTTTCGATAACGACTCTGACGGGTGCCGCCATGATCCTCAGCGGCACCTTCAACCAGATCATCGCGACCTTCACTGTGCTGATCCTCCTCTACTATATAGCCGCCTTCCTCGCGGTCTTTACGCTGCGGCGCCGGCTGCCGCAGGCCGCGAGGCCCTACCGTGCATTCGGCTATCCCGTTTCGACCCTGGTTGTTCTCACCGGATCCGTCATCTTTCTCGTGGTCGCCATCGTCGAGGATTGGCATTCGGGTCTTACGGCCTTGATCTTCCTTTCCCTGTGCATACCCGCCTACGCGTTCGCCGCACGGTCCCGCCGTGTCAGGCTGCTCGAGCTTGCGCCCGAGGTCGGTTGACCTGGCCTCCCGGTGCTCGCTGCGTCGATGGCGGACGGTCTGTGCGCCTACAACGCCAGCAGCCGCTCGAAGAACGACCGGTAGCGACGCAGGCCCACACGCAAAGTCTCAGTCGACGCCTCACCGGTCTCGGACAGCTCAGTCTCCAGCCGCTTGCGCTCGTGAGCGAAGGACTCCGCCAGACTCTGCATGACCTGGGCGACGAGCTCGTCGCCCGCGGCCACTGCTCGCCGAGGGTCATCGACGAAGCCGCTTTGCACGTCGGTCCAGCGATTGCGGAACTGGGCAGCGATGTCGGGCGCGAACAATGCCTCGAGCGACTCTGTATCCGGCGTCTCGACTCTCGAGGGTCGGGTTTCCGCTGCCACGGATTCCGAGGCAGCTGGGGATTCCGAGGCCCCTTGCGGCTCCGTGGGTGACCGCCGCTGCCGGGGAGCGTCCTGCGGCGCGTCGGGAATGCTGCCGGCCGCGGCCAGGTCGGACGTTCTCAGCGGGCGTCGCGACTCGGTGCTGGGTCCGGGCTCAGGATTGGGTCTCGGATCGGGCTTGGCTCTCGGATCGGTGTTCGGTGTGCTCACGAATGCGTTACCTCTCGGTTTTCGGTTTCCGTCCCGCTCACATGAGGGACTTCGAGCAGCTCGGCAAATAGCGTGCGGTAATACACGACGGCCTTGCGTAGCTCTTCGGTGCTCGCCTCGCCGCCCTGGGCGCGGACTGCAATTGCGCGAGCGGAGCGATACGCCTCCACCACTCTCGGGTAGTCGACCGAGATGTCCGCGGCGCGGCGCTCGAAGTCGCCCATCGGATAGCCGCGCTTGACCATCAGGTCCCGTACCAGGCGGTCGGCTTCCAGCACTACGCTTTCCGGGTTGTCGACAAAGCGCGCCTGCAGCGCGCTCCAGGCATCACTGAACTTCGCCTTGTCCTCCGGCGACAGCGCGACGATCGTCAACTTCTCGACGCGCTTCTCGCGCGCACGAAGCTCGGCTTCCGTCTTCGTTCGATCGCCCCGCTCGGCGAGCAAGCGCGCGTATTCGGGTCCAAAGCGCTGCTGCAGTCGCCGGGACTGCCTTTGACGCGCTTCCAGCGTGAGCCGCCAAGCTAGAACGATCAGCGCGATCACGACCAGCGCTACGATTACCCATGTCGTGGGACTGTGGATGCTCATTCGCCGCACCATCTGTTACAGGTCTAGCAGGCGAACGCTTGAGCGAGTGCGCAGGTTCCCGAGCCGCCAGGGCCGATCGCGGATTAAGTGATTCTCCTACACAGGCTTTCTCAACGACCGGTGCGAACGCTCGGCGCGACCTCAGGTGTGCTCGGATTACCCATTGCATCGAGCAGCGCCGCGCTGTCACTGAGTCGAGCCGCGCGGGCCTCGATGTAAGTGACATAGGCACTCTGGTACTGGGATCGGGCGCCGAGCACCGAGTACAGCGGGGCGGAGCCCGAAGCGTAACGTCCTTCCAGTTCGTCCTCCACCTGCTTCAGGGCATCGACCGAGCGTTGGGTCTGCTCGAGCTCCTGCGCGTCGTCCTCCAGCGCCACGAGGTTGTCGGCCACCGACTCGAACGCCGCAAGCACCGTCTGCTTGTACTGGGCGACCGCGGCCTCGTAGGACGCCTGGTACCGCCGCTGCCGGGCGCGCAGCGCGCCCCCATGGAAGAGAGGTTGAGTAAGCGAAGCACCGGCGGCCCAGATGGTGCCCGCCGGGGAGGTGAACGTCGCCCAGTCAAAGCCTCCCCTTCCATAGGCGGCTGACAGAGTGAGCGAGGGGTAGAGGGCGGCGCTCGCGGCGCCCGCCGCGTCAGCGCTTGCGCGCACGGTCACTTCGGCAGCCAGTATGTCGGGCCGCTGGTGCAGCAGCTCCGATGGCACGGCGACTGGCAACCGATCGGGTAACTGCACCGCCTCCAGAGACAGCGGCGCAGGTGCTGTGTCGGGCGTGCGGCCGAGCAGCACTGCCTCGGCGTGCTGGACTGCGAGCAGTTGACGATGCAAGGGGGGCAGTGCTCGCTGCGCTTCTGCGGCCTCCTGCTCCGCCGTGAGCATCTCCAGACGCGAGGCGCTTCCGAGCTCAAATCGTTGGTGCAGCTGCTTCGCCCGCTGCTCGGCTGCGTCCGCATACTTCGCGACTGCATCGATCTGCCCTTGCAGGGATGCCGCATTGATGGCAGCCAGTACGACGTTGAATGCAACCGAACGCCTGGCGGCCTCGAGCTCGTACGCCTGCGTGCGCTCCTGGCCGAGCAGGGCACGGTCGGCCAGGGCCGCGGCGCCGAAGAAGTCCAGCGTCCAGCTGCCCTGCACTTCGGCGGCGAACACGTTGTACAGAAAGGTCTGCTGGGGAAGCACGGGAATGCCGAGTCCCCGCTGGCGACTCGGGGCGAAGCCTGCGTCGAGATGCGGATAGAGATTGTCTCCGACCTGCTCCCGCACCTGCTCGTGCGCGGCGCGCAGATTGGCCCGGGCCGCGGCCAGCGACTGGTTCTTCTCCAGCGCCTCGCTGACGAGCGCTTCGAGCGACGAGTTGCCAAACGCGTGCCACCATTCCGGAACTGGAGCAGCCCCGAGCGCAAGCTCCTGCCCCCCGACACGGCCGCCCCCAACCTGCGAGCTCGCTGGCGTAAGGGAATAGTGGCTGGGCGAATCCATGCTCGGAGGTGTGCGGGGCGGCCCGAAGGCCGCGCAAGCGCTGAGCATCGAGACTGCGATGAGCGCGGACACGCGGATCCCCAGTAAGTACCGGCGCTTCATGGTGGACTCTCCCAGGCCGGCTGAGTTGGCAGGGCCGCTTCTCGCGCCGGCTCGTCACGGCGGACGCGGAACCAGGCTGCATAAAGAGCGGGCAGGAAGAACAGAGTGAGGACCGTGGCTACCGTGATACCACCCATGAGCGCAGTGGCCATCGGGCCGAAGAAGTTACTGCGCAGGAGCGGGATCAGGGCGAGCACGGCCGCGGCCGCCGTGACAGTGATCGCGCGGAATCGCCTCACGGTGGCACCGACAATCGCTTCAAGGTGGGTATGACCGCTGCGCACGTCCTGCTCGATCTGATCGACCAGGATCACGGAGTTGCGCATGATGATCCCGAACATGGCAATCGTACCCAACATCGCGACGAAGCCGAAGGGCTGATGAAAGAGAAGCAGCGCGAGCACCACGCCGATCAGGCCCAGCGGCGCCGTCAACACCACCATGAATACCCGGCTGAAGCTCTGCAGCTGAATCATCAGAATCACGAGGACGGCGATCGCCAGCAGTGGCATCTGTTCGACGATGGAGTTCTGCGCCTTGGCGTTCTGCTCGAGGGCGCCGCCGACTTCGATGCGATAGCCGGCCGGCAATTGTGCGCGCACCTGCACGAGACTGTGATCGATGCGCTGAGTCACGTCGAGCCCTTGCGCAGGCGGCCGCACATCCGACTGCACCGTGATCGTCGGCTGGCGGTCTCGCTCCCAGATCACGCCGTACTCGAGGTCATACCGCACTCGACCGAGAGCCGTGAGCGGGACGGCCGCTCCACTCGCGGAGGGAAGGGCATAGCGCTCCAGTGAGGACGGATCGAGGCGATCGGACGGTGGCGAGCGAAGCTCCACCGGGATCAATAGATCGCGCTGGCGCAGATGCGCGAGCGTGTAGCCGGAGAGCGTCGTCTGCAGGAAATTCTGGAGGTCCTGCGAGCTCACCCCGAGACGGCGCGCCTGAGCCTGGTCGACCTCGAAGCGCACCGAGCGTCCCGCCGGCTCGTCCCAGTCGAGCTGCACATTCCGCGTCTCGGGGTCGTTTCGGATGCGCCCGGCGAGATCGTCCGCGATCTGCCGCACCGTGGCGATCTGCGGCCCGGAGACCCGGAACTGCACCGGATAGCCCACGGGCGGCCCATTCTCGAGTCGGCTGATGCGCGTGCGCAGGCTGGAGTAGCGGGTGCGCAGCAGCTGATCCAGCGAGGCGGCCAGCGCTTCCCGCTCGCGCACGCCCTTGGCGGTGACGACAAACTGCGCGAAGTTGGGCGCCGGCAGCTGCTCATCCAGAGGCAGGAAGAAGCGAGGTGCGCCTGCGCCGACGAAATCGATGTAGTGATCGATCTCCCGGCGTCCGTCGAGGTCATGTTCGAAGCGCCTGGCCTCGCGCAGAGTGGCACCGAAGGAGGCATTCTCCGGCAGCCGCAGGTCCACGAGCAGCTCCGGGCGATCCGAGCTCGGAAAAAACTGCCGCGGCACCAATGCGAAGGCGCCAAGAGCGAACACGAACGCGGTCACCGTGCCGGCGAGCACCGGCCAGCGATGATCGACACACCAGGCCACCCACCCCCGGAAGCGCTGATAGAAGGGGCTGCTGTAGAGATCAACCTCGGCGGCCCCTGCCGGCCTTTCGGCCGAAGGGTCGGGGCGGCGTTCGGGCAGCAACCAATAGCCCAGCAGCGGAATCACGATGACAGCCGTGAGCCAGGAGAGCAGCAGCGCAATCGCCGAGACCTGGAAGATCGAGCGCGTGTACTCGCCGGTGGAAGAGCGCGCCAGCGCAATGGGCAGAAATCCGGCGATCGTGACCAGGGTACCGCTCAGCATCGGAAAGGCGGTGTGCGCATAAGCGAAGGCCGCAGCCTGCATTCGATCCCAGCCCTGCTCGAGCTTCACTGCCATCGATTCCACCGAGATGATGGCATCATCGACCAGCAGCCCGAGCGCCAGAATCAAGGTGCCGAGGGACACCTTGTGCAGCCCGATATGACTCAGGTTCATGAGCAGCGCGGTGCCGGCGAGAACCAATGGGATCGAGATCACGACCACCATGCCGGTGCGCAAGCCCAGGCTGACGAGACTCACGAGCAGCACGATCGCGATCGCCTCCGCGACCGCCTCCACGAAGTCGTCTATGGAGCGGGTGACCGCCTTGGGCATGCTGGCGACCTGGGTGAGCTTCAGTCCGGCAGGTAGGGCATGCTGCAGCTCGCTCAGCTTGGCCTCGAGCGCTTTGCCGAGCTCGATCACATCGCCGCTCGGCGCCATCGTGACACCGATGCCCAGCACGTTGGCATGATCGAAACGCATGTATTCGCCGGGAGGATCGGCGTAGCCGTGGGTGACGTGCGCGATATCCCCGAGCCGGATGTCGTGACCGTGCACGCGCAGCAGGGTGTTTGCGATCTGATCCACGTCGCTGAACTGACCGCTCGGTCGGACGAACACTCGATCGTCAGCCGTGGTGAACACACCTGCGCCGGCTACGGCATTCTGGGTATCGAGCGCAGCCGCGATCGCCTGCGGCGTCAACGCCAGCTTCGCGAGCTCCGCATTCGGGATCTCGACGAAGATGCGCTGCTCCTGGTCGGCGAAGAAATCGACCTTGTTGACCTGCGCGACACGGAGCAGTTGGGCTCGCAACCATTCACCCCAGTCGTGCAGCTGTGCGGGAGTGAATCCGTCGCCCTCGAGAGCGTATATGTTGGTGTAGACGTCGCCAAACTCGTCGTTGAAGTACGGCCCCTGCACGCCGGAGGGCAACGTATAGGCGATGTCGCCAACGCGCTTGCGCACCTGGTACCAGGTCTCCGGCACCTGCTTCGCCGGCGCCGAGTCCTGGATCGTGAAGAAAAGCGTCGATTCACCCGGCCGGGAATAGCTGTTGAGGAAGTCGACGTGCGGAGTCGCCTGCAGCGTCCGGGCAATGCGATCAGTGAGCTCCTCCTGCACCTGCCGTGCAGTCGCGCCTGGCCAGAAGGTGCGGATGACCATGACCTTGAACGTGAACGGCGGATCCTCCGACTGCGCGAGTCGCCCATAGGACAGAATTCCCGCGAGGCTCACCAGCAGCAGGATCAGTACCACGAGGGCCTGATGCTCCAGTGCCCAGGTGGACAGGTTGAAACGGTGTGACGTTTCCCCCCGCGGACGGGTAGGCTCGCTCATGGAGCAGTCTCCTGAGCGAGCCGGACACCGCCTGAGACCGGCCCATCGCCGGGCGACGCGACAGATTCGTCGGCATCGAGCGAAGACGCGGAGGGCGTGACGCGCTCACCCACAAACACGGTGTGCACGCCAGCCGCGACGATCCGCTCACCATCCCGCAACCCGCCGGTGAGGATCACCGAGCGGTCGCGGTAACTCTGCACCGTTACAGCTCGCAGAGCCAACCGCGGCTTGTCCCCCTCCAGCGCCCACACCGCGGGGTGCGGTCCCTGATGAAACAGCGAGGTCGAGGGAATGACCATCTCGCGAGCTGGCGGGCGCCCTTCGGCCGGAAGCAGAGTGGCTTCGCCAATAGTGCCGAGTCGGATGCCCGGCGTTGGATTGTTCAGGGTCAGTTTGACGCGAAACGTACGGCTCTGCGGATCGGCGGCAGGAGCAATCTCGCGTATCCGTGCATCTAGCGGCTGTGCGTGAACGGACGGCAACACGACGCGCGCGGCTTGTCCGACGGCCATGTGGTTCGCATCGCCCGCAGCGGCATCAATGACAACGTCGACGTCCCCCGACCAGGCGAGCTGGTAGACAGCCTGACCCGCGGCCACGACCTGGCCGGTATCCACCTCCTCTTGCGTGATGAGGCCGTCGTGATCGGCTGTGAGGGTGTGATAGCGCAGCGCGTTCTGTGCAACAGTGAGCTCGGCGGCAGCCTGGTCACGGGCTGCGAGCGCCGAGGCATACGCATCCTGAGTCTGCTCGAGCTGATTGGTGGCGATCAGCTGACGTGAGAACTGTGCCTGATCGCGATCGAGCTGCTGCTTCGCGAATTCCAGCCGGTGTCTGGCTGCGGCGAACACTGCACGTGCACCCGCCACCTGGCGTTGTTGGTCTGTCGGATCGAGCTGCGCGAGCACTTCGCCCGCGGTCACACGATCCCCCAGCCGCACACGCCGCCCGATCACCTTTCCGGGCACCCGGAAGGAGACTGGATTGGAGTAGCGGGGCGCCACCTCGGCGGGATAGCTCGGTGGATCCGTATCGTCGGAGGTATGCACCGTGTAGGTGAGAACCGCGACAGGTCCCGGGGTAACCGGCGGGTGCGTGTGACATGCGGAGAGCAACGTTCCAACAGCCAGCAGAAGGGTGGATCGCGAGAGTTTCATGGCGGCAGATTCCGGCTTATTCTAGACATACGTCTAATAGCTAGACATTAATATGGTTCGAGGCAAAAAAAATCAGGGACCCGGGGGACGTAGCAGGGTGTCGAGGAGCCCGAACGCGTAGCTGCCGAAATCACCCATGGCCATGCCATGACGCGCCAGGTCGGGGCCCTTCGTGACGGTGATCTGCACGATTCCGTGCGTGAACGCCCAGAGGCTGAAGGCCAGCATCACGGGCTCTTGGGCAACCGCCGGACTGATGCTCCCATCCGCAAGTCCCGTCTGGATGCCCTGGACCACGAGTTCCATCACCGCATCCCCGGCCTCGTGACAGGCCGCCTCGTTCGGCGCGGCGGCTGCGCTCACCTCATGACGCTGAAAGCGCGAGCAAAAGTCAAAAAAATGCGGAAACTCAAGGGCATATCCCATGTAGGCCCGCCCGATCGCCATGACCTTCTCGCGACCACTCCCCGGCGTCTCCAGGGCGGCGGCGAACCGTTGATACAGCAGCTTCATGGCCCGCTCGCCGATCGCGAACAGCAGGTCGTCCTTGTCGCGGAAGTAGACGTAGACCAGCGCGCGCGAAAGACGCGCAGTGCGAGCCACATGGTCCATGGTCACCCCCTCCCAGCCATCCTTCGCATAGAGCGTCTCGGCCGCATCCAGGAATTCACCCCGGCGGCGCTCCTTTTCCTCTTCTCGGCGTTCAGCGATATAAGACATGGCGCGAACAGTATCTCAATCATTGACACAGTGTCAACAGATAGTCAGCCGCCTTACCCGCCCACCTTGGCCGGGCAGGTTGCGCAGTGCCAGACTATTTCCGACAAGAGAGGGGACTTCCCATGAAAAGACTCGGCGACCGCGCGATCGTCATTGGCGCCAGCATGGGTGGGCTGTTGGCCGCCCGCGCGCTATCGGATTTTTATGACAATGTCTCCGTACTCGAGCGCGATGCGTTCCCGGCAGCAGACGCTGCGCGCAAGGGTGTCCCCCAGGGTCGCCACACGCACGGGCTTCTGGCGCGCGGCAGCGGCATACTCGAGAGTTTGTTTCCGGGATATTGCGACCAAGTCGTCGCGCAAAGCGGAGGGTTGACTGGCGATATCGCTGACGATGTGACCTGGATAGGTCATAACGTTACTCTGGCTCACGGAAAGAGCGACCTCATCGGACTGGTTGCCAGTCGTCCCGTCCTCGAAGGTCATCTGCGCCGCCGGCTTCTGGCCCTGCCGAATGTGCGCGCCGTCGAGAAATGCGCTGTGCAAGGTCTTGTCAGCGACTCCACCCGCAAGACCGTGACCGCTGTGAGGGCGTGTATCGACGGCAAACCGGAGGAGAGCCTCACCGCGGACCTCGTCGTCGATGCAACCGGCCGCGGCTCTTCCAGTGGCGCGTGGCTTGAAGGACTCGGTTACCAGGCTCCAGCGTACGACAAGGTGAAGATCGGCCTTTCCTACCTGACTCGGACCTATCGGCGTCGGTCGACCGATCTGGACGGAAGGCTGGGCATTATTGTCGCCGGCAGCGCGCCGACCTGGCGGAATGGCGCGATCCTCGCACAGGAAAACGATCGCTGGATCCTGAGCACCGGCGGCTTCCTGGGCGATGACGCGCCCGATGACGATCAGGGCTTTCTCGCGTACCTGGCGACCCTGCCCACCATGGCGATTCACGATCTGGTCGCCAGGGCGGAGCCGCTGAGCGATTACACGCGCTACGGATACCCATTCAGCGGGCGGCGACGCTACGAGACTCTGGCACGCTTCCCCGACAACTATCTGGTCTTCGGAGATGCCATCAGCAGCTTCAATCCGGTCTACGGGCAAGGCATGACGGTTGCGGCCCAGGAAGCACTGACACTGCAACAGTGCCTGCGGGCGGGCTCGAACGATCTGGCGCGGCGATTCTTCAGAGCCACTGCGCAGATCGTCGACATTCCGTGGAACATCGCTGTTGGCAACGACCTCCGCCATCCGCAAGTCGAGGGTGCGCGTCCGCCGATGCTGCGTTTCATCAACTGGTACATCGGCAAGCTCCACCTCGCCGCGAGGCATGACATCAGGCTGACGACGGCGTTTCTGAAGGTTGTGAACCTATTGAGTCCGCCGTCGTCCCTGCTCAGTCCTGCGATCGCCTGGAGAGTCTGGCGTGGCAACCGGCGGCCGTCACCGGTCCACTCGCCCGCGATCAAAGCGGCAGCGCCGTGAGCGATTGCGCCCGGTCCCGTCGCCAAAAGGGGCCACGCTAAGCCCTACACGATCGCCTCGATCTATGCGTGGCGCGGCGAGCAGGACCAAGCCTTCGAATGGCTCGATCGGGCTTACCAACAGCACAACAGCGACCTGTATAATTTCCGGAACGATCTGTCAATGGCATCGCTTCACGGCGACCCGCGCTTCGTTGCGATGCTGAGGAAGTTGAACCTGCCCGAGTGAAGGTGACACTATGAAGAAGCATTTGCTCAGCCGACGTCAATTCAATGCATGGTTCGCCGCGTCCAGCGTGGCGCTACCCGCCCTGAGTCGATCGGTCGCGCTGCATAGAAGTGCAGGCGCGACTTCCGCCGCCGACGCCCCATCGGATTCCACCCGGCGCACGGTGAGGTTTCCAGACGGCACTACCGTCCCGGCACTCGGCCAGGGTTGCTGGCATCTCGGTCAGGGGAGGCATCCGCGAGAGGTTGAGGAGGAGGCGCTGCGCACGGGCATTTCGCTCGGCATGACGTTGGTCGATACTTCTGGCAACTACGGCAGCGGCCGCTCCGAGGAATTCATCAACAAAGCGATTGCCGGTCAGCGTGATCGCGTCTACCTGGTTTCCAAGGTCGAGGCCGACGAAGTCTCCGGAGATGGCATCGCACGGGCCTGCCAGGCGAGCCTCAGTCGCCTGGGCACCGACCATCTCGACCTCTATTTGCTGCATTCACCAGTCCCCAGCCGGCAATTCTCCGGTGTCGTGGCGGCTTTCGAGAAACTGCGCGCAGCGGGGAAGATTCGCGCCTGGGGGGTGTCCAACTTCGACCGTGCTCAGATGGAGGATCTGTTACGCGTTCCGGACGGTCGTCACTGCGCAACCAATCAGGTCGCTTACAGTCTCAACAATCGTCGCATCGAGCATGACCTCCTGCCCTGGTGCAAGGAGCACGAAATGCCGGTGATGGCGTACTCACCACTGGGCGGCGACCATAACCTCGTGGTCGGTGACCGCACGCTGGCGCAGATCGGCGCCGCGCACGGTTGCTCGGCAGCTGCGATTGCGCTGGCCTGGGTGATCCGCAGCGGCAGCGTCATCGCGATTCCCGAATCCGGCTCTCCCGAGCACGTCAAGGAAAATGCGGCTGCGCTCTCAGTGGCCCTCGCCTCGCAGGATCTTCAGACCTTGAATGCGGCGTATTCGGGACCATTCGGCGCAATGTAGGATTGCCAGGCAGTTGCGCTCTCACTTTGTGCCCCCGGTCGCCTGACCCACCCACGGTAGGGCGGCCCCCTCGCTAGGGAAACAACTCCGCACTCGCAAGGATCGTATCAGACCCGTTACCGCTCGCGCCGCCCACCGCTAGAACCCTTCCGGTATTCAGGAGAACGACACTATGGCCAGCACGCCCGGTGATCATGTTTGGTGCTGCTGACCAGAGATCAGCCGCGGGGTCGTACAGCTGGGCGCTCGATAGAAAGGGTGTGCCACTATTCGGCACCCCGCCGGCGAAGAGGACCTTGCCCGTCGGTAGCAGCGTCGCAACGCCGCCCGCCGTTACCGTGCCAAGGCTCGCTGCAGCGGTCCAGGTATCGGCCACCGGATCGTAAATCTCCGCGCTGTTCACCGGCACCGCCGTGCCCGCGACAGTGCCATTGGTGTCGCCTCCGACAACCAACACTTTGCCGCTGGCCAGCAGCGCCGCCCCGTGTTGACTGCGCGCAGTCAGCATATTCGCCGCAGCGGACCAGGTGTTCGTGGCTGCGTCATAAATTGCCACGCTGGACAACACAGCGGTCGGCGGCGGTTGCACGTTGGTGGGATTGGCAAGGAACGTGATGCCACCTGCCACGAGCACTTTCCCATTCGCGAGAAGTGTCGCTGTATGCCCGAAGACGGGTGCGAACGGAAGGTCGGCCGCGGGCGTCCAGTTATTCGCAATCGGATCGTAGATTTCCGCCGCCGTGCCTGGACCCTCCTGCAAGCCACCAACGACCAGCACCTTGCCATTTGGCAACAAGGTGGCTGTGTGCTGGACCCGCTGGCTCAGAAGGTTGGCTCCGGCCGTCCAGGTATTCGTGTCCGGGTGGTAAAGCTCCGTGCTGGTAACTATGACGACCTGGCTGCCTGGCGCGGATGAGGCGCTCGCGCCACCCGCGATGAGGACCTGACCGTTCTGGAGTAGGGTTGCCGTGTGGCCCCATCGTGGCGCCGGCATACTCGACGCCGTCGACCATGTGTCCGCCGTCGGGTCGTATAACTCCGCGCTTGCTACCCACCCGGGCGCGTCATTAGTCAGACCCCCCGCCGCTAACACTTTCCCGTTTGCGAGCAGCGTCGCCGTGAAGCTATCGCGAGCTGTCGACATGCTGGCCGCCTGGTGCCACGTGGTGGGGATAACAGTAAATGGCACGCTGGCAGTGACTGCGCCTCGCGTGGCGCTGACCGAGACAGGCCCAAGGGCTACGCCGGTCAGCAGGCCTGTAGAGGCCGAAATACTCGCTAGCGTCGGATCGCTCGTGGACCAGGCGACCGTGCGTGTCACGTCGGCCGTACTGCCGTCCGAGTACGATCCCAGTGCGCTCAGTTGAACGGTATTGGATATGCCTACCGTACCGGAAGAGGGCGTGATAGCTACGGACTCCAGGCTGGCGGCCGTGACACTCAGGGACGTAGTCCCTGACACGGACCCCGAGGTGGCCGTGATGGCACTTGAGCCGACCGACAGTGCAGTCGCAAGTCCGGAGGCCCCATCAATGCTTGCCACCGTCGGACTGCCTGAAGTCCAAATCACGCTGCCGGTCAGATCCGCGGTGCTGGTGTCGGTGAACGTTCCCGTGGCTTTGAACTGTTGGGTCAAACCCTTCGGAAGGCTCGGGGCTGACGGGGTGAGCATGATGCCCAGCAGGCCTACTACGAAGGACACTCGTGCGACTCTGTTCCCGCCACTCAGGAGGTAAACCGTGACCACCCCGTTTGGAAACGTGCCGCCTCCGGGGGATACCGCAACGAGATCTCCTGCCATGATGGTGACCGGCCCGGTTACCACCGTCCCGTTCACTGATAGCTGTCCACCAGTTACCGATGCCGTCGTGCTCGCAATCTGGTCAACCAGGGAAGACGGTAAAGTAAAGGTCGATGCGGACGTGGCGTCCGGGACCGAGAACTTGAACTTTCCGACTACCCCGTCTCCGTCCCGATCGATCCAGTCGTTGATGTCGGCCGCCGTGAATGTCAGCCCCAATGAGGAGTATTCATGCGTGAGATTCGTCGCTGCGGCCGCAGCATCCAGGCTCTTTGCCGCCGTGGCCAGCGCCGCCTTCGTTGCCGGAACCGTCAGCTTGCCGTTGGCTCCGAGGTCGCTTTGAAAGTTGGCCATGAGGGCACTCATCGTTCCCGAGGTATTGCCGGTGACGAAGAGAGTCGAAATGGCCGTTAGAATGTGGTCGCCGTCGCTGTGACCCGCGAGATCCAGAGTGCTGAACGACCCATAGCTGCCGGGAGGGATATTCAATGCAGCCAGCACTTCCGTCTCGGCCTGAGATCTCGCCGCGGCGAAGCTCAATTTGGACGTGACCACGAGATGCTGAATGCGCTGATAGGCAAGCGCCGTCAGCAGATTGACGTTCAGAACGGTATCGGTCGCGAGATCGCTGTAACCGGTCAGGGTGATGGGGCCCGTGGAGACCGCTCCCTGCGCCTCGTCGTAGTAGTAGCCGTTGGCGGACACACCGATGTATTGGCTGCCGAATGCTGAAGTCGGCGTGAATGTTCCCAGATCCGAGTCTGTTTGGTACGAATACTGCTTGCCGGTCGGTGACAGGTTCGCGTCGAGCTCCTGGGCGGTCACCGTGGATCCGCGGATCAGAGGGCCCTTCTGAGCTACGCCACTCTTCGCCGAGTAGGTTGACAGGCCCGCACCACCGCTGGATGGCGCACCGGCACCACCGCCCCCGCATCCGGCAAGCGACAGAGTGACAAGAAGGATAACGAGAAACGGGCGATGGAGTTTGTTCGGGAAGTCCGTCACTGGACAAGCTCTGCGCGCGGGAGACCTGATACTAATGATACTCGTGCTGCGCGCGAGAGGCGTCTGCTCACATCTATCTGATGTTCCCCCGCGGCCACCCACGCTCAGCGCTGAAAATGTCAAATGCGCAGGCATTACGTGGCCAATAACCACTGAGGCGAGCTGTCGGGATCACCGGGGTTGCGCCTTGACATACTTGTACAAATCGTTAACTATTATCATATGGGGCAATATCAAGGAGCTTGCCATGACCTCCCTCCCTGAGCGACCTTCTTTCATCCCATCCCTCGCTTACAAGGACAATCGCGCCGCACTCAAGTGGCTGGAGTCCGCCTTTGGCTTCGAGCCGAGTGAAGTTCTTACCGACGCCGAGGGCAAGATCGTGCACGCCGAGATGACCTACGGTGGCGGCGTGGTGATGATCGGGGGCGAGTGGGCAGACTGGACGCGAAGCCCAACCTCGCTCGGCGGAAAGAACACGCAACGCGTCCACGTGCAAATCCAGCGCGATATCGACGACCATTGTGCGCGGGCAAAACGAGCCGGTGCGAAGATCGTGATGGAGCCCGCTGACCAGTTCTACGGCCATCGCGTTTACGTCGCCACAGACCTGGAAGGCCACTACTGGACCTTCGCGCAGCCGGTGCGGAACATCTCGAACGAGGAGATGGAGAAAGCCACCGGATTCAAGTTCCAGAAGCTGACGTGAGTGCGCCAAGCGTCGATCTCACACTCGCCGCCCTTGCCGATCCCCACCGCAGGGGCGTGATCGACCTCTTGCGTCAGCGGCCGCATCGGGCGGGGGAGCTGGCACAGGCCATGCGCCTCTCATTCCCGGCCATGAGCCGCCATCTGAGAACGCTGCGCCGGAGTGGTCTGGTCGAGGAAGGTCGCGACGAGTTCGATTCGCGGGTGCGGATCTACCGACTCCGGCCCGACGCCATTGCGTCGCTTCGAAGCTGGCTCGCGGAGACTGACGCCATGTGGGCGCGACAGCTCCTTGCGCTCAAGGCGCATGTGCAGAAAGCCCGAAAATGACCTCGAAGGTCTTTATCTCGCTGCGGCTGCCGATCGATCCCATGGGAGCCTTCGACGCATTTACGCGAGAGATTTCTTCCTGGTGGCGGCCGGACCCTCTTTTCCGGATCACAGCGCAGGGGGATGGCGAGCTGGCTTTCGAGCCTGGCATCGGCGGGCGCCTGGTTACGCATCTCGATAACGGGGAGACCTTCGAGATCGGACGCATTTCGGCCTGGGAGCCGGGCAGGCGGCTCGTGTTCGGCTGGCGCCAGTCGAGCTTTTCACCCGAGCAGTCCACAGAGGTGGAGGTCTGCTTCGAGCCGGTGGGGAAGGAGACACGGGTCTCGATCGAACACCGGGCATGGGACACGATTCCCCAACGGCATGCTGCGCGACACGGTTTTCCCGAGCACGTCACGCTGCAACGGGTGGCCGACTGGTGGCGGCGATCGCTTGCTGCGCTGCTCGGAGGACTCAGACCCGCCGGCTAGAGACTCGGTCTGGCCGATTCCGGCGCAATGCGACGATGACGCGAGGATGCTCATGCCGGCTTCCCCTAGTCGCCGGCGTATCCCGCCTCGAGCTGATGGCGAACGGCCAGGATCAGGACGATGTCTTCAGCCGGCAACCAGCGATACTTCGCGATATAACCGTAACGGCCCCGCGAGAGGATGAGTTCCCGTCGGCCCTGTTCGGCCATCCGGCCGAGGAGAGGATGATCGGCCAGGAGCTCAAAA
>DASTDD010000032.1:0-31086 GCA_035710545.1 Steroidobacteraceae bacterium
GAGGGCGGCGAGGCGCTCCGTGCCTATGGCCACCTCACGTACCCCGATGAGGTCGAGCTCCGCGAGGCAAGCGTCGATGTCCGCCAGTCCGAGCGCCCGCCACTCTCCGGTCAGATCGACCTGCAGGCTCTCCCCGGTGCGTCGCACCTCGAGGAGAGCGCTCAAGAATCACCGGGACGCGGTGCGCTCACCGCCCGGCGTGCAGGTGGGCCTCGAGAAACCACAGGTCCTTGTCGGTCTCGCGAGAGATCTGCGTGAAGAGATCCGAGCTGCCCGCATCGCCGAGGCCGGCCGCCGCCTCGATACCGCTTCGGAGCTTCGCGCCGAAGTCCGCCAGCGCCGCCGAGAGCGCATCGACATGCTGCAGCCCCTCGCGCAGATCCTCCGGGTAGGGCTTGAGGCTCGAGCTGCGTGCCACCGTCGCGAGGGTGCCGCGCGCGGTGCCGCCCAGAGCCGTGACCCGCTCGGCCAGGGTGTCGATGTGGTCCTCGATGTGCTCGGCTACCCGGTCGAACAGCTCGTGCAGGGCGATGAAGGCCGGACCCTTCACATTCCAGTGGGCCTGCTTCGCCTGGGTGCCCAGATCGATCGCATCCGCCAGCCGGGCGTTCAACAGTGCGACCACCTGGTTGCGCAGGTCGGGCGCCAGATCATTCCTCGTGTCATACATCGGATTCTCCCGCAGTCGATGGTTAACTGGCGAGAGTGTCGGCCACCGCACAGCGTGACACCAATGAGCAGTTTGGATCGGAATGATAAGCGCGGTCTATCCTTATTTCGATTGGCTGAGAGCGCCCACGGCGCTCTCAGCAGGCCAGTCCGAGCAGTGGTTTCCGGCACGCCGGCAAAGCGTGGTTTTTGCCGGCGAAAAGAAGGCCGGTTGAACGATAGGGCGATGGTCAGCGAGGCACACGGATGTGCTCGTCGCGTGAGGGGCGCGAGAGCGCGACAGGGACGTCGCGATCCCGAGCGATTGCTACTAGGTGTCGTCGCGATAGCGGCGGATGCGCGCCGCGGCATAGGTGAGCGCCGCACCCACGGCAAGGCCGATCCACAGATCAATGTTGCCGAAGGCGCGCGCGAGCTCTGCGCTGGCCGCGCCGAGGGAGATCGGGTGGCCGCTACCGGCCGACAAGATCGTCCCCTCGATGATCTTCTGTATGTGCACGTAGTCGAAGATTCCGCCGGTGCGGTATGCGATCAGCGACCACACGTAGCGGGTTCCGAAGGCGACGTGCTCGAGCACGATGGCCAGAACCGGCGGCAACGTGGCCCAGAGAAACACACTGCGGCGCGCCCACGCCGACACGAGGAGCAGGTATGCGGAAAGCGGCACATACCACAGTGCTGCGACGACCCCGGTGAAGAGCACGATCACCTCGACCTTCAACCAGGCCACCGTGTCCCACATCGCCACCGCCGCCGGGAGGTGCCCCAGCGAGGCGCGGACCATCCACACGAGCGAGAACAGGAGGGCGGTCGGGATCGACAGCAGATACACCCCCAGCGGCACGACAGCCTGCGCGACGAGCAGCTTGGAAAGAACCGTCGCCCCGTCCGAGGCGGGCAGTGATTTCCAGAAGAGGATGCTACGGTCCTTGCGCTCGGCAAAGAGGCAGTCGAGCAGATAGAAGTTGACGACGATTGCCGCAATCAGGAATTGCAACGTCGTGAGACCCCACTGGAGCGCCGCGAACCAGGCGATATCGCGGAAGCGCCCGTCCGAGCTCGCTCGTGTGAAGTCCGAAAAGTCGATATGCGCGGGGAAAGCACAGGCAATGAGCAGCACCGAGGTGACCAATGGTGCCATCCACAACGCGCGATGCTCCCAGAACTCGCGCCGTATCAGCACCTGCAGGGTCGTCAGAGCGCGCTCGCGGGCCAGCGTGGCCGACGCGCGTGGCGCATCCGTCAGCGGACGCTCTGGGCTGGAAACATTCGTGTCTGCGGTAGTCATTGGGCCGACCCCTGCATCCTGGCTACAAACAAGTCCGAGATCGAGGGGGTCCGCAGCTCCGCATGAGGGCCGCCGGCAGCGCCGAGCTCCGCGGGCGAGCGCCCCTCGAAGTACAAGGCCACCCGCCCAAAGATCTCCCGCTCGTAGAAGGGCCTGAGCTCCCGGAGAGCGGCGAGCCTGTCGGCAGCGACCGTGACCTGGATGTAGCGGCCGGCCAGATCCTCCACCGCGCTGTCCAGGATGATGTGCCCGCGGTTGATGAAGATGACATCGGTCAGCAGATGCTCGATTTCCTCCACCTGGTGCGTCGTCAGGAGAATCGTGCGCTCCTTGTCAAAATAGTCGTTCAGGAGAGTGTCGTAGAACTGTCGCCGGAACAGCAGGTCGAGCCCCAGGGTGGGCTCATCGAGCACGAGCAAGCGCGCATCGATCGCCAGGATCAGAGCGAGATGCAGCTGGGTGACCATGCCCTTCGACAGCTCGTGCACGCGGCTGGTGAGGCGGATATCGGTCTTGCGCAGAAATTCCTCGGCGCGGGCCCGGTCGAAACGTGGGTGTACCCCCGCGACGAAATCGAGCGCGTTGTGCACACGCAGCCACTTGGGCAGCACGGCGACGTCGGCGATGAAACAGACGTCCTGCATCAGATCATCGCGTTGCGAATCAGGGTTGCGACCCAGAACCTGCAGCGACCCGTCGAAGCGGGTAAGGCCGAGGATCGCCTTCAGGACCGTGGTCTTGCCGGCCCCGTTGGGCCCGATGAGTCCCACGATTCGGCCGGGGGCCACCGTGAAGCTCACAGAGTCCACGGCGCGGGTGGCACCGAAGTGCTTCTTCAGAGCACGGGCTTCAATTACTGGAGTCATCTTTGCCTTGTCCGGGCGTTGAGGGCCAGGGGGCGCTCGGAGCGGCCGCGGCGCCGGTTTTCAGCAGCTCGGCCGGTGAAAGTCCGAGGCGCTGGATCGTGGCATAGACCTTGGGCCATTCCTCTTCCAGGAAGCGCTGGCGCTCGTCCTTCATCAGCGCCTTGCTCGCGCCGGGACTGACGAACATTCCCAGTCCGCGGCGCTTCTCGACCAGCTGCTCATCGACGAGCTGCTGGTAGCCCTTGAGCACGGTGAGCGGATTCAGGCGGAACTCGGCAGCCACGCTGCGGACCGAGGGTAGCGGGTCCCCTTCCTTGAGGGCGCCTTCCAGAATCATCGCCACCACTCGGTCCCGCAGTTGCCGATAGATCGGCACGCTGTCGTCCCACTGCGGATCCATTAGTGCTCCGGTGCCCATTGCCGTAAGGGATAATTAGCTCACTAATCTACCAAAACGGCTGGCTGGGACTGCCCGAACCAGATGTGCCGGGGCTGAATCGTCAGCTTTGCCATATGGGCCGCCGGGGCATCCAGGGTCACGCTCGGGGCGGCTATCGTGGACTCGACAAAGCTCCAGCTCATCACCATCGTGATCACCAGCGCGCCAAAGCCGCAGGCCAGGGTCTTCAGACCAGTGTTCAGAGTGCTCATCGTCTTCTCCTTCCGTTTTCACCTGGGAACCGCCCTATGCGGTCCCCCTTCGTCTTGGTGTTATATATAACTACATCACTACACTAGTGTCAAGCCAGCTCACCAAATATTTTCAGGGGGTAGCCAAGGGGGGGCGGGGGGGACCCCTGGGAGCCCCAGAAGGCTTCTGAAGCCTTCCGCTGAGCTCCGGAAGGTGGTGGCCCGATCGGGTCCCCACCTCCTGGCGCCCATTTGGAGCAGGCCGCGGCCGAAAAGGTTGGAGTCGCGCCCGGTAGCCTGTGCGGCGGCGGAAACTTCTGGGATGCGACCCGCTCGATTTCGCAGGGTTGGAGCGCGTACAGTCGCAAGCCGATGGCCACCGATGAAGATGGCGAGTTGATGCTGCGTTATGCGCGCGGCGACATGCGCGCCTTCGAGCTTCTCTACGCGCGGCATCGAAACCCGCTGTATCGCTACCTGGTCCGACACGCTCGCAACACTGACACCGCCAACGATCTGTTCCAGGAGGTCTGGAGCAAGGTGATCGCGAGCCGCGAGCGATACGAGCCACGCGCGAAATTCCGCACTTTCCTCTATCGGATCGCGCATAACTGCTTCATCGATCACTACCGCCGCGCAGCGCTGCGCAGCGAGTCCGGCGGTGTCGAGGAAAGTTGGGAAGGCAGCGTGCCGGCACCGGATCAGGATCGACCCGACCTGCGCGCCGAGCAGGCCCAGTTGACTGCCAGCTATCGTGCGGCGCTCGCCGCGTTGCCGCCGGAACAGCGCGACGTGTTCCTTCTCTACGAGGAATCCGGCCTTTCGCTGGAGGAGATTGCGAGCATCAGCGCCGTCGGTGCCGAGACCGCCAAGAGCCGGCTGCGCTACGCGGTGACCAAGCTGCGAGCCGCGCTTGCGGCACGCGAAGAGCTGCGCACAGCGACGCCGATCGAGGAGCCGGGCACATGAGCGCGGGCCATGAAGACGAGTTCGAGACCTACCTGCGCGAGCGCTCCGTGCTGCCCGGGCGACTCACTTCCTCGGAGCGGTTCGAGCCGCCGAAAGATCTGGATGCCATCGTTCTGGACAAAGCGCGGCGTGCCATTCGCGCGCCAACACCGATGCGCCTGTATCGGGCGCCGCGCTGGGCCCTGCCGGTAGCGCTTGCCGCCACGATACTGTTGTCCTTCTCGATCGTACTCAATATCAGCCTGACGACGCGCTCGTCGAGCCCACAGGGGATGATCGATCAGGCCGCGCGCGCGAGTGCCGCGGCGTCGGTCCGCCAGCAGGCGCCCCCTACGCCTTCAGCGATTTCGTCCGAGCCCATGGCAAAGAAGGCCCCGCAAGCATTCACGGCTGCGACGGGGCCGGAAGCTCCGGCAGCTCCTGCGCCGGCTTCGCCAGGCTCGGCAGGTCGGGCATCGGCCGCTGGCGCCGCGCCCGAGCCTTCCGTTGCGGCAGCCCGCGCCCTGCAGGCGCCAGCGGAGCGAGCGCAAGCCGAGGGGGGAATCGCCTCGAAAGCCATCCCGGATCCCGCCACCTGGCTGCGGCAGATCGAGGCTTTGCGCGCGCAGGGCAAGACCGCCGAGGCCGACGCCGAGCTGCGCCGGTTTCACCAGGCCTTTCCGGACTATCCCTCGAGCAGGCTCCCGCCGGCTTTGCGCGATCCAGCGAAGTAGCGGCGCGTTGCAGTAAAATCCGCGGCCCGCTCCGTCACGAAAAAGACCGCCATGAAGCCAGCCCTCAACGTTGCGATTACCGGCGCCGCCGGCCAGATCGGTTACGCCCTCGCCTTCCGCGTCGCCTCCGGGCAGATGCTCGGAGCCGATCAGCCGGTCAACCTGCATCTGCTCGAGATCACCGCCGCGTTGCCCGCGCTGCAGGGCCTGGTGATGGAGATCAACGATTGCGCGTTTCCGACTCTGAACAGAGTGATCGCAACGGACGACGCCCGGGTGGCATTCCGCGACTGCCAGGCGGCGATGCTCGTCGGGGCACGCCCCCGGGGTCCCGGAATGGAGCGCAAGGACCTGCTGCTCGCCAACGCCCAGATCTTCTCGGCGCAGGGCAAAGCCCTGAACGAGGTCGCCGATCGCAATGTGAAAGTGCTGGTGGTCGGCAATCCGGCCAACACCAACGCGCTGATCGCGAGAGCCAACGCGCGCGAGCTCAATCCGCACAATTTCACGGCCATGACGCGCCTGGACCACAACCGCGCGCTCAGCCAACTCGCCGACAGGACCGGCACGCACGTGACGGCCATCCGCCGCATGACGATCTGGGGCAATCATTCATCGACCCAGTATCCGGATATCAGCCACACGCTGGTCAACAACAAGGCGGCGCCGACGCTGGTGGACCGAAAGTGGGTCGAGGAAAGTTTCATTCCGGTCGTACAGCAGCGGGGCGCGGCCATCATCAAGGCGCGCGGGGCCTCCTCCGCGGCCTCAGCCGCTTCCGCCGCGATCGATCACATCCACGACTGGATCCATGGGACGCCGTCGGGAGACTGGGTGAGCATGGCCGTGCCAGCGGACGGCAGCTACGGAATCAAGGAGGGCATCATTTATTCCTACCCGGTCACGATCAAGGGCGGCAGCTATCAGATCGTCCAGGGCCTCGAAGTGGATGACTTCAGCCGCAAGCGAATGGACGCCACTGACAGGGAGCTGCGGGAGGAACGCGACGGCGTCAAGGACCTCCTCGGCGCCAAGTGAGACTTGTCGTCGGGCTGGCGGTCGGGGAGGACCGAGATCTGCGCTTGGGTGCAGCCCCCTTGCGTCGGAGCTCTTTTCCAGGGGGCAAACCCAAGCGCAGATCTTGGGCCTGTAATGGGGCCTCCCCAGCGCGCTAGTCTCACGCGCGCAGAGGAGGTCCTGGGGCCGTGAGTTGACTCCCCAGCGACCCCGCGCGCAGGCTTCGGCTTGGTAACCCGTCTCCGCCCCAGGCGGTGAACGGAAGGAAGCCCAATGCTCGGCGCCCTCATCACGCTTCTCCTGGTAGCAGCCGCGGCGTATGCCGTGACTCAGATCGGCGGCGTCATCACGCTCGTCTTCATCGCGGCAGTGCTGGTCCTGGCGTATCGGCGGCTTTCGCTCCTGGTATTCACCGCTACGTTCACCGTCCTGTTGGTCGCCTACACCTGGCTGGGCGCATCGAGCGCGCCGGCCGGGCTGTGGAAGGGATTTCTCTGGGTCCTGCTCGCCTCGCTCTGGCTGCTCAACGTGCGGCCGCTGCGCAAGGCGCTGCTCACGCGGCCGTTCATGAAGGCCTATCTGAAGCTCTTGCCGCCGATGTCGCAGACCGAGCGCGAGGCCCTGGAGGCCGGAACCGTCTGGTGGGACGGCGAGCTGTTCACCGGGGCGCCGCAGTGGTCGAAGCTGCTGTCGGCCAAGGCGCCGCGACTGTCGGCGGAGGAACAGGCGTTCCTCGATGGCCCGTGCGAAGAGCTGTGCCGGATGCTCAATGACTGGAGCATCACCCACGAGCTCGGTGACATGCCGCCGCACGTCTGGGAGTTCCTGAAGACGCGTGGCTTTTTCGCGATGATCATTCCGCGTAAGTACGGCGGACTGGAGTTCTCGGCTTACGCGCACTCCTGCGTGTTGCTGAAAATCGCCAGCCGCAGTGCGACCGCCTCCTCGACCGTCGCCGTACCCAACTCGCTCGGGCCCGCGGAACTGTTGAACCACTACGGCACCCCGGAGCAAAAGGATTACTACCTGCCGCGACTCGCCCGTGGCGAGGAGGTGCCGTGCTTCGCGCTCACGGGCCCGCGAGCCGGCTCGGATGCGGCCTCGATACCGGATACGGGCGTGGTCTGCCGCGGGGTGTGGCAGGGCCGCGAGATCACCGGGCTGCGGCTGAACTTCTCCAAGCGCTACATCACCCTGGCGCCGGTCGCCACCGTGATCGGCCTGGCCTTCAGGATGTTCGATCCGGACGGGCTGCTGGGAGGCAAAGCCGACATCGGTATCACCTGCGCCCTCATCCCGCGCCAGACGCCCGGCGTCACGATCGGGCGGCGTCATTTCCCGATCAACGTCCCGTTCCAGAACGGTCCCATCCAGGGCAAGGACGTGTTCGTGCCGCTCGATTTCATCATCGGCGGCCCGAAGATGGCGGGCGCGGGCTGGCGCATGCTGGTGGAGCAACTCTCCGTCGGACGTTGCATTTCGCTGCCTTCCAACGCGACGGGCGGGGCGAAGGCCGGCGTCTGGGCGACAGGCGCTTACGCGCGGATCCGCCGGCAGTTCAACATGCCGGTCGGCAAGTTCGAAGGCGTCGAAGCCGTGATCGCACGCATGGTCGGGCAGACCTACACGATGGATGCGGCGCGCTCGGTGACTGCGGGTGCGATCGACGGGGGGGAGAAGCCTTCCGTGCCGTCCGCGATGCTCAAGTACCACGTCACGGAAATGGGCCGCCAGGTCGCCAACGACGCCATGGACGTCCACGGCGGCAAGGGCATCTGTCTCGGGCCGCGAAATTATCTTGCGCGCGGCTACGAAGTGGTTCCGGTCGCGATCACCGTCGAGGGGGCCAATCTGCTCACACGCAGCCTGATCATCTTCGGGCAGGGTGCGGTCCGCTGCCATCCGTTCGTGCTGCGGGAGATGACCGCCGCGCGCAATCCCGATCGGGCGCGCGGCGTGGACGATTTCGACCGCGCCCTGTTCGGCCACATCGGCTTCACCATGTCCAACGCGGTGCGCTCATTCATCATGGCGCTCACCCACGCGCGCTTTACGCGCGTGCCCGTGACGGGCCAGACCGCCAGGTACTTCCAGCATATCGTGCGCTTCAGCTCCTCGTTCGCCTTCGCTGTGGACGTGGCCATGCTCACTCTGGGTGGCTATCTGAAGAAGAAGGAAAACCTGTCAGCGAGGCTCGGTGACGTCCTCTCGTGCATGTATCTCGCGTCCATGGTGCTCAAGCATCACGAGAACGAGGGGCGCCGAGCCGAAGACCTGCCCGTCGTGGAGTGGGCCTGCCGCAATCTGCTGTACCACGCGCAGGAGCAGATGCATGGCTTCCTGCGCAACTTCCCGAACCGCTTCCTCGCCGGCGCGATGCGGCTGTTCATCTTCCCCCGCGGCCGAACGTATTCCGCGCCGGGTGATCGCCTCGGCCGACGCGTCGCGGAGCTCGTCGTCAATGCTACCGAGACCCGTGAGCGGCTTTGCCAGTACATCTACCGGACGCTCGAGCCGGGTAATCCGCTGGGATTGCTGCAGGAAGCGCTGCTGATGGCGCAAAGCGTCGAGCCGATCGAGAAGCGTATCCGGGTCGAGGGGGTCAAGACGGGAAAGGTCACCGCGCTCGAGCTGCCCGGACAGATCCAGCAGGCGGTGGCCGCCGGGATCATCTCCGAGACGGAAGGCGCGGCGCTGCGGGAATACGATCGCAAGGTTCTCGAGTTGATCAGCGTGGACGATTTCGCGCAGCACGAGCTGGGTACGCGAGCGGAACCCGTGCCGCAGACACCCGCCCGAACCAGCGTCCATGTCGCATGAACCCAGTGGGACGATCGCGGTTACCGCGCAGTCGTCCGACATCGCCGCAACACCGGCGCTGGCCCCGACGGACGCCCGGGCCGTAGCTTCAACCGGTACCGTCGCGGAAACGGGCTCCACGAGGAAATCCCACCCGCTCGTTGCATCAGCTGCCCCGGCTGCGAGCCACATCTGCGCCAACTGCGGCACCCCGGTTCCTCTGAGCTTCTGCGGAAACTGCGGCCAGCGGCGCGAGCATGCGCTGCACTCGCTGTGGCACTTCCTGCAGGAGGCGACCGAAGACCTGACTCACGCCGATTCGAGGCTCTGGAGCACGCTCGCGGCGCTGCTGTTCAAGCCCGGATTCCTGACGCGCGAATTCCTCCAAGGCCATCGCGCCCGCTACTTGCCGCCGCTGCGGCTGTACCTGGTGCTCAGCGTATTGTTCTTTCTCGTCATCGGCGCTCTGCCCCAGCACACGCGCGTCGTGACGATCTCGACCAACGGCTCCGTGGTGAACGTCCAGCCGCAAAAGCTGATCGACGTAACGCCGCGCCCCGGCGAGACGCAGCAGCAGGCGGAACAGCGCGCATGCGATCCCGAATACAACGGGCCGGCACAGTCGATCATGACGCCAATTCTGCGGAAGGGATGTCTCGCGATGGTGCAGGACGGCGGACGCAGCGTGCGAGAGATATTCCTGCACAACGCGCCGCGCGCGATGTTCCTGTTCCTGCCCGTGCTGGCGATCATCATGATGGCGATGTACTGGCACCCCCGTCGCTACTACGTGGAGCACCTGCTCTTTTGCATCCACAACCACGCATTCACATTCCTTTTGCTGACGTTGCTCGCGTTGCTCACTCGCTTGCTGCCCGATCGGGTCGGCGATGCGGTCAGCCTGCTCGGGTGGTTGTACGTCGCGTACTACCTGTTCGTAGCGATGCGGCAGGTGTACGGCCAAAGTCGCGCACGAACCTTCGCGAAGCAGACGGCGCTCTCCGTCGCGTACGCCATTGGAATGCTTTTCACCATCGCGCTGACAGGGATGTACAGCATGTGGATGGCCTGATCGTGAACCGCGCCGTCCTCCACGTTGACATGGATGCGTTCTACGCGTCGGTCGAGCAGCGTGACGATCCCTCCACGGCCGGCAAGCCCGTCATCGTCGGTGGACTGGGGGGCCGGGGGGTCGTGGCGGCGGCCAGCTACGAGGTGCGCAAGTTCGGCGTGCGGTCGGCCATGCCCATGGGCACGGCCTTGCGCCTGTGTCCGCATGCGATCTGTATCCGCCCCCGCATGGGGCGCTACAAGGAGGTCTCGGAACAGGTCTTCCGGGTATTTCACGAGATCACGCCCCTGGTGCAGGGGCTCTCGCTCGACGAGGCGTACCTGGATGTGACCGCCAGCATCGCGCTGTTCGGAGATGCCGTCACGATTGCCCGGAGCATCAAGAGCCGCATTCGCCAGATCACGGGCCTGACTGCATCGGTCGGGGTAGCCCCCAACAAGCTCGTCGCCAAGATAGCTTCCGACCTGTCCAAGCCCGACGGGCTGACAGTCGTCGAGGAAAGCCGCGTCCGGGAGGTCCTCGATCCGCTTTCGGTGCGCCGCCTGCCGGGCCTGGGGCGCAAGACGGGAGGGCAGGTCGAAGAGCGGGGCATCCTCACCCTGGCACAGCTGCGCGCTGCCCCGGATGCCCTTCTCTGGCCCCTCTTCGGCCGCTACACACGGCGCGTCCGCGACCGGGCCGCGGGCATCGATGACCGACCGGTACACCCCGACCTGGAGGAAAAATCGATCAGTGCCGAGGACACCTTCGACGAGGATGTGGGCGAGCCCCCGGCGCTGCACGCACAGCTGTCGCGGCTGGCGGACCTGTCCTGCGCCCGCATGCGCAAGCGCCGGCTCATGGCAGGCTGCATCGGCATCAAGATCCGGCGCGCGGACTTCTCCACGTTCACGCGCCAGCGGGCCGTGGCGCCGCCCACCCACGACGGGCGTACCATCGCCAACGTGGCCAACGAGCTGCTCGCACGCTGGCTGGCGGGGAATCCGGGAGCGAAACTTAGGCTGCTGGGCGTGGTCTTGAGTGACCTCAGTCCCGCTTCGCAGCTCGGGCTGTTCGAGGACAGCCCGCATGCCGGTCCTCTGGACGCCGCCCTGGATGAGGCCCGTGCGCGATTCGGAATCCACGTCCTGCGACGTGGCAACAGCATCAAGTAGCATCGGCGCATGTACCTGTCGTTCTTCGGCCTCAACGAGAAACCGTTCGCGATCACCCCGGATCCGCGCTATCTCTATCTGAGCGAACGCCACGCCGAAGCCCTGGCTCACCTGCTGTACGGCATCAACGAGGCGGGTGGCTTCGTGCAGCTCACCGGCGAGGTCGGCACGGGCAAGACCACCGTCGTGCGCTCGTTGCTGGCGCAGACCCCGAAGAACGCGGAAATCGCGCTCATCCTCAATCCGAAGATGACCGCCACCGAGTTCCTGCTCACGATCTGCGAGGAGCTGGGCATCGGCGTGCCCGACTCGGCCACGGAGAGCCTCAAGGACCTGGTCGATATCCTCAGCGGCTACCTGCTGCGCGCCCACGCCAACGGCCGCCGCGTCGTCGTGGTCGTGGACGAGGCCCAGAACCTCGCCCCGGCCGTGCTCGAGCAGGTCCGGCTGCTGACCAATCTGGAAACCAACACCCAGAAGCTGCTGCAGATCATCCTGATCGGCCAACCCGAGCTGCGCGAGCTGCTGGCGCGCAACGAGCTGCGTCAGCTGGCCCAGCGCATCACGGGCCGCTATCACCTCAACCCGCTGACGTACGAGGAGACGGCGGCCTACGTGAGACACCGCCTGCGTGTGGCCGGCGCGACGAGCGAGCTCTTCACGCCGCCCGCCCTTGCCGAGGTGTATCGCCTCTCAGCCGGGGTCCCGCGCGTCATCAACGTCGTGTGCGATCGCGCCCTGCTGGGCGGCTATTCGACCGACCGGCATCGTGTGACTGGCAGCCTGGTCCGCGACGCGGCCGCGGAGGTTTTCGGGAAACGCTTCACGCCTCACTGGCTACCCTGGCTCGGGGGCGCGACGGCGGCACTGCTGCTGGTTGCGGCGATCTCGATGGTCTGGGCCTTCAGGCCCTGGAGCGGTCACGCCAGTCCCGCCGTGACCGCCCATGCGACCCAACCCCGGGCGGACAGCAAGGCCGCCAAACAAACAGCCGCGCCGATCGTGCGCACGGCCTCCCCGGTCGCGGGCACCCCTGCCACGGAGCCGGGAAAGAGCACCCCGGGGCGCAAGGTCAGCCTGACCGGCCACGAGCTCACCGATCTGTTGACCCAGCATCCCGGCGAGACCGACACCGACAGCGCGTTCAGCAAGCTGTTCGGCCTGTGGCGGATCCGCTATGTGCCGGCCACCGTGGATCCGTGCACGCAGGCCGCAAGCCAGGGCCTGGAGTGCCTCACTCAACGCGGCTCGTTCGGCCAGCTGCGTCTGTACAACCGTCCGGCGATCCTCATGCTCAACGACGACGCCGGGGGCAGCCAACAGGTGGTCCTCACGGCGCTCGACGACGAGCGCGCCTCGATCGAGCTGGGCGGAGCGAACCGCGAGGTGAGCATCGGCGAGCTCTCGCGCTTCTGGTTCGGAGACTTCGTCATGCTGTGGCGGCCCGGCACGAGCCAGGTGAAGGCGCTCGCGGAGGGAATGCGCGGGGATGAAGTCCGCTGGCTGCGCGAGAGCCTGCAGAAGGTTGACGGGCAGCACGCCGATGGGCCCGTGAGCGATGTATTCGACGCGGACCTCGGCAAGCTCGTGCGTGAGTTCCAGCGGCGGCACCGCCTCACGGTGGACGGAATCGCCGGTGTGCAGACTCAGATCGTGCTGGCGAGCGCGGTGGCCTCGCCGGACACGCCGTTGCTGTACCTCGCTGACACCCACGGCAGCTGATCCATGTCGTTCATACTCGATGCATTGAAGAAATCGGAGAGCGACCGGCAGCGGCAGAGCGGGCCGGCGCTGTTCGAGGTGAAAATCGCGCCACCCCGTAGCCGCTTTCCGCTCTGGGCGGTGGCGATTGCCGCACTGCTCGGTGTCAACGCCGCCATCGGCGGCTGGTTTCTGCTGCGTCACCCATCCCACAACGAAGACCTTGCTCCGGCGCAGTCCGCGGCTGTCGCGCCCCAGCCGGACACGACTTCCCCCGCTTTGCAGGCCCCGGCGCCAGCCCAGACTGCTGCACCGGCTGGCCCCCTGCCGGCTCCCACTGTGGCCTCCTCTCCGTCGAGCGCACCGCCTTCGGTGGTGACCGAACCTGCGGTAGCCGCTACCTCGACGCCGTCGACCAGCACGACAGCGCGGACGCCGCCTGAGCCGATCGCCAGCGGTAACAGCCCCGCAATGGGCGCGGGCGGCCGGGGAGAGCCGACGCTGGCCGCTTCCGGAAAGGAGCCCCAGCTGGCTCAGGCAGGCGCAGGCCAGGAGCCCCCGGGTGCCAACCCGGATGACTATGCGCCCGCCACGGAGCCTCCCCGCTCGCTGGGACCAGGCCATGTGAAGGTCGGTACCTCCAGTGGCTATGTCCTCTATCAGGACGCCGCGGTCGTCCCAGGCGCCAACATCCCGGCTTTACGCCTCGACCTGCACGTTTATGCGCCCAAACCCCAGGATCGCTTCGCCCTGGTCAACATGCACAGGGTCAAGGAGGGGGACACTTTGCCGGAGGGAGTCCGCGTCGAGGAAATCATTCCGGACGGGGTGGTCATGTCTCACAACGGCATGAAGTTCCTGCTGCCGCGCCAGTGACGGAGTTCACAGAATCCACCCTCGGTAGCGACAGAAATCCGATGCCTGCGTCATCGTCCCGGAGCCTGCGGGCACCCTAAACTCGCCCCTTTGGATCGGCCGTCGGCCTTGGTGCCAGGGCCGGCCATGGCCGCCCGGCCCCGGGGGCGGTCTTTCAGACGAGGGACCCTTGGCCAGCCGCTCTCTAGCGCAAACGACAGCCGAGACCCCGATCGTGGGCGAGATGCCGCGAGGGTGGGCGCTGAGCGTCGAAAGCCTGGTCGTCCTGACCCGCGAGGCGTCCCTGGCTCAGACCCTCAAGGTGCTTGGATCGGAGCACGATATCATCACGATCGGCGCTGAAGCCGACCTGGATGAGGCACTTCTTGGCCGGCACACGGGCGTGGCGATACTGGATGCGGCCGCCACCTCCACCCCGATCGAGCAGCTCACCGAGCGGCTTCGGGCCCAGTTTCCGGACCTGGTGCTCATCGTCGCCGGCCGCCTGGAGCACCAGAACGCCCTCGCCCGGCAGATCACCGGCGGCACGGTGTACCGGTTCCTCCACAAGCCCCTCTCGGAGCAGCGCGTAAAGCTATTCGTAGAGGCTGCCTGGCGGCGGCATACGGTTGAGGTCAGCGACCACCTGGCGTCCGCGACCGGGACCCAGGCGCTGCCGCGCACGGGTCCTTCACGAGCGGGGCTCGTCGCGGCCGGCGCCCTGCTCAGCCTGCTGATTGCGCTCGGTCTCTGGCAGATCCCACGCAGGCCCGAGACGCCGACCGGGAAGCCTCCGCCCCCTCCCGTGGCGGCCGCCGCGCCGGCTGCCTCGGCACCTGCGAACCCCTCGCAGCTGGAAAGTCAGATCGACAAACTGCTCTCGGCGGCGGAAGCCGAGCTCTCCTCGCAGCATCTCGAGGCGGCGCAGAAGCTCATCGAGGAGGCGCGCTCCCTCAAGCCGGACCACGTGCGGGTCGCGTTTCTGTCGGCCCGGCTTGCCAAGGAGCGTGAGCGCGCCGTGCTGGCCCAGGCGCGCCGCGCCGCCTCGAATGGCCAGATCGAGCAGGCGATCGCCGTGCTGGATGGCGCGAGCAAGGACGGCCAGCGCTCGACGCTGGTCTCCGAGGCGCGTCAGCAGCTCGAGCAGCGCAAGACCGGCGAGCAGTTGGCGGCCTATCTGGCCAAGGCGGCCGATCGCCTGGGCGCGGGGCAGATCATCGAGCCTGCGCAGGACAGCGCGCGGTTCTACGTCGAATCGGCCCGGAGCCTTGCGCCCGAGAGTGCCGGTGTGCGCGAAGCTCAAAGCCAGCTGGCCGATCGAGTCGTATCCGAAGCGCGAAAAGCGCTCGCTGCGGGAAATGTCACAGAAGCTCAGCGCTGGATCGATGCTGCACCCGACTCCGGTGTCAGCGGAGATGCGGTCGCGGCGCTCGCGCAGGACGCTCAGCAGCTGCAGAAGGCCAAAGCGGACGCCGCGGCGCGCGCGGCGCTGGCTAGTCGATCGCTGGAGGAAGCCAGGGGCGCCTTGCACGGTCAGGACTTCAGCGGCGCCCGGCGCTGGCTGGCCGAGGCCCACGATGCCGGGGCCGATGAGGCGACCACCGCTGCTCTGGAACGCGAGCTGACCGCAGCCCAGGACGCTGCCCGCCGCGCCAGCGAGCCGGTGGGGGCCGGCACGTTGGAGCGAACACACTACTCTGCCCCCCGCTTTCCGGTCAGTGCGCGTGAACGAGGCGTGAGCGGCTGGGTTGAGGTCCAGTTCCTGGTCAAGATCGACGGCACGGTGTCGGATGTCCTCGTGACCGCGGCCGAGCCCGCCGGGGTCTTCGAGCAGGCGGCGACCGATGCGATCCGTCAGTGGCGCTACAAGCCCGTCCTCCGCGAGGGCAAGCCTGTCGAGCAACGCGCGCGGTTGCGCATGAAATTCGCCCTGGAAGACTGATGGCCAAGCAACACAGCGTGCCCTCCCGACTCGCGGTCGCCGACCGCGATGCCCGCTATGCGGATTGGCTGCGGCATCACCTGGGCGTGCTGTGTCCGGACGCCACGGTCACCATCCTCAATCATTCGGAATTCGACCGCTGGAGCGAGCAGCTCACCACCCGCGATTGCGACGTGCTGATGCTGGCGGCCTCTTTCGGCTCGAGCCCCGAGGACCCCCAGGCACAGGGCCTGGAGCTGCTGCGCAGGCTGCGCGAGCATTCCGACTTTCCAGTCGTCATCGCGGTCGCCGAGGAAGGGAACGAGCTCACCGCGGTGCGTGCCCTGCAGCTCGGCGCGGTGGACTATCTGCCCAAGCGACTGCTGACGCCCGAGCGGTTGAAGACGGCAGTCAAGCTCGCTTTGCGCCGCATCGAGAAGCGGGTGGCGCGCCGCCTTGCCAGCCTGGCGAAGGACAACAGCGCCGCAGAGGCCGCGGAAGTGAAAGCCGAAGCGGCCGCCCTCGAGCAGGCCCCCGCCGACGCAGCAGGCAATTCGGCTCCCGCGGCTGCCGCCGAGCCCGCGTCAGCTGAAGGTAACGAGCCGTCCCGCCGACCGGCCCCCACTCAGACACCCTCGATGGTGCCGGGCGGGGAATTCATGCCGGCGGACTTCATCCCCGGTTACACCATCCACGCCACCATCGGTGAGTCCGAGAAGGCCGCGGTCTACGTCGCGACCAGCATCGCCCGTGGCCACAACGTGGCCATCAAGGTGAGCAAAACCCTGCGCGACGATGCGGCCGGCCGGCAGTTTCTGGAGCGCGAATACACTGCCATCGCCGCGATTCACGATCCGTGCGTGGTGCAGATCTACGACTATGGCGTGCACGCGGGATACGAGTATCTCGTGATGGAGTACTTGCCGCGTGGCGATCTGAAGACCCGCATGCAGAAGGGGTTGACCGGGCAGGAGGCGCTTCGCTACCTCGAGCTGATCGCCGCCGCGCTGCAGGTCGTGCATCAGGCTGGCCTGATCCATCGGGACCTCAAGCCGCCGAATGTCATGTTGCGCGAGGATGATGGGGTTGCGCTCATCGACTTCGGGCTCGCACGCGCCCTCGATGGCAGCACGCCCAGCACGCGCACCGGAGTCCTGCGTGGCTCGCCTTACTACATGAGCCCCGAGCAGGCGCTCGGCGAGCAGCTCGACGCGCGCTCGGACTTCTACAGCCTCGGCATCATGTTCTACGAGATGCTGACGGGCCGAAAGCCCTACACGGGCGGCTCGGCCATGGATGTCCTCCAGCAGCACGTGAACGCGCCCGTTCCGCACCTGCCGAAGGCACTGGCGCACAACGACCCGGTGCTCTCCAAGCTGCTGGCCAAGTCCCGCGAGGAGCGCTTCAGCAGCGCCGCCGAGATCCTGGCAGCGCTCGCCGCGCTGCGCGGCGAGCCCCCGGCCGAGCAATCAAGCGCGGCCTGATTCCTCGGGGTCTGCATAGGCCGACTCGAGACTCCGGACTGCCGCGCGCTCCTGTGACTTGCCCAGTCCGAGCGCCAGCAACGCCCAGAGCGCCGCGATGAGGGCGCCGGCCCAGCCGATCCCGGCCGGGCCCAGACCCAGTCCGTGCGTCAGCAGCTTGTAGAGCGAGGCGCTCGTCGCATCTCCACCGCGGTAGATGAACGTGTCGATCAGACTCTTTGCCTTGTACTTCTCCTCGCGGGCGCACACCGTGAAGAGTGAGTCGCGGCACGGCCGCGTGATGGCGTACTCCGCCACCCGTCGCACGGCAAGCACTCCCACGAGGACGGCGAAGGTCGGCAGCAGTGCGAAGAGCGTGTAGCCGACCGTCATGAGAAGGGGTACCGACACCAACATCACGCGCAAGCCCACCCGCCTGAAGAGTCGCCCGAAAATGAACAGCTGCGTGATCAGCGAGCAGCATTGCACCCAGAAGTCGACGTCGGAGAAGAAGCGGGTGCGCTCGTCTGCGCTCGTGAAGACTTTTGCGACGAACGCCTGCTGCTCCAGGTAGAGGAATGTGGACACCCACGAGAGCAGAATGACGAACAGCGCGATTCCAAACAGGTACGGTGAGCGCACGACCTGAGAGAAGGCAGCCAGGACGCTGCCGCCGAGCGGAGTGTCGGTCACCGCCCCGCGCGCAGCCGACCCGAAGTTCCGGTGCCAGCGAATGACGCGCCTCATGAAGAACAACGAGCAGGCGAGCAGTGTGGCCGAGATGAGCAGCAGGTTGATCGTCCCGAGCGGCACCGCGAGGCGGCTGGCTACCAGCGGACCCAGCAGGCCACCGGTACTGGCTCCGGCGGCGATGAAGCCGAACATGCGTCCAGCCTGCTCGCGGGTGAACACGTCTGCCATCAGACTCCAGAAAACCGCGACAATGAAAAAGTTGAATACGCTGACCCAGACGTAGTACGTGCGGGCAATCCACGTATGGTCCTGCTGCAGGTGGAACCAGACGTAGAAGCCCACCAGGTTGGCGGTGAAAAAGGCGTAGACCCAGGGCAGGAAGACCGGGCGGCGCAGGTGCGAGGTGAGCCAGCCATATACTGGTTGCAATACCAGCATCGCCGCGAACGTCCCCCAAAAGAGATATGGCAGGCTCTCCAGCCCGGAGGTGACGCCCATGGTGTCCCGAATCGGGCGCAGTATCGTGTAGCTGGAGAACATGCAGAACAGCGTGGCGAACGAGGCGAGCAGCGCCGGCAGCTCTCCCGGCTGCACCACGACGAGCCGCTGGACGATTGCGGCGAGACGGGAACCAGGGAGTGGTGCAGAATCGCCGCGGGCCGAGTTGCTCATGGACGCTCCGGGATGACTGTGCGTCCATTGTAAGGAACGTGCGAAGCGCATTGTCACGCAACCCGGCCCTTCGTAACATCGGCTCGCCGCAGATACCGGAGCCGCACCCCGCACAGGCGAGGAGAATCGCACGCATGCAAGCCTCCCTCACTTCGACTGCCGGGCGGCCGGCATGGGCGCTCGAAGTGCTCGCGGTGGCGACCTTGTACTGCGCGGTGGCCCGGCTGGGCCTGGAGTTGGCCGTGGTGGCGCGGCAGGTGTCGATCATCTGGCCCGCCACGGGCCTGGCACTTGCGTGCCTGGTACTGCGCGGACGACGGCTGTGGCCCGCGATTCTGCTCGGCGCGTTCGCGGCCAATCTGCTCAATGACACCCCCGCGATCGCCTCGCTCGGCATTGCCATCGGGAACACCGCCGAGGCGTTGCTCGGTGCCACTCTTCTGGGTCGGGTGGGATTCCAGCCATCGTTGCGCCGACTGCACGATGTCGCCTCGGTGTTCTTGCTCGCGGCTTTCCTGTGCACGCTTGCCAGCGCCACCGTCGGGGTCCTGAGCCTGTGCCTGACCGGAGTCATCCCCTGGAGCAGCTTCACCACACTCTGGTCCACGTGGTGGATCGGTGATGCGATCGGTAACCTCGTGACGGCGCCGTTCCTGTTCGTATGGGCCGACCAGGTACGCAATCGCTGGCCGCTGCGCCGGCTGGGCGAGGCAGCGCTGCTCCTGTGCTGCATGTTGCTGTTGAGTCTGATGATCTTCGTCGATCACGGCACGACCATTCCCTACCCGGTCCACTACCTGATCTTCCCGGCGGTGATCTGGGCGGCCCTGCGGCTCGGACAGCAGGCCACCGCGACCCTGGTTTTCGGAGCAATGTCACTCACCGTCGTCGCCACACTGGCCGGTCGCGGCCCGTTCGTCACCTGGGACACCGGCGCGAGCCTGCTGCAGGTCGCACTGTTCATGGCCGTCGTCGCGGTGACCGGCCTGTTTCTGGGCGCCGCCACGGCCGAGCGCAATCGCGCCGAGCGCCGCCGCGCGGAGGATTACAGCCGATTGCGTATCAGCGAAGAACGGCTGGCGCGCCAGGCCGATGAGCTCGCCGCCGCTGACCGGCGCAAGGACGAGTTCCTCGCGGTTCTCGGCCACGAGTTGCGCAATCCGCTCGCACCGCTGCAGAACGGACTGGAGCTGCTGTCCCTCGGCGGCACGGACCTCGCGCTCGTCACACATGCGCGACAGCTGATGGAACGACAGCTGCGGCACCTGGTACGCCTCGTGGACGATCTGCTCGACGTAGCGCGCATCCGCTCCGGCAAGATCGTTCTCGAGCTCGAACGCCTCGAGTTGGCCGACCTGGTCTCCAGCGCCGTGGAGCTGGCCAGGCCGCTCATCGACTCGCGCCGTCACGAGCTCGAGGTGGTGTTGCCCGGCGAATCGCTCTGGGCGGACGCGGACCGGATCCGACTGCCGCAGCTGCTCGCGAATCTGCTCAACAACGCCGCGAAGTACACCGAGGAAGGCGGCCGCATCATCCTGGCCGTCGCGCGGCTCGAAGAGGACATCGTGGTCACGGTGCGGGACACCGGGATCGGAATGACACCCGAGGCGCTCGCCGATGTCTTCGAGCTGTTTGCCCAGGCGGTCGGCCCCACTCATGCCGTGCAGGGAGGACTGGGGGTGGGTCTGAGCCTTGCCCGCAGCATTGCGCTGCTGCACGGCGGTCGCCTCACGGCGCACAGTGCCGGACCCGGCAAGGGGAGTGAGTTTGTTCTGCGCCTGCCCGCCGCGGGCGCTCCCGAGATGCTCAGGACTCGCACCGACAGCGACAACACGCAGGGACTGCGCCATCGCATCCTGGTGGTGGACGACAACATCGATGCGGCCGAGACGCTCGCCACCATGCTGGCCTACTCCGGTCACGATGTTCGTGTCGCGCACGGCGGCCGGGAAGCGCTGGCAGCGGCGCGCGACTTCATCCCAGGCGTGATGATCCTCGACCTGGGGATGCCGGAGATGGATGGCTATGCCGTCGCGCGCGCAGTTCGGGCGGATACGCTGCTCAGCGGAATGCGCTTAATCGCGCTCTCCGGCTACGGCCAGCCGGATGATCGGCGGCGAACGGCCGCGGCGGGATTCGACGCGCACCTGGTCAAGCCCGTCGAGCACGACGTGCTGAACGCTGCGCTCGGCGAGTCGAGCTCACGTCGCTGGCGTACCGGTTAAGGGTGCAATGCGGGCCCGCTGCTTGCTGACAGGCACAGATTCGCCGGAGGCAAGGTCCGAGAATGCATCTCGTTGATACGACCATTTTCTACTCACCCACGAGCGGAGGCGTGAAGCGATACCTGAACGCGAAGCACGCCTGGCTGCAAGCGAACACGGCCTGGGAGCACACCATTGTCGTGCCCGGGCCCGAGGATCAGGTCGATCGCGGAGGGGTGTGCACGCTCAGCGGATTCCGCGTGCCGCGTACTTTCAACTATCGGCTGCCACTGAATCCCCGGCGCTGGACGCGGCTGCTCGCCTCCCTGGATCCCAGCATCATCGAGGCTGGCGATGCGTTCCATCCCGCCTGGTGCGCGGCCCACGTGGCGCGCCGGCGCGGTATCGCGCTGGCGGCGTTCTATCATTCGAATCTGCCGCAGATCATTGGCCGGCGCGTGGGCAGCTTCAGCGAGCGCGCGCTGAGCCGCTACGTGCGCTGCCTGTACGAGCGTTTCGATGTGGTCTTCGCGCCAAGCCGGCTGATGTGCGCGTTCCTGAAGAGCCTGGGTGTCCAACAGGCTGTTCACCAGCCTCTCGGGGTGGATACGGCGGTGTTCACACCGCAAGCCCGGTTCGCCGACCTGCGGCGGCGTCTCGGTCTGCCCGCCGACGCGCGCGTGCTGGTGTACGCGGGGCGCTTCGCTGCGGAAAAGAATCTGCCCGTGTTGTATCGGGCGCTCGACCTGCTCGGCCGGCCGTATCACCTGTTGATGATCGGCGGCGAGCGCGCCGCACGACCTGCCGCCAACATCACGATGCTTCCTTACCGGCGCAACAGCGTGGAGCTGGCCGGATGGCTCGCCTCCGCGGACGCGCTGGTTCATGCCGGGACGAAGGAGACCTTCGGGCTGGTGATACTCGAGGCCATGGCCTGCGGCCGGCCCGTCGTGGCCGCGCGTGCGAGTGCCATTCCGGAATTCCTCGACAGCAGCCTCGGGACGCTCGCCGAGCCCAACAGTGCCCGCAGCATGGCGGATGCGATCGCGGCGCTGTACGAGCGTGACCTGGATCAGCTCGGTCGCGCTGCCCGCGCGCGCGTGATGCAGCAGTTCACCTGGAACCATGCGTTCCAGCTGCAGATGAGCACTTACGCCTCCCTCCTTGGCGTGCGCCGCCCCGCCCTGGCTCGCCGCGAGGTGGTGCAGCTGGGTCCGAGTTCCTAACCGACCCGCACGATCAGCAGCACACCCGCGAACAGCAGCACCGCGCCCGCGAGGCGCGGCAGCGAGATCGGGTGCTGGGGGAAACCCAACCAGCCGAAGTGATCGACGACCAGCGAGGCGAGCAGCTGCCCGAGAACGCTCAGGGCGAGCAGGGCTGCGGCGCCGAGACGCGGGCCGACGATGATGGTGCTCGCGACATAGAAAGCGCCGAGCAGACCGCCGGCCCACGCCCACAGAGGCACGGCTGACAGTGCGGCTTTCGCAGGCAGGCTGGCACGGGTGAGCACGAGGAACAGACCCAGCCCGAGGAGGCCTACGAGAAAGCTGGCGAGCGCTGCCATGACCGGATTTCCCAGAGAGGCCCGCAGGGTCGCGTTCACTCCGACCTGCACCGTCAGGACCAGTCCCGCAGTGAACGCCAGGGCATACAGCATGGCTTGCATGATGTCGGTCACCGTCGGCGCAGAGCCCGGAGCAGTCGTCGGCCCGCCGGATGCGCCGCCAGGATCAATACCACCCGCAAGAAGATTCGCTTGCTCCACGGCGCCGGACGCGGCGGGATCGCACGATAAAACAACTCGGAGACTTCCCGGTGCAGATGACAGTCCACGGCGCGGAATAGCCACTGGTCCCGGCCACTGCTCACGCGGAAGCACCTGGCATCCGGGCCCCCGCGAGCATCGCCGCGCTCCCCGTCGGCACAGAGCTCGGTGGGAACGCGTTCGATCAAAGCATCGCGCAGCGTCGCGGGAATCGGCGGTGGCGTGCCACGCGCAAAGGCGAAAGCCAGACTGATCTCCTGTGACGGCGCCTCGACGGAGTGGCCCTCCAGTGTCAGGCCAAGGGGGCCGTCCTCGCGCCGCGTGCGGACAGCGCCCGTGAATTGCGCCACTGTGCTCAAGGCCGGCGGCCCACCCGCAGCAAAAGTGGCCAGGTGATCAGCCTCTGACTGCGCGGGTCGGACCAGTCACCCACGATCCTCCGCTCGAGCTCCTCCACCGGATCCCGGCCGACCTGCTCGACATACCGGGCTGTTCCAGACCATGTGCGCAGGAACCCGAGCAGGTGCGTGCGATCCCATCGCTCCTGCATCCGGAAGGACGGCGGGTCGAGCTCGGGAAATGGAAAGCTCAAGCTGCGATAGCCGTCGTCGACGAGTCGTCGCTCCGGCGGCCAATAGGGGCCGGTGATCTCGTTGTAGAACTCCTGCAGCAGCCTGTCCGTGACATCGCCTTCGACGTGCAGCGTGCCGTAGACCCAGACGGCCAGCACTCCCGAGGGCCGCAGCACACGTCTCACCTCGCGGTAGAACGCCTCGAGATCGAACCAATGCAGGGCCTGCGCCACGGTCACCAGGTCGACCGAGCCGGGCGCGAGAGCGCTCTGCTCCGCAGCGGCCACGCGATAAGCAACCCGTTGGTTCGGCGCCGCCGCGGCGATCTGCTGCGCGCTCGCATCCGTTGCAATCACCTGCTCGAAGTGGCTGGCGAGGGCGACCGAGGCCTGTCCGTTGCCGCAGGCGCAGTCCCACGCGACGCCCCGGTGCGCACACAGCCCGGCGAGATAGTCGAACAGTGCGGCGGGGTAGGAGGGGCGGAACGCGGAATATTGGGCGGCGAGTCGGGAGAAGTGATCCTTGAATGTCATGAGTGAGGTCATTGTACGTTCAATCCGGTACGCTGCGGAGCCTTGCGAACTGCCTGCGCCGGAGATGACCTTTGGTGAGCGCCTTCGACATCGAACCCCGCCGGGGACTGACCCTGCTGCACGCGACCTCCCTGGTCGTTGGAATCACCATCGGCACGGGCATCTTCCTGAAGTCCGCGGTCATGGCCCAGTCGGTCGGCACACCGACGCTGGTGCTGGGCGCCTGGATCGTGGCAGGTGTCATCGCCCTGTTTGGCGCGCTGAGCTTCGCCGAGCTGGGGGCGCTGCTGCCGCAGGCGGGCGGTGAGTATGTGTATCTGCGCGCCGCATACGGTGAGGTGCCCGGATTCCTGTATGTCTTCAACAGCTTCCTGGTCGGCGGCGCGAGCATCTCGGCATATGGCGCCGCGGTTGCCATTTTTCTCGCTGACATCTACCACTTCGGCAACGTCTGGTTTGCGCGCACCGTGCATCTGCTGGGCACCACCTACACGTTCGAGCTGGGCATGCGTCAGGTCGTGGCGGTCGGGGTCATCGTGTTCTTCGCGGCCATCAACTGCGCCGGCGTGCTGCTTGGCGGGCGAGTACAGACCATTCTGACCGTGGCCAAGGTTGCTTCCGTGCTGGCGGTCGCCGGCGGTGTGTTCCTCTTCAGCGGCTCGGCCGACTGGCACAACCTCGCGAGCATCCCGGGCACCAGTGGAGGCGGGCTGAGCGGATTCGGCGCAGCGATGTTTGCGGCGCTGTGGGCTTACAGTGGCTGGCAGTTCCTGCCCATGGCCGCCAGCGAGGTACAGAGTCCCGAGCGCAACCTGCCCAGGGCAATCGTGGGGGGCACGCTGCTCGTGCTGGCAATCTACCTGCTCGTCAATGTCGCCTATCTGTACGCTCTGCCGTTCTGGGAGGTGAGCAGTGCCAACTCGACGGCGTATCCGGATGCGCCCTCGGTCGCCGGACGCGCGGTGCAGACTTTCCTCGGGACGCGCGCCGCACCAATTGCCGCCCTCATCTTCCTCCTCTCATCGATCGGCGCGCTCAACGGCACGATACTGGGACGCGCGCGCGTGCCCTATGCGGCCGCGCGTGACGGCCTTTTTTTCGAGCGCTTCGGGCGACTCAACCGGCGCACGCACGTGCCCGTGATCTCGATCGTATGGGTGACCCTGTGGGCGGTGCTGCTCGCCGTTTCCGGTACGTTCGATCAGCTGACCAACATGGCCGTGCTGTCGTACGCAATCTTCTGGATTCCGGTGGTGCTGTCGGTGATCGTCCTGCGGCGCAAGCTTCCGGATGCGCCGCGCACCTATCGCGTATGGGGGTATCCGTTCGTACCCCTCGCCTTCGTGCTGGTGATGGTCTGGATCGGCCTGAACGAGCTGATCACACGCCCCCTGGAATCCACGGCGACGATCGTGCTGATCCTGCTGGGCCTGCCGCTCTATCCGCTGTTCCGCCGGCGACGCTCGCTGCAGCAGGCGCAGGCCGCGAAAGTCGCGGCTTTCGCGGCGGGAAACGCCGCTGATGTCCGAAAAACGGCCGGCGCGGTCCCGCGAAATCGAGCATCTTGATGGTCGGCGGGCAATTTATAACGTGTCGTGCTCGATTTCGTGCGGTGGCCTCGAAGGCCGTTTTTCCAATTAACTAGACTGACTCGAGGTCCCAGATGTGCAGCGGTGCGCCGCGCCGCAGCCAGAACCCCGCGCCCGCCTCGCGAAAGTTTTTGTTGAGCCGGGTCCGGTACCAGCGCGCACTGCGCAGATAGACGTTCGCGTCCGTCCGGCTGCGATCGCAGTTGAGCTCCCAGTCCAGACGCGTGAGAGCGGTGAAATACAGCACGCCGCGGCAAAGTCGTCCCAGATTGGCGAGCGCGCGCGTGGCGGCTTTCGAGTCCAGGTACTGCAGCACGTCATAGCACACCACGAGATCGTAGGGGCTCGCGGGGCGATGGCTTTCGATGCGGCCGTGAACCCACCCATAGCGTTCGCAAAGATAGTCGCTGGTCTCGATGCCGGTGTACGAGGCTCGTGGCAAGAGCCGCTTGAGCGGCCCGCGCAGCAGTCCGGTACCGCAGCCCGCATCGAGTATCCGGCGCACGGACTGACCTGCGTGCTCGGCGAACGCGGCGATCAGGCGCGCCCGCGAGCGCATCTCCCGCCGGCTCGTCACCGCGGTCTCCGGGTCGTAGTAGTAGAGTTTGTAGTAGTCTCGATCGAAGCTCACACTGGTACTCTCAATCTGCCCGGCCCCTGGGAGGTCGTAGTCGATGAACAGGCACATCCTGCGGCGGAGCGCCGCGGCCGTCGTGATCGCGGGCCTCGCGGTTGCGGCTCAGTCTCAGACGGGCTCGAAGGATACAGGGGCCGGCGCCGGCACGGCATCCTCATCGTCCCCCACGACGGCCTTCGAACTGAGCAGCCCCGACATCGCGAACGAGCAGAAGATCTCCGAGACGCACGTATACAACTCCTTTGGCTGTCACGGCAGGAACATCTCGCCGGCGCTCTCCTGGCGCGGCGCGCCCGCCGGCACAAAGAGCTTCGCGCTGCTGGTGCTTGATCCCGATGCCCCGAAGAGTGGCGGCTGGTGGCACTGGGTCGTGTATGACATTCCGGCGGATGTGACTTCCCTGCCCGCGGCCGCCGGCGAGCCGAAGAAACACCTCATGCCCGCTTCGGTCGTCCAGGGCCCTACAGATTTTGGCGCACCCGGCTACGGAGGCCCCTGCCCGCCACCGGGCAAGCCTCATCGCTATTTCTTCAGGCTGTATGCGCTCAAGGTCGCGAAGCTCGACATAGCGGCGAACGCCCCGCCAGCGCTCGTGGACTCCACCGTCCGTGCGAATGCACTGGGTGAAGCTCAGATTCTCGGCCTGTACGGGCGATGAGCAGCGGACCATAGGCTCCCGGCTCACCTTTCCCCCGCAGGCCGCCGCGCGCCATGTACTCGACGGAGCTCCCGGATCGCTTCATCGTGGGCGGCACTGCTCTGCGCTACGAGAGCAGTGCTGGCGAAAGCTGGGAACTGATTGCGGAGCAGATCCTGTGTATCGGAGAGGCTACGGCGGAATCCGGGCCTCGCGGAGAAAGCTGGCACCTCTGTTTCGTCACCGATCCGCACGGAAACTGGCTCGAGGGCTCGCTGGAGGCCGAAGGACGTAACGATGCCCTGCACTGGCTCAGCGTCCGGTTGGGTTGCTCGCTGGAGCTGAAGCTCGCCAACGGCCCCGCGTTCCGAAGCCGTGTCATGTGGCCGATGAATCTGCTGGAAGCGCCGTTGTTCCACTACCAGATCCCAACCTGGCGCCGTTTGTTCAGCCGCAGCCTGCGGCGCATCGGCCTCGCTCCGGTCACGGCGGTACAGTCAGTGCGACCTGACATCGTGAAGACTCTATGGCGCGCAAGTCATCGCCCGGCATCAAGGTCGGCCTGATTTCGGATACCCATGGCCTGCTCAGGCCCGAAGCGGTGCGGGCACTGGGCGGAGTCCAACACATCATCCACGGCGGTGATATCGGAAGTGCGGCTGTCCTGGAAGGTCTGCGGGCACTCGCGCCAGTGCAGGCGGTGCGGGGCAACAATGACCGGGAGGCCTGGGCAGCGGCCCTTCCGGACCAACTGCAACTGGAGATCGCCAGGGTACGCATTCACGTGCGGCATGATCTGAATGAGCTGGACCTGGACCCGGTGGCCACCGGTTTCCGGATCGTGGTCACCGGCCACTCCCACCAGCCGGCGATAGCCGAGCGCGCCGGCGTCCTCTACGTGAATCCCGGAAGCGCCGGGCCACGGCGCTTCCGCTTGCCTGTCTCGGTCGGGTTCCTGGAACTGTCACCTGCGGCAGCGCGCGCCTGGATCGAGCAGCTGCTGTAGCGGCGCAGCCGGCGCGGCTGGCCTATTGCCGCCCCGGAGGGCTGGAGGTAGGCTTTGCGCGCCGTGGTTGCAGTGTCACCCGAATCGATGGTCCCTGGCGGACCGGCCGAACGGCGGCCGGCGATCTGGCCGTGGCTCGTCATGCCGCTGGTGACGCTGGCACTGTTTTTCGCACTGAACCGGCTGCACCAGATGACACCGGCCGAGCAGACGTTCGACTCTGGCCCGCAGACCCCGGCCAGCAGCCCGGTCGACTCGACCAGTCCGTAACCTGAAGTCCGGGTAAGCACCGTGGCGCGCGCCGCGCGTCCGCCAGATCCATGCCGCCTACTGCAAAGCAACGCGTTCCGAAGGTCGGGTTCGTCAGTCTGGGCTGCCCCAAGGCACTGGTGGACTCCGAGCGCATCCTGACTCACCTGCGGGCGGAAGGCTACGCGGTTTCGCCCACGTACGAGGGCGCGGATGTCGTGGTGGTCAACACCTGCGGCTTCATCGATGCCGCCGTGGATGAGTCGCTCGAGGCTATCGGAGAAGCACTCGAGCACAATGGACGCGTCATCGTGACAGGCTGTCTCGGAGCTCGTCCCGAGCGCATCCTCGAGCGGCACCCTCGTGTTCTCAAGGTGACGGGGCCGCAAGCGTATGAGGACGTGGTGGAAGCGGTTCACGAGCACCTGCCTCCCCGGCACGACCCATTTTTCGACATCGTGCCGCCGCAGGGCGTGCGGCTGACGCCACGCCACTACGCCTACCTGAAGATCTCCGAGGGGTGCAACAACAAATGCAGCTTCTGCATCATTCCGTCCATGCGCGGCCGCCTGGCGAGCCGGCGGATCGACGATGTGTTGCGCGAGGCGGAGCGCCTGGTGAAGGCCGGAGTCCGAGAGCTACTGGTCATCTCCCAGGACACGAGCGCTTACGGCTCGGATCTGGCGTATGCGCCAGCTTCGTGGCGCGGTGAGGAGTACGAGACCCGGTTCATTGATCTGGCGAGAGGTTTGGGCTCGTTGGGCATATGGGTGCGGCTGCACTACGTCTATCCGTATCCCCACGTCGACAACGTCATTCCCCTGATGGCGGAGCGGCGAGTGCTCCCCTATCTGGACATCCCTTTCCAACATGGAAGCCCGACCGTCCTCCGGAGGATGCGTCGCCCCGCCCATGGTCAGGACACTCTGCGCCGTATACGCGAATGGCGAAGAATCTGCCCCGACCTGGTGCTGCGCAGCACCTTCATCGTGGGATTTCCGGGAGAGACGGACGCGGAGTTCGAAGAGCTGCTCGCCTGGCTGCAGGAAGCTCAGCTGGACCGGGTCGGTTGTTTCCGGTACTCACCCGTGCAAGGGGCCGCGGCGAACGCCTTGCCCAACCCCGTGGCGCCGGCACTCCAGGAGGAGCGCTATGAGCGCTTCATGGAATGCGCCGCGGCAATCAGCAGCGAGCGACTCGCAGCGCGCGTGGGGCGCCGCATTCGTGTCCTGGTGGATGCGATCGAAGGAAACGTCGCGGTCGCCCGCAGCGAGGCCGACGCGCCCGAGATCGACGGCGTGGTCAGGATCCCCAATCCCGGCAAGCTGCGACCGGGCGACTGGGCTGACGTAGAGGTCACATCCTCGGACGCGTACGATCTGCGCGCCCGTTCATGCATCGACGCCTGAAGGTTTCTGAAAGGTTCGACGAGGAATTCTCAAGGAAACGTAGCCCCGTGTTCCGGGAGCTTCTCCCCTGTCATCGGAGCGTAAGCGTGTCCCGCCGCCACGCGACGTCCTGCCAGCGTCCAAAGTCGGAGAGCAGCTCCGGCGAGCTTGCCTGGCGCACCAGGGCGAGATCCTCGAGCCGGAGCTCCTCGAAGCGCCGGCGGAAACGGCCCCGCTCCTTGATCTCCCGTGCGACGAGCAGGCGACGCTTGCCCGGGGAAAAGCCCGCGTATTCGATATAGCCCTCTTCGGGATCATCCGTTCCGGGCGACAGGACGTCGACCCGCCAGCCACCGCGAGCCTGACGAAAAACCCACAGCTCGCGCCAGCTTTCCAGGGGCTGCACCGCGAGCACCAGAGCCCGGCCCTGGGCAATCGGTTGGGCCGAGGCGAGCCATACGATGCCGTAAGTGCAACGCCTGACCAGCGGCACGGCATTCGGATCTCGCGATCCTCCCAGAATCACACACGTCTGCCCGGGCTCTCCGGCGGCGGCTCGCAGCCGCAAAGGCCCCACCGGCATTGACGGGATTGCCACTGCCCAGCGGACTGCGCCAACACGTACCGCTGCATCCGAATATTCGGCTCGCAAGTCCTCCCCGAGATCGCCCGCATTGACAGCGAGCAGGTCCGCAAGCCCGCGCTGCGCTGCAGTCCCCGCCGCCTCGCCACGCCGCGCCTGCTCGAAGGCAACGGCAGCCCAGACCCCGGCGCGCCGAGCGAGGAGCCTGCTCTTCGTCGTCGCGCTCAATTGCCGCTCGTCGATTTCCTCCAGCAGCTCGCGGCGCTCGGCGTCGAATGCCGCACGCATGACCGGTCCGAGGCCTGGATCAATGCAATCCGGGCGAGTCAGTGAGAGTGCCGCGCGAGCCCGCTCCTCCGCGGTCGCGCCGGCCACTGCCAGCACGCGCCGGTAGAGCTCGCCGTCGTAACATACCTGCGTTCGCCCGTTGCGCTCGAAACTGCGCATGCGGATGCCGAACTGCTCGACCACCTCGAGATGCGCGGCCGTATCGGGAAATCGGACCGTCCCGGCGGAGGCGTGATCAGCGAGGCGCTCGGCCATGCCCGCGATGGCAGAGAAAGCTTCGGCGGTGATGGTCTTCGGTGGGGCGGCCTTCAGGTACGCCGCGCCGTAGCTGATCCCCAGCGCTTCGGAGCCCGAGCTGTCTCGCAGGAAGCGCAGCACCGCCAACAGTTCCGGCGCAGCGGTCTCCGAGAGAGCGACAGGCCGAACGACCTCACTCCTCATGTAGCCGGCCCGCTCGCGACGGTAGTCATAGACCTTCAGATACCCGGCGCGTTCGCCTCTAACCTCGATCACGTCACCCTGCCAGAGAGTGGTCAACTCCACGGCGCCTGACTGGGGCGCCGCGCGCAGTGGCGTGTGATCCCGGACGACGATTGCGAGCGTTGCGGCGAGCGCCAGGAGCATCACGGGCGCTCCGCGTGCGCTCTTACGTGAGACACCGCGCCGGAGTCGGAGGAACCCTCGCCCCCGATGAGGTTCGAGCCGATGAAATGGCCCGCGTCGGGTGTAGGCGCGATGATGACCTGGACCTTGTCGGAGAGCTTGTCCGCGAGTGTCTTCTGGATCAGCAGCGGGTACTGCGCGATCAGAGCGCCCTCACGCTGCATCTGACCGGCATTGGTCTTGCCAACGATATCCAGCCTGTAAGCTTCCGCGTCCGCCAGTTTCTCCCTCGAGTCCGCCTCACCCCTGGCCTCGATGCGGCGGGCCTCGGCGGCGCCCTCGGCCGTGCGTATGCGCGCGACCTTGTCGGCCTCGGCCTCGAGCTGGCGCTGCCGGATCTGCTTCTCCTTGAATGGCAGGATGTGTTGCATGGTTTCTTCCTGCGCTCGCGCGGCAATGACCTGCTCCTGCCCTGCAGCCTCGGCCGCTTTCTGCCGGCGGACCTTGTCCGCCTCGGCCTCGAGTTGAGTCTGTTTGACCTGCGCTT
>DASTDD010000033.1:0-6930 GCA_035710545.1 Steroidobacteraceae bacterium
CGATCGGTTCTTCGATCTGCACCTCCACGAGCCCATGCAGAAGATCGTCGGCGACAAGTTGCGCCCTGCCGGGGGACACGACCCGATCGGGGTCGAGCAGGCCCGGGAGCAGTTACGTGTTGCCCTGGGGATTGCCGAGACGCGGCTGGCTACGAAGCCCTGGGCGGCAGGGGACCGGTTCTCGATGGCCGACTGCGCTGCCGGGCCGCCATTGTTTTTCACGAATCTCATGATGCCGCTCGCGAAAGAGTATCCGCGCCTGAGTGCTTATCTGGACAAGTTGACGAGACGCCCGTCCTACGCACGCGTGCTCGCGGAAGCGGAGCCCTACCTCGAGCTCTTTCCCGGGCGATCCTGAGACGCAGGCAGCACACCGTTCGCGTGACGAGTGGCGCCGCTTGCCTCATGCTACGTCATCCACTCGAAGGGGAACATCGTGCCCACTGGAAGATTCGTGCGTGCGCTTCTCGTCACATGCGCTGCCTGTTGCTCGGCATCCGCTGCGGCTGCCGGCCTGTCCGCCACGGAGAAGAAGGTAGTCAGTGCGTCCGAAGCTCAGACGCCCAAGGCGATCGAGTTGATGGAGAAGCTGGTGAATATCAACAGCGGCACGCTGAACATCGATGGGGTCACGCAAATCGCGCAGATCATGCGGCAGCAGTTCGAGCCCCTCGGATTCAAGGTGCGGTGGATTCCCATGTCCGAGGTGGGCCGCGCCGGCGTGCTCGTGGCAGAACACCGGGGCGGGGGCCGCGGCGCGCGGGTCCTGCTGATCGGCCATATGGACACGGTTTTCGAGAAGGACAGCCCATTCCAGAGGTACGTGCGTCAAAGCGATACGACGGCCGAAGGCCCCGGTGTCAATGACATGAAGGGTGGCTTGGCGATCATGGTGGCTGCTTTGCGCGCCATGCAGAGCGCTGGCACGCTTTCGAAGGCCCACATCACCGTCGTCCTCAGCGGTGATGAGGAATGGCCGGGCCAGCCCCTCTCGGTAGCGCGGCGCGACATGCGTGCGGCGGCAGCCCAGAGTGATGTGGCCCTCGAGTTCGAGGGCCTTGCGCAGGAAGACGGCCAGGACATGGGCACCATCGCGAGACGCGGGTTTACCAGCTGGCGACTCACCGCAAGCGCGCAATCGGGACATTCGTCCGGCATTTTCTCGGATCGGGCCGGCTACGGATCCATCTATGAGATTGCCCGCATCCTCGATGGCTTCCGCCGCGATGCGCGCGAGCCGAATGCCACTTTCAACGTCGGATTGATTGCCGGAGGGGCCACGGCTGAGGCGGAAGAAGGGGGCGAAAAGGCCGCCGCCACTGGCAAGACCAACATCATTCCAGGCACGGCAGTCGCGACAGGCGACCTGCGGACCTTGAGCAACGAGCAGACCGCACGCGTGGAAGCCAGGATGCGCTCCATCGTGGAGCAGCACCTGCCGGGTACGAAGGCCGAAATCAAGATGGAGGATGAATACCCCGCCATGGCTCCGACCGCGGGCAATCGCGCGCTTTTGGCCATGCTCAATGGAATCAACCGCGACCTCGGGCTTGCCGAGATGCAGGAGCTGGATCCGGCCAAGCGGGGGGCCGGAGACATCTCGTTCGTGGCGGACCAGGTGGATGCTCTGGTCGGCTTCGGTGCGGCGGGCAAGGGAGCTCATGCGCCGGGCGAGACGGTTGATCTCACCGCTTTTGACAGGCAGATCAAGCGGACGGCCTTGATGCTCGGCCGGTTGGCCGCCACGCCGTACAGGCACGCAGGGGCAAGCTCCGGCCCGAAGTCCGGCTGAGGCTCGTAGCCGGTCCCCGGCGCGATTGGGGTCAATCCGTAGCGGCCAATACGGGAAGTCCCTATCCAGTCATCGCCGTCGGCGCTTTCGACGGCTCCGGTTAGGGCCCAGCCAGCCTTCGCCTCAGATACTTACACGATCGTCATCAGCCGCCGTAATCTCGCCAAGTGCGGGCTCGAAAACGGCGCCCGCCGCGCACGCGGTTTGGATTCTGTGCGATGTGTCCCCAGGGCGGTCGGGTGCGGCCCGGTGCGGCGAGCATTCAGGAGTATGAGCCGGTCCGGTTTATGAGTGCGCATACACTCCAGGTCCTCAGCTCGGGCACGCAGGTCGGCTCGGTTGATCACGAGTCGTTCGATGAGCGTTATTCGTTTCGGTATGCGCCGCAATGGGGGCGCGACCGCGCTGCGTACTCGATCTCCCCCCACATCACCATCCTCGGCCCGGATGCGGCCTCGGGAACCGTGCGTCGCTTTCTGGAGAATCTGCTGCCGGAAGGCCGCGCACTGGAGGCACTCGCCACGGCCCATCGGGTCGCCCGAAACAATCTCTACGGCCTGATTCACGAGTGCGGGCAGGAGACCTCCGGTGCCTTGTCGTTCTCGGCGGAGGAGGCACGGGACGGAGCCGATGGAGCAGGCCGGGAAGTGACTTCGACGGAGCTTGCGCGGCGCATTCACGCGTACGCTCACCACCCGTTCTCGGTATGGGACGGGCGAGTGCACGTGTTGATTGCCGGAGCTCAGGACAAGCTGCCCGTGTACCAAGATCAGAACGGGCGAATGTACCTTGCCGGCCGGCGACTGGCCTCGACGCACATTTTGAAGCCACAACCTTCGGACGCGCGCCTGCCATTCCTCGTCGCGAACGAGCATTTCTGCATGTGCCTGGCACGCAGACTGGAGCTGGCGGCAGCGCCCGTATCGATTCTGCGCGTGCCCGATCCCATTCTCGTCGTAGAGCGTTTCGATCGCCTCCGGGACGGGCAGCGCGTGCGGCGAGTTCACGTCATCGACGGCTGTCAGGCCCTCAATCTGCCGGTCGCGTACAAGTACGAACATAACATTGCGGCCGGACGCGACACGGCCGGGAATCGAGAGGGCGTCAGCTTCGAGCGGCTGTTCTCGGTGGCCGATTACAGTCTCAACAAGGATCTCACCCGGCTCATGCTGCTGCGCTGGGCTCTGTTTCAGTACCTCATCGGCAACTCCGATGCGCATGCCAAGAACATCTCGTTCTTCTGCGAGCCCTCGGGCCTCACCCTGGCCCCGCACTACGACCTGGCCTCTGTTGCGCAATACCCGGGATTCAGGCGAGATCTGGCCATGGCCTACGGCGATCAATTCTCCCTGGATGCGATCGGTGCTTACGATTGGGCCGGGTTCGCGGCGCGCACCGGCACTCCGCGACGTCTGCTCGTACGCGAGATGAGGCGCCTGGGAGCGGCTGCGCCGGCGGCCACCGCGCTGCAGGTGGCGGATCCGGCATACGCCGGGCAGGAGAAGGATTTCGTGGCCCGCATTGGCGCCTTCGTGCAGGCGCAGGCAACCCGGCTCACGGATATGGCGGAGCCCGTTCTCAAGGCCGATCTGGAATGAGCGCTGCTGCGGGGGGCAGGGTCCATTCGGACACCGGCGTGGACACCGACGTCTGCTCCGGCGGCGGGTCCACGTGACTCGGACCCCGGTGGAGCACGCCTACGCGCGCCTCCTCGCCTGCGAGGCCGAAGCCGGGAAAATCTCGGCGAGTGTCGAGTTGATCCTGGCGATCTTCGACGATTTTTATGCCCGCTTCTGTGAGTACCCCTACCGCGCGCAGCGTGCGTTCGAATCGATGGATCCGCATGAGTCGATCCGCATCAGCAAGGAGCGACTCGGCCTTTACAGCCGCTACATAGAGGAGCACGGCCCGCGAATCCTGGCTGCATTTCCGGCGCTGTCGGACAACCCGGCGCTGTGGGATGCGATCGATCATCTGCTGCTGGCGACCATCGCCGATCGCTACGAAGCGGACATCGTTTTTGGTCTCACCCATTCCCTGCGGCGCAATATCGATCACAGCATCTGGCGCCCCGTGGCGTACTCGTTCCCGCCACCGAGCAAACGGCGAGTGGACTCGATGGCTCACGTTCATCGGCGTCTGCCGGTGCGTAATCGCGTCGATGAGGCGCTGCTGACCGAGGCCCTGCAGATCCCGGGATTCGCGGTGCCGTTCCGCGACCTGCGCAGCGACACCCAGCGAATCCTGCAGCGCCTCGAACTGCTGCTGTACTCGGCACCGGACGCGGCCCTGCCCGTGGCGCTCGATGTGGTGGAGGCGGGATTCTTCCGCGACCGCAGCGCGTTCCTGGTCGGCCGCTGGGTCTTGATGGATGCGACCTACATGCCCTTCGTCGTGGCCTTTCTCAACAGTCCCGCGGGCATACATGTCGATGCCGTGCTGCACCGGGTTGCCGACATCCATGGGCTCTTCAGCTCCGCGCTGGCGAATTTTCACGTCACCACGCGGCTCTACTATCAGACGTGCGTGTTCCTGTTCAGCTTGATGCCACGACGTCCGCTCGGCCATCACTACGCCACCATCGGCTTCAATCACGTGGGCAAGGTCGTCATCCTGAAGGAGATCATCGACCAGAGTCGCGCGACGGGCGAGAGATTGCGCCGCTCGCCGGGCTACCCCGGCACGGTCGCACTGGGATTCAGCTTCGAGTCCTGCTCCTATCACCTCAAGGTGGTCAGGGATCGTCCGACTTCCGCCTACAAGTGGGGCGAGTTCCCGGGTATCACGGCCGTGGTGGACAAGTACCGGCAGGTGCACGAGATGAATCGCGCGGCGAGCATGCTCGACAATGTCATGTACTTCAACGTGAGGCTCGATCGTGACCTGTTCGACACTGCGCTGCTGGAGGAGATCCTGCAGGAGGCCGCCGGCAGCGTGCAGATCGATGGCGATGGGGTCTTCTTTCGCTTCCTCATCATCCAGCTGAGAATCGTGCCGCTGCCGGTCTACCTGCAGCAGGCAACCGAAGCGGAGACCCATGCCGTGATCCGCAGCCTGGGACACTGCATCCGCAACAATGCCGCAACCAACATCTTCAACAAGGACCTCGACTCCAGGAACTACGGTGTCGGCCGCTACGGACGGGTCTTTCTGTTCGACTACGACGCCGTTGAGAAGCTCACGGACGTGAAAATCCGGACCAATGCCGGCCGCGAGCCGGGAGAAGAAGGGCCCCCGGACTGGTTCTTCGAAGACGGCGTTATCTTTCTGCCCGAGGAGCTGGAGTACGGCCTGCAGCTGAAGAGCGATCTGGCATGGCGCTCGTTTCGTCGGCAGAACGCGGACCTGCTCACGGTGCAATACTGGGAAGACGTGCAGCAGAAGTTGCAGCGCGGCGAGGTGCCGGAGCTGAGAATGTATCCGCGCGCTGCCAAGCTCCCCGCCCATGCGAGGTCCACGCCCCCATGAGTGCCGCGCCCGACGGTACGAGCGGACCCTACGGCCCCTGGAATCCCGGCATCGAGTCGCAGTTGCCGCCGGCGCTGCGACCCTTGTGCACCATTTTTCGGCCCGAGAACGTCCGCACCACGCCCGGGTCCGCCAGTGAGCTGCAGCTGCTGACCGGGCTGGCTGCGGCGGAAATCGTGGCCTTTCGCCCCGAGCGCCTGCTGCTGCACGAAGTATTGATTCGCGTCACCGCCGATTTCTCCGTGCCGGATGGATCGCGGATCGAGGATCTCGGCATCAACTTCCGCGCCATGACAGCGCTGCTGCTGAAGCGGTACCTCGAGCCGCGGATGGCCGAGATCGCCGCAGTTTTCGAGCAGGTCAGGAGCAAGCTCGCACACCACATCGAGGTTGCCGTGTCCGGTCTGGCAGCAGCTCCGACCCTGCGGTCAGCGCCCCTGCGGCGCCCTGGCCCGAGTCGCCTGGCCCGGTTCGCTGGGCGCTGGCGCGGCCAGCTGCCCGGCGGGGGCGAGCCGGCGCCAGTGGCTGCAGCCCCTTCGCTCGCCGCGCTCGCCTGGGGACACCAGCAGATTGCCGAATTTGAGCAACGGGCGGCGCGCGCTGAGGATACGTTGGAAGGCGGCGCTTACCGCTGCCTCGCACGAGTGATGGCCGCGCTGTTCACCGTGAATGGCCGTGCGTGGGGCACGTCCGAGCTGATCATCTCGCTGGCCAGCGACATCGCAGCCAACGCACACGGCGGTGAGGCCATCGGGCGGCTGATCGAGCCGGTGTTGAGGGAGGCCGCCGGGATGGAAGGCTACAAGCTGCTGCCACGGCAGGAACGTCCGCTCGTAATCAACACGAAGGGGCCCTCCGCCTCGGGTAAGAGCACACTGCGGCCTTTGCAAAGGAAACTCGCGGGGCAGATCGGCGCAAGCTGGAGCGACTTTGCCCTGATCAGTCCGGACATCTGGCGCAAGCAGCTCCTCGACTACGCATCACTCGGGAGCGCCTACAAGTATGCCGGCGCGCTCACCTCCGAGGAGCTGCAGATCGTCGATCAGAAGCTCGATCGCTACATGGCGCTCAAGCAGAAGCGCGGCGAGATGGCGCACCTGCTGATCGATCGGTTCCGCTTCGATAGCTTCGCCCCGGACTCGGACGAAGCCGGGAGCAATCTGCTGACCCGCTTCGGAGACTCCGTCTACCTGTTCTTCATGATCACGCCGCCGGAGATGTTGGTGGAGAGAGCCTGGAAGCGGGGCCTCGAAGTAGGGCGTTACAAGGCGGTGGACGATACGCTTGCCCACAGCATCGAGGCCTACACCGGCATGCCCGACATCTTTTTCACATGGGTGCGCCGTACGGACAAGCGGATACATTTCGAGTTTCTGGATAATTCAGTGCAGCTCGGGGAGCGGCCTCGCACGATTGCCTTCGGCACCAACTCCACTTTCAACCTGCTCGACGTCAAGGCAATGGTGGACGTCGCGCGCTACGGCCGCATAAATGTCGACGCCTTGAGCCCGCAGACGCTCTATCCGCAGACCCCGCTCCTGGCGGCCGAACACAACCTCGGGTTCCTGCGGCGCTGCGTGGAGGGATTTGCCGAAGTCAACTTCGCAGAGCGCGCGACCGGGCGCATATATCTGCAGATGAGATGGGGGCGCGCGGTTCGCGTCGATCGC
>DASTDD010000034.1:0-13402 GCA_035710545.1 Steroidobacteraceae bacterium
CTGCCCAGGGGCCCCAGGTCGCATGCAGCCACGGGATGTGCTCGAAGTTGGTTCCGTAGAATCCCGTGACGACCGAGGGTGGCAACAGGAACACGGCGACCACCGAGAAGATCTTCAGGATGTTGTTCTGGTCGATGCTGACCATTCCGAGCGTGGCATCGAGGACGAACTGCACCTTGTCGCCCAGAAAGGACGAGTGATCGCTCATCGCCAGCACGTCGCGGGACAGGGTTTGCAGCCGTACGCGGGCCTCCTGCGGGATCTGCGGGCCGGTGCTCTGCCGGGCGAATCCGAGCAGTCGCGTCAGGCTGACGAGGCTCTCGCTGGCCTTGGAGACGAGCTCGCCGCTCTGGCCGATGCGCTCGAGCGCATTGCGAAAATCCGGCGGCGCCGGGTGCTTCTCGCGCGAACGCGAGAAAACCTCGGAGGAGATCGAGTCCACATCCGTGCCGACCTTTTCCAGCACATCGGCAATGCGGTTTACGATCGCCTCGAGCAGGCCGGCGAGGACCGTCGCGCCGCAGGGTGCCGGCACGGGATGGGTGGCGGAAAAAGTGATGAAGCGGCGGAACGGCAACGGGTCCATGTAGCGATTCGTCACGAGCTTCGAGCCCGTGAGGATGAAGGTGACCTGAGTGCGCACCGGCAGGTCCGTGTCGAGCTTGGTGACAAGAGTGGCCGTCATGTACAGCGACCCGTTGTCTTCGTAGAAGCGATTGGAGGCCTCGATCTCCTGCATCTCCTCGCGCGTGGGCACATCGATGCCGAGTGACGCCTCGACCCGGTGTTCTTCCTCCGGCGTCGGCTCGCGCAGGTCGATCCACACCGCCTCTGCCGGCAGGTCACTGCCAGGCGCCGCATCGCTGGCGAGCAGCCCGCTCGCACCCGGGACGAAGATGGTCAACACGCGAAGCCGTCTCGCAGGCGAATCACCCGATCATCTCCGCTTCGCTGCGCCCCGCAGGGATATCAGCGGCGGTGTTCCGCCGCCGCCAGATCGTCTATCAGCGCAATGAGCTCGCTCGGGCCGCCAGCCTTGCCAACATCGGTTGTGTACTTGCCATCGATCACGATCTCCGGCACCCCCGTTACGTGGTACCGCTGCGTGAGCTCCTCGGCACGCTGAAGGTTCGAGCTGACGGTGAACGAGTTGTAGGCATTGGCGTACTTGTCCGCACTGATGCCGAACTGCTTGGCGAAAGCCTCCTGCTCCTTCAGGGTGCCCTCATCGTTCGCGGCGACGAGCATCTCGTGCTTCTGCTGGATCGTATCGAAAGCCTGCTGCACCAGGTCCTCGCGGTTGAGGGCCATCAGGGTGTAATAGAGGCGGGCATGCGCGCGATGGACCGGTCCCCACATCACCGGAACGCGCACGAATTGCTCGTAGTCGGGCTTGTTCTTGAGCCAGTTCTGGATGTAAGGCTCGAGCGCGTAGCAATGCGGGCAACCGAGCCAGAAGACTTCCACCACCTCGATTTTCCCGGGGGCGACATTGGTGGGCTGGGCAGGCACGAGCGGGTCGTAATTGACCCCGGGCTTCCACTTGCCGCCCGGAAGCTGCTGACCCGCCGGAAGCTGGGCGAGCCGTTCCAGGCCGGCATCACTGCGTGCCTGCCCGCGATCCTCTTCAGGCTCGTCACCCTTTTCCTGCGCAGCCGCGGCCTGCTGCGCCTCGCTCTGTTGCGCCGAGGGGTTTTCCGGCTGTGCCGGAGCGGGCGTCGGCTGTGCCGATGCCGCAGGCGCCGGAGAAGGGGCCGCGACTGCCGGCTGTTGAGGAGCCTGGCTGCGCGCGCACGAGGACAGCATCAGCGCCAGGCAGGTGGTCACCGTGAGGGGCAGGTGCGTCTTTCGGGGATCGGGTAATCGGATCATCAGCGCAGGCCCTGAACGTACGATGCGACGTTGCGTATATCCTCGGGGGTCAGGCGCTTGGCTATCGTCAACATCATCACGGCATTAGGGCTGGCCGAAGCCGGGTTCCGGGTGCCGGCGTAGCGCGCACCGCTCGCATAGTCATGAAGTTGCTTCATGACATAGACAGACTGCTGTGCGCGAAGTGCCGGGTAGCCGGCCGCAAGATTGCCGCGTCCGTCCGGCCCGTGGCACGCCATGCATGCGGGAATATTCCGCGACAGGTCACCGTGGCGATAAAGCGCCTCGCCCGCTTTCCAGTAGGATGGATCGGCTTCCAGTCCCTGGGGGGTCTGAGCCTCGTAATACACGGCGATGTCGTCGATGTCCTGATCGCTGAGACCGGAAGCCATCGGCATCATGACCGGATTGTTGCGCACGGTCGTCTTGAACAGTTTCAGCTGCTCGGCGACGTAGACGGCACTCTGACCCGCAAGCCGGGGCCACTCGGGGTTGGTGCTGTTGCCGTTGGGGCCGTGACACGAGGAGCACACGGCGGTCTTGGTCGTGCCTGCCTGGGCTTTGCCGTCGGAGAAGGGCGTGTGGTCCTCCGGGGCCGCCGCCGTCTGCGCGAGGCTGACCGTCGCAGCCAGCGCGGCGATGGCCGCCCAGCCGGCTCTCATCGTCTTCGCCATTGTTTTCTTTCCGGTTTCGTCCTGTTGCCAGGGCGCCGAATTGTACACTACGAGTGCTGTGGGCCGTTTCTCACAAGCTCGATTCCTCATCAGTGCCGCATCCCCCGCGCAGTTCCCTCCGGATCGCGGCGCGGAAGTGGCCTTCGTTGGCCGCTCCAACGCGGGCAAATCGAGTGCGATCAATGCGCTGACGGAACGCAAGGGACTGGCTCGGACCAGCAAGACGCCGGGGCGCACACGGTTGCTGAATTTCTTCGAGCTCGCTCCCTTGCAGCGACTCGTGGACCTCCCGGGCTATGGCTACGCGAGCGGTCCGCCCGCCGAGCGCGAGTTGTGGCGGCCACTCATCGAGGCGCTGCGCACACGCGAATCGCTTTGCGGGCTCTTCGTGATCGTCGATGCCAGGCGCGGGTTGCTCGAAAGCGATGAGACACTGCTGAGCTGGGCGGGACCGGCCATTCCCTTGTGCGTGCTTCTCTCGAAGGCGGACAAGCTCAACCGGACCGATGGCGCACGGGCTCTGCGCTCGACGCAGGCCGCCCTGGGCGACCGTGCCACGGTTCAGCTCTTCTCGGCGGTTGATCAGACCGGCCTTCACGAGGCCCAGCGGCAGCTCGAGGCCTGGCTGATGCCTTAGCTGGCGGTGAAACGGGAAATAAAAGACCCCGATGACCTTGATCAGGTCACCGGGGCAGACTAACCCGGTACAGGTCTCGTGAACCGGGTCGACCCGCTCAGGGAGGGAAGCGGGGAGTGACTAGCACTCAAGCGATTAGACGGGTGGGTGCAGGGGAAGTTCCGAGCCGGGATTCTAAAAAAACCCATCCAGATCAGTGGCTTGGCTATACCTCTGTGGCCTTTTCGCTACAGAGGTTGACCACCCGGGACGGTTCGCACGGCTTTCCCAGGACATCGAGCCACGGGAGAGCAGGGGGCAATAAACCCACTGCGGGGCCGAGCCACCTGGCGTCCGTGCTGGCTAGTGGGCTTCGTCCCAGTTCGCGCCCGTACCCATGTCGACACGCAGCGGCACGCGAAGCTGCCCGGCGCCCGTCATACGCTCCCGTACTGCATTCGCTACGTGCTCTACGGAGTCCTCGCGCACCTCGAGCACGAGCTCATCGTGCACCTGCATGATCAAGTGCGCCCGACCGTCCTCCCGCCGGGACCAGGCATCCACCGCGATCATGGCGCGCTTGATGAGATCCGCCGCCGTCCCCTGCATCGGTGCGTTGATGGCGCTGCGCTCGGCGTACTGGCGGAGCTGGCTGTTGCCGGACCGGATGTCCGGCAGATACAGGCGGCGGCCGAAGACGGTCTCGACATATCCCAGTTCCCTCGCCTTGAGACGAGTCTCGTCCATGAAGCGTTTGACCCCCGGATAGCGGGCGAAATAACGCTCGACGTATTTCTGAGCGGAGCTCCGATCGATGCCCAGCTGTCGCGCCAGGCCAAACGGCGACATGCCGTAGATGAGCCCGAAGTTGATGGTCTTCGCCAGCCGGCGCTGGTCCGCGGACACCGCTTCGAGCGCCAGGCCGAACACCTCGGACGCCGTGGCCTGATGCACGTCGCGGTCCTCGGCAAACGCGGCCAGCAACCCCTCGTCACCCGAGAGGTGCGCCATGATGCGCAGCTCGATCTGCGAGTAGTCCGCAGCCATGAGCACGTGCCCGGGCGGCGCGATGAAGGCCTGCCGGATGCGACGGCCTTCGGGGCGCCGGATCGGAATGTTCTGCAAGTTCGGGTCCGCAGAGGAGAGCCGGCCGGTGGCCGCCACCGCCTGGTGATAGGAGGTGTGGATGCGCCCGGTGCGCGGGTCCACCAGCTCGGGCAACTTGTCGGTGTAGGTCGATTTGAGCTTGGCCAGCATGCGGTAGTCGAGCACGATTCGGGGCAGCGCGTACGAGGAGGCGAGCTCCTCCAGGACGTCCTCGGCCGTGGAAGGCTGTCCGGTTGGCGTGCGCCGCGTGACCGGGAGCTGCAGCTTCTCGAACAGGATCTGCTGGAGCTGCCGCGGTGAGTCGATGTTGAATTCGGCGCCGGCTTCGCGCCGCGCCTGCTCGATCAGCTCCTGCAGCTGACGGTTGATCTCGCGGGTCTGAGCGCGCAGCCGCTCGCGATCGACGAGGACCCCGCGGCGCTCCATGCTCAGCAGGACGGGCATCAGCGGCTGCTCGACCTCCTCGTACAGGCGCTCGAGTTTCGGAGCCGCCTCGAGCTGTGGCCACAGGGTATGGTGCAGACACAGGGCGATGTCCGCATCTTCCGCCGCGTACTCGAAAGCCCGGTCCACCGGCACCTGGTTGAACGACAGCTGCCGGGCGCCTTTACCCGCGACGTCCTCGTAAGTGGTGGTCCGCATCCCCAGATAGCACAGCGCCGTGGAGTCCATATCGTGCCGGGTGGCCACGCTGTTGAGGACGTAGGACTCGAGCATCGTGTCAAAGCGCATTCCGGCGAGCGCGACTCCGTAGTTGGCCAGTACGTGCGCGTCAAATTTCAGATGGTGACCGATCTTGCCTCGAGCCGGATCCTCCAGGAGGGGCTTGAGCGCGGCGAGCACGCGATCGCGATCGAGCTGCTCGGGCGCGCCGGCATAGTCGTGCCGCAGTGGCACGTAGGCGGCGACTCCGCGGCGCAGCGCGAAGGAGACTCCGACGATCTCGGCCTTCATGTAATCGAGGCTGGTCGTCTCGGTGTCGAAGGCGAAGAGCTCCGCTGCGCCGAGTTGTGCAATCCAGCGCTCGAAGTCCGGCCAGGCGGTGATGCACTCGTAGTGGCGCTCGATCTGCGAGAGCGGTGACGGCTCGCCCGAGGCAGCTCGAGGGGCCGGCGCGGCCGGTGCTGCCGCAGAGGCCTCCAGCGACGCCCCGTCAAGCTGCTTGAGAAATGATCGCAACTCATAGCGCGTGTAGAGCTCGCGGAGCTGCGCGGTATCGGGCGCAGACGGCGTCAGCTGCTCGGGTGAGAGCGGGAGCTCGAGGTCGGTGTGGATGGTAGCCAGACGCCGCGACAGCTCGAGTGTCGCAAGGCCCGCGCGGATGTTCTCGCCGACCTTGCCGCTGATCTGTCCGGCATTGGCGATCACGTTGTCGAGCGCCTTGTACTGCTCCAGCAGCTTCGCTGCAGTCTTCGGGCCGACCTTCTCGATACCCGGAATATTGTCCGAGCTGTCGCCGATCAATGCGAGATAGTCGATGATCTGTTCCGGATAGACGTCGAATTTCGCTTTCACGCCATCCCGGTCGAGCACCGTGTTGCTCATCGTGTTGATCAGCGTGATCGAGCCATCGACGAGCTGGGCCATATCCTTGTCACTGGTGGAGATCAGCACACTCGAGCCTGCCCGGGCGGCCCGGCAGGCGAGCGTTCCGATGACATCGTCCGCCTCCACTCCCTCGATCCGCAGAATCGGCAGGCCCTGCGCGCGCAGGATGCTCAGGAGCGGCTCGATCTGGGCGCGCAGGTCGTTCGGCATGGGTATCCGGTGCGCCTTGTACTCGGCGAACAGGTCGTCGCGGAAGGTGCGCCCCGAGGCGTCGAAGACCACCGCCATGCGCCGGGGCTGATAGTCCTTGACGAACTTCAGCAGCATGTTGAGCACGCCGTACACGGCGCCGGTCGGCTCGCCGCGCGAGTTGGTCAGCGGCGGCAGGGCATGGAATGCCCGGTAGACATAAGACGAGCCGTCGACGAGGACCAGGTCGGGCGATGAATTCATGGGAGGGGCCGGCGCGGGGGGAGTCGCAGTATATCGGACTGGTCGTGCTGTCCGGCACCCGCCGGTCAACCCGCCCGATGCTGGCGCGCTATGGCAGTAGCTTACGTTCATGAGGCCCCGCCCGTGCTGCCAGATACCGCCGATCCGATGCCGGCCATCGCCGCGAACCGATTCGGGCTCGGCGCCCGCCCCGGCGAGCTGGCCCGGATCGGCGCAGCGCCCCGGGAGTGGCTGCGTGAGCAGTTGGTCGGCGCGCCGGCGGTGCTGACCGACCCGGACCTGCGCAGCTCGGCCGAGACATTGTCGCGGGCGCTGGAAGCCCGGCGGCAGCTGCGCGAGACCAAGCAGGCTGCGGAGGCGGTGCGCACCGCGGCCGATCCGGCGGCGCAGACGAAAGCTGCGGCAGCCCTTCTCAAGGTTGGCCAGATCTATCGGCCGGTCTATCTCGCCGAGGCCACGGCGCGCTTTCGCGAGGGCGTGGGCACTCAGCGCCCCTTCGTGGAGCGGCTCACCTACTTCTGGACGAACCACTTCGCAGTGTCGGTCGACAAGAGCCTCGTGCTGGGCCTGGCGGGCAGCCTGGAGCGCGAAGCCATTCGACCCAACGTGCTGGGACATTTCTCGAACATGCTGCTTGCGGTCGAGCAGCACCCGGCGATGCTGCTGTACCTGGACAACCAGGCTTCGGTCGGACCTGACTCACGGGCCGCGCGCACCGTCGAGAGGCGAACTCCCTCCCGACGCGTGGGCATCAACGAGAATCTGGCGCGCGAGATCATGGAGCTGCACACGCTCGGAGTCGGCGGCGGCTACACGCAACAGGACGTCACGACTTTCGCCGATGTCCTGACGGGCTGGTCGATCGGCGGAGAGGCCAATCGGTTCGGGCGCGGGGAGTCCGGCAAGTTCCTGTTCCGCCCGCAGCTCCACGAGCCGGGCACGAAGAGGGTGCTGGGAAGAAGCTATGCGGATGATGGTTACGGCCAGGGCGTAGCGGTCCTGCGCGATCTCGCCGCACATCGTTCGACCGCGCACTTCATTGCCACCAAGCTCGCGCGCCATTTCATAGCGGATGATCCTCCCGCCAAAGCCGTAGACCGCATTGCGAACGCCTTCACGCGCAGCGATGGCTACCTGCCCGCGGTCTACCGCGCGCTCATCGATTCGCCTGAGGCGTGGGTCCGGCCGCTTGCCAAGTACAAGACACCCAACGATTACATTCTCTCGACATTCCGGGGCCTCGATCTGCCAGTCGATGCCGGTCGAGCACCGCTCGCGCCGTTCGAGATAATGGGGCAACGCATCTACAGCCCCGGCTCGCCTGCCGGCTGGCCCGATCGGAGTGCGGACTGGGATGGTGCGTCCGCGCTCATCAAACGGCTCGAATGGGCAGACGTGCTGGGACAGCGCGTTGGCAACCGTCGCGATGGGTCTGCCCTCGCGCCCGAGCTACTTGGCGGTACGCTCGAGACACCGACACGGAGTGCGATAGCGCACGCTGCGAGTGCCTCGCAAAGCATCACGCTGTTGCTGGCTGCTCCCGAGTTCATGCGGCGTTGAGACGGACTTGCGCCACCCTCCGAGGAGATTGCCATGCGTACCTTGAAACGACGGGAATTCCTGGCCGCGGGCACTCTGGCGCTCGGGGGTACGCTGCTCACCTCGCGGCTCGCTTTCGCCGAGACCGCTGCCACAGACGAGGCTCGGCTGATCTTCGTGATCATGCGGGGCGCGTTGGACGGGCTTGCCGCGGTGCCACCTTACGGAGATCCCGGTTACGCCGGCCTGCGCAGGGAGCTTGCATTGACGCCGCCAGGCGCCGGCGCCGGCGCTCTGCCTCTGAACGGATTCTTCGGGCTTCATCCGAGCATGAGCTTCCTGCGAAGCGCCTACGGCGACGGCGAGCTCACTGTGTTTCATGCGGTATCGAGCCCGTATCGCGAGCGCTCACATTTTGACGGTCAGGACGTGTTGGAAAACGGCTCGGTCCATCCACACGCGCTGCAGAGCGGCTGGCTCAACCGCGCCCTTGCCTCACTGCAGGCCGGACATGTGTCGCCAAAGGAGTCCGGCGTTGCCTTGGGGCAAAATGTGCCCCTTCTCATGCGCGGGCCTGCCTCGGTGACTTCGTGGTCGCCATCGAAGCTGGCGGCTCTCGACGATGACACCCTGCAGCGGGTAACCGATCTGTATGCCTCGGATTCCCTCCTCTCGAGACGGCTCGCCGATGCTCTGGCCGCGGATGCCATTGCGGGGGGAGACGCGCCGACGATGCAAGCCGCTGCGTCCAAATCTGCACGCTACGCCGAGATAGCCCGCGCGGCTGCCGGATTTCTCCGGCGCGAAGATGGGCCCCGCATAGCGGTCTTCGATACGACAGGGTGGGACACGCACGCGAACGAAGGCGGCGCGGAGGGTCAGCTGGCGGGCAGGCTCACGGCTCTCGACGAGGGTCTGCGCACGCTCAAGGAGGAGCTGGGACCGACCTGGAGCAGAACTGCAGTCGTGCTCGCTACGGAGTTTGGTCGTACTGCGGCCACCAACGGCACACGCGGTACCGACCACGGCACCGGCGCGGCCGCTTTCCTCGTTGGAGGCGCGGTGCACGGCGGCCGCGTGATCGCGGATTGGCCAGGGCTCTCGGCACGCGACCTGTATCAGGGCCGCGATTTGAGACCCACGCTCGACCTGCGCTCAGTGCTCAAAGGCGTGCTCGCAGAGCATCTGCATGTGTCTGCGGCAGCCCTGGAGGACTGGGTCTTTCCCGACAGCGCTGCAGCCAAGCCCGTCGAAGGCCTGATGCGCGTCTAGCGAGGGGGCGTGGGCGGGGACCCGTCGTCGTCCTTACGGTCGTCGGGCTTCTGCGGCGAGGTGCCCGGTGGCGACTGGTTGGGCTGTGACTGATCAGAGGGGGCCGGAGAGGCAGACTGCGGCGGGGTCGACGTGTGCTGCCCCTGAGGGGGCGCGGTGCCCGGTGCAGCCGAACCCGCCGGGCGGGTCACAACCGTTCCACGGTCGGGCAGATACAGAGGACCCTTCTGACCGCAGGCGGCCAGCAGCCCCACGGCGCTCACACTGGCAGCGAGCGCGATCAAACACCCCTCAACGCGCTTCACCTCTACACCATCATCGGGCGCTGATCGCGCAGTGCGAGCCAGCCCCGCGCAATGCGATAGATCACCCAGATCCCCAGGACGACATGGCCGACGTAGAACGTGGCGAACCCCACCAGGACGAGCATGAGCGGGAACGACACCGCCCAGATCACGATCAGCCACAGGAGGGCGAACCAAAAAGTGCGGATCTGCCATCGGAAATGGGTTTCGAGGTAGGAGCCACGCGCATCCGACTGGCGCGCGTAGTTCATGATCACTGCAACGATCGACGGGATGCCGAAGATGAAGCTGCCCACGATCGTCCAGAACGTCGCCAGCCCCATCAGCACCGAAGCGGTGTGCAGGGCATAGATGACGTGCGTGTAGGTGAGCAGCGAGCCGTTGGCTGTGCCCGGCGCGGCCGGGCTGGCGTTCAAGTTCTCGGCCATATCGATACTATGACATGTCTTTCGGGCGATCCACCACGGCCATCGTCAGGCGTGAGATGCACACGAGCTTGTCGCGCTCGTCGCGGATCTCGATGTGCCAGACCTGGCTGCGGCTGCCGAGGTGATAGGGGCGCGCCGTTGCGGTCACGATGCCGGATGAGACCGGACGAATGTGGTTGGCGTTGATCTCCTGACCGAGGCAAATATGAAGCTCGGGATCGACACACAGACTGGCGGCGAGGCTGCCGACCGTTTCCGCGAGAGCCACCGAGGCGCCACCGTGCAGGACGCCCATCGGCTGGTGGGTATGTGAGTTGACCGGCATCGTCGCGCGGACGTAATCCGGTCCGATCTCGGTCACGCGGATGCCAATGTGCTCGACGAGCGTGTTGCGTGAGTATGTCTGCAGTTGCTCGACGGAAGCCTGCGTGCGCCAGATGCTCATGACGGGTAGTCTACCTGCATTCGCGCCACCGCCGGAGCCGTCAGTGACCGAATTCGCTTTCACGCCTGCGCCCGCCTCCAGCGTCGAAATCGCCGGAAGCCGCCAACGCTTCCCTGTCCATCGCATCTACTGTATCGGGCGCAACTACGCAGATCATGCCGTCGAGATGGGAGCCGTGCCGGAGAAGGGCACGCCGTTCTTCTTCACGAAGCCGGCCGATGCGCTCGTGCCCAACGGCGGGACCGTCCCGTATCCCTCCCGGACCGAGGACCTGCAGCACGAGATCGAGCTGGTTGTCGCCATCGGCCGGGCCGGCCGCGACATTGCGGTAAACCTGGCCCTCGAGCATGTCTTCGGTTATGCGGTGGGGAATGATCTGACGCGGCGCGACCTGCAGACGCAGGCAAAGAAGAAAGGGCTGCCGTGGGACACGGCCAAGGGTTTCGATGGCTCCGCGCCGGTGGCCGCGATCCGCCCCGCCTCATACGGTCATGTGGAGCGTGGGCGGATCTGGCTGAGCGTCAACGGCACCTTGCGGCAGCAGTCCGATGTCAGCCGGATGATCTGGAGCGTGCCGGAGATACTGGCGGAGCTCTCGAGCCTGTTCGAGCTCAGGCCCGGTGATCTCATCTTCACCGGCACGCCCGCGGGTGTCGGAGTACTGCGGCCGGGAGATCGCCTCGAAGGCGCCATCGAGGGCCTCGAAGTCCTGCGCAACACGATAGGTGGCCCATGAAGCTCTACACGTACTTCCGCAGCTCCGCTGCCTTTCGCGCGCGCATCGCCCTGAACCTGAAGGGCCTCCCATACGAGATGACCTCTATCAACCTGCGCGCACCCGCGAGCGAGCAGCACTCACCCGCCTTCCGTGCACTCAACGCGCAGGGGCTCGTCCCGACCGTCGAGGTCGACGGCCAGGTCATAACGCAGTCCCTGGCGATCATCGAGTATCTCGACGAAGTCCATCCCCAGCCGCCTCTGCTGCCTCGCGACCCGCTCGATCGCGCGCGCGTGCGGGCGATGGCGCTCGCCATCGCGTGCGATATTCATCCACTCAACAACTCGCGGGTGCTGGGTTACCTGCGCGCACCACTGGGACACGATGAGGAGACCGTGAACGCCTGGTACAGGCACTGGATCTCGGAAGGCTTTCGCGCACTCGAGCAGGATGCGCGTCGCCTGAGCGGCGATGGCCGCCACATGTTCGGCTCTTCTGTGACCATGGCCGATGTCTGCATCGTCCCGCAGATGTACAACGCCCGGCGGCTGAAGACCGATGTCCAACCTTTTCCGACACTCGTTGGCATCTGCGCGCACCTGCAGACCCTGCCGGCCTTCGCCCGGGCCGCTCCGGAGGCTCAGCCGGATGCGATCTAGCGCCGCAGCTTCGCGGCCACCCGACGGTAGGCTTCGCGGAATGGAATGCCTTCCGCGACGACCAGGCGGTTGGCCTCTTCGGCGGCGTGAATAGCTGGATCGAGCACGATGCGATCGCTGCGGAACGCCAGCGATTCGATCGCCGGGGGGAGCACGTCCAGGGTCTGCAACGCCAGATCGATGCTTCGGAAGAGGGGAAACTTGAGGAGCTGCAGGTCGCGTTGGTAGCCGGACGGCAGCTTGGCGCACAGTCCCAACGCCTCGACCAGACATCCGAGCGCCGTCATGGAGCGGCCGCGGATGAGCTCGAACACATCGGGATTGCGCTTCTGGGGCATGATGGATGAGCCGGTGGTGAAGGCCTCCGGCAGCTCGAGAAAGCCGAACTCCGCGGTGTAGAACAGCAGCACATCGGCGGCGAAGCGGCCCAGGTCCTGCATCAGCATGACGATCTCGAACAGCACGTGCGCCTCGGCCTTGCCGCGCGAGAGCTGCACGGCCGAGACCGGCTCGTGCGTGACCTGAAAATTCAACTTCGCGCGGGTGGCTTCGCGGTCGATCGGCAGGCCCGGAGTACCGTACCCGGCAGCCGAGCCCAGCGGGTTGCGGTCTGAACGCCGCTGCGCCAGGCGAAGCCCCTCGGCGTCGTCGCGGATCTCGGCGGCAAAGCCGCCCGCCCAGAGCGGCACCGAGCTGGGCATGGCCTGCTGCATATGGGTGTAGCCGGGCAGAGGCGTGTTGCTCTCCCGGGCCGCCAGGCGCTCGAGCGCCGTGGCGATCTGTCCGGCCCCCGCGCTCAACTGTTGGGTCGCATCGCGCAGATACAGGCGAATGGCCGCGAGCACCTGATCGTTGCGGGAGCGGCCGAGATGAATCCGGCCGCCCGCCGCCCCGATGCGTTCGGTCAGTCGGCGCTCCAGAGCGGTCTGGCCGTCTTCGTCGCGCAGCTCGATGTGCCACAGCCCGCGGGCGTGCTCCTCGGCCAGCGTCGCAAGACCCGAGCGAATGGCTTGCAGGTCCTCATCCGAGAGCAACTTCTGCGCATGCAGCATCTCCGCGTGGGCGACGGACGCCTGCACGTCGTAGCGCACTAGACGCTCGTCCAGCAGGTAATCCTCGCTGGCGGTATAGCGCAACACGCGATCGTTCAACTCGGTGCCTTTGTCCCAGAGGCGCGACATGCGGGTTGTCAGGCCGAAGCTTGCACCAGGTTCTGCTCGGCCAGCGTCAAGGCGTTGACATCGGCGACGATCAGCGTGCCCGTGCCTTCGTTCGTGAACACTTCACCCAGGATGCCTTCGGGGGCCTTGTAGGAGACGACGTGCACGCGGCGGACCCCGCCCCGGATGGCCTCCTCGATGGCCTTGGCCTTGGGCAGCATGCCTTCGGCGAGGCGCCCTTCCTCCCTCAGGCGCTTCAGGCCGCGCAGGTCGGTGTAGGAAACGAGCGATCCGGGATCGTCGAGGCGCTCGAGGATTCCGGGGGTCCCGGTGCACAGGATCAGTTTCTCGGCACCCAGTGCGGCACCGATCGCGGCGGCCACCGTGTCCGCATTGATGTTGAGGAGGATGCCGCTCGGGTCCGCGGACAACGGGCTGATGACGGGCATCAGGCCATTGTCGAGCAGCTTGCGGATGACGGTCGGGTCGACCTCGTCGATGTCGCCCACGAAGCCGTAGTCAACCGTCTCGCCGGTACTGCCGATACGGACCGGAGCACGCTTATGGGCGCGCACCAGGCCCGCATCGACTCCGCTGATTCCCACG
>DASTDD010000035.1:0-3586 GCA_035710545.1 Steroidobacteraceae bacterium
CAGCTGCTGCGAGTGTTACGCGGTGGTGAAGAAGGAAACCGATCGACTGCTGCCACCGTAGATGCTCCAGCCAGCAGTGGGTTCTGACCGGCCGAGGGGTTGCGCTATGTGCGCGGGCGCACTGACCGATCCCCCCATACAGCGTACGGCTGGGACATGGACCACCCAGATCCTCGAGCAGCCACAGGCGCGCCCGGAGTTGCAACCACTGCAAGCTGGCGCGAGAACCTCCTGCTGGCCGCCATTCCCGCCGCCGAACGCAGACGGTTACTCACGCACTGCGAGACCGTCGAGCTGGCGTTTGGAGCCCAGCTATGTGAGCAGGGGGAGCGCATTCGCCACGTGTATTTCCCAATTGGCGGATTCATTTCGCTGATCTCCGCGCTTGACGAACGGTCGCGGCTAGAAGTGGGCCTCATCGGCATCGAGGGCATGCTCGGGGTCTCGTTGCTGGCGGGTGTGGGCGATGCTCCATTGCGAGCGTTGGTGCAGGGCTCAGGACCCGCCCTGCGTATCGAAGCGGCAGCGTTCTGCCGTGCGCTCAGCCGCAGCCCTGTCCTGCGATATACGCTGATGCGCTATCTCTACGTACTCATGAGTCAGCTCGCGCAGATGGCGACCTGTACCCGCTTTCATGTCGTCGAGGCACGCCTCGCGCGCTGGCTGCTGATGATGCGCGATCGCGCGCGATCGGACGAAATCAATCTTACGCACGAGTTCCTGGCCTACATGTTGGGTGTACGGCGCGCAGGCGTCACGCGCGCTGCGCGGTCATTGCAACGGCGTAGGCTGATCCGCTACAGCCGAGGCAAGGTGACCATCCTCGACGGCGCCGGCCTGGTGCGCGCCTCGTGTGAGTGCTACGCCGCCGGCGCACAGATCTACGAGCGACTCCTGAGCACGGGAGGCCGTCGGCGTTCGGCTCGGGGCCAGCACAATCGTCATGGGAGAAATCCGAGGTCGATACGTGCCTAGCGGACGACCTGCCACCCCGCGATTAGGGCGTGATGGCTCCCCGGGTTGGAATCGAACCAACGACCAACGGATTAACAGTCCGACGCTCTACCGCTGAGCTACCGGGGAACGGGCGGGAGACTCGAAGGGCGCGAATTCTCGGCCACCCCCGACATGGACGTCAAGGAGAGATGCCGGATTTGACGGGTTTTGCGGGCTGTATCGCGTGCGCCAGGTCCCGCGCCCGGGCCAGCCGCCTGCGCAGATCCGGTACCGCGCCGGCCGCGGCCGGGTTGGCGGCCAGGCGATTGATCGCCTGATCCACGCTGTCCAGGCCGAGTGACAGACCGGTGCGTGCGGTGGCCTGCGCCCAGGCACTCTGGAATGCCGGGTCGGCCCGAAGCTCGGTTTCACCCAGCGCCTGAGCCTTGGAGATGATGTCCTGCAGGGCGGTCACCGCCTGGGCGGCGGCCGCCGGAGAGGTCAGGGCGCCGGGCTTGGCGATCTGCGCAACCTCGGGAAGGCTCGTGGCGAAGCGCCGCATCGCAGCCGCCTGCTCGGCATTGCGCGGGTTGTTCGGGTGCATCAGCGCCTGCGCCGCGCCCATCATGGCGAAGGGTGCCATGGCCGCGTGGGACATGAGCTCATGACCCTTGAATGCTCCGGTCGCGCCGAGCGCCACCAGCGCCAGCCCACCGATGCCATGCACGGCGTGCAGCACCTTGCCCTCGATGGTAAAGAACTCGCCCACGAGTGCACGGATGGGCGAGAACGCAAACAGGCCGGCGGCAACCAGGCTGACCGTCGCGGCGGTCGGCTGAGCATTCAGCTTGAAGTGCTGATACGCCACGAAGGCGCCCGCCGCCACGACGAGCGACAGACCATGCAGCAGGATGCGGCCCACAATGCCGCGGGATTTCGCAGCCTCGGGGGCCAGTGCGCCGGCAGACGGTGCTGAGAGTTGCTTCACGATCGAGCCCCTTGGCCGGCGCATTCTCGGATGCGCTCAGGTCCAGTTACAGCATTACCGGGAAGTCTACCCCATGCCTTGTCGTCCGCGAGCGGCACTTACTGTAGGACGTCGGGCCGACCGGCCGGGCGCCGGGTCACACGGCGAGCGCTGCGTCTCATACTGCGGTTTCCGGGAAGGAACTGGCAATTTCCCCAAGATTCAGGAGGAGTCCGATGAGCGCCAAGCGTGTCGCCGTTATCGTGGGAAGCCTGCGCAAGGAGTCGCTCAGCCGCAAGATTGCACTGAACGTCATCGAGCAGGCGAAGGGCCGGCTCGACTGCCGGCTGGTCGAGATCGGCGAGCTGCCGCTCTACAACGATGACCTGGAGGCCGCGGAGCCGCGACCCTGGCAGCGCTTTCGCAGCGAGGTTGGCGCCGCGGATGCGGTCCTGTTCGTCACGCCTGAGTACAACCGCTCGATCCCCGGCGTGCTCAAGAACGCGGTGGACGTCGGCTCGCGCCCTTCCGGCAAGAGCGTCTTCAAGGGCAAGCCGGCCGGTGTCATCAGTCAGACGCCCTACAAGCTCGGGGCCTTCGGCGCGAATCACGCGCTGCGCCAGACCTTCGTCTTCCTGGACATGCCGGTGCTGCAGCAGCCCGAGGTCTATATCGGCGGCGCCGGCGAGCTCATGGACCCGGCCGGCAAGTTCACCTCCGCCGAGACCGTGAAGCTCATCAACTCCTTCGTTAACGCCTTCGTCGCCTGGATCGACAAGTCGGGACAGAAAGAGGCCGGCCCCGACTTCAGTGATTTCATGCAGCGCCGCGAGGCGATCGCGCGCGCCTACGTGAACGGTGACGCCGCACCGCTCCAGGCCGTGGTGACGCACGAGGACCCGGCGACGTTCCTGCCGCCGGGCGGGGAACCGCAGCAGGGGGCTGAACAGGTGGCGCGCGCGTACCTCAGGGGCGCGAAGCAGTTCGGGCCGGGCAGCGAGAGCCGACTGCAGGTCATGCATTCGGAAGCCGGCCGCCTCGCCTTCTGGAGCGGGGTGCAGATCGCCACGGTCAAGGCACCGGGGAGCGACACGGCCGAGGCGGTGAAAGTGCGCATCACGGAAGTCTTCCGGCTCGAGGAGGGCGACTGGAAGCTCGTCCACCGCCACGCCGACATACCGGCCGCGGCGCCGACGCCCGCCCGCAGCCGCGTCACGCGCGACGAAGCTGCCAAAACCGAGCGTAGGCCGTCACATTGATGAGTATCAGCAGGACGGCGAGCAGCCACTGGATGTGCCAGGTGAGTCCCGGCGGGTACAGCACCCGCACCACGTAGTGCGCCAGGAACCCCTCGCTATAGCCGGCCTCGCCGCCCAGGCGGCGCAGGTAGTTCTCGAGCGGGGTGAGGGGACAGATGCTGTGCGACACCTCGACCCAGCAGCCCCAGGCGAGCGCCGGCAGGTGCAGGAACGGCATCCAGCGCCAGCGCCACGACAGAAAGCCGCCCAGCACCACGAAAGTGGTGAACGCGAAGTGGAAGGCGACCAGGACGTCGGCGAGTAGCGAGTACAGCATCGCCCGCGACGGGCGCGCGCCTCAGGCGGCGACGCGCTCGGCGAGCAGGCGCGCCATGCGGCCGAGCGCCTCTTCGAGGGTCGCCATGCTGCAGGCGAAGGACAGCCG
>DASTDD010000036.1:0-7931 GCA_035710545.1 Steroidobacteraceae bacterium
TGCCGGAACGGGAGACGCCGACCAGGACCACATCGGCGTGCGCGTAGTCTCCGCCGGTGCCATCGTCGTTGGCGAGCGCGAAGTTCGTGGCGTTGATGCGAGCCGTGTAGGCCGCGATGTCCGCCATGCCGTGCGCGCGGCCGGCGCGATGGGTGGAGCGAGTGTTGAGCTCGCGCTCGAGCGGGCCCACGAAAGCCGCGAAGAAATCCAGGAACAAACCGTTGGCGGACATCACGATATCGCGCAGCTCGTCCTGCACCAGCGTGCTGAAGATGATCGGCCGAACGCCCTCCTCCTCGGCGGCGCGATTGATGCGCCGGACCGCCTCCTGCGCCTTGTCAACGCTCGACACAAATGGCAAAGTCACGGGTCGAAATTCCAGGCCCTCAAACTGCGTCATGAGACTGTGGCCCATGGTTTCCGCAGTCACGCCCGTCTGGTCCGAAACGAAGAATACGGTTCGACGACTCACGAGGCCTGTCCGGTTGCCCTGCGAGCTGCGAGTGTTCCACCGCACGGTAGCCGGGGCAAGCCTGGTTCGCGGGCGGGCGTCTGCCGAGGAGCTCCATTGAACAGGTATGTCATTCCTTTCGAGCGGCTTGGAATGCACGACGTCGAGACCGTCGGCGGCAAGAACGCCTCCCTGGGCGAGATGATCGGCTCACTGGCCAACCTCGGCGTGCGGGTGCCGGGCGGCTTCGCGACGACCGCCCAGGCGTATCGCGAGTTTCTCAAGCAGGGCGACCTCGAGGGACGGATTCGCGCCGAGCTTGCGTCGTTGAACGCTGATGATGTCACGCGGCTCGCCGCGACCGGGGCGCGCATCCGGGGCTGGATCATGGCGACACCCTTCCAGCCCGAGCTGCAGAAGGCCGTTGCCGAGGAGCTGCGCCGCATGAGCGCGGGCCAGGAGATCGCCGTCGCGGTGCGCTCATCGGCCACCGCGGAGGACCTGCCCGAAGCCTCCTTCGCCGGGCAGCAGGAGACGTTCCTGAACGTGCGCGGTGAGGCGAGCGTGCTCAAGGCGATGCACGAAGTGTTCGCCTCGCTGTTCAACGACCGTGCCATCTCCTATCGCGTGCATCAGGGATTCGACCACAATGCCGTGGCACTCTCGGCCGGCGTGCAGCACATGGTGCGCAGCGATCTCGGCTCCAGCGGTGTCATGTTCACTCTCGACACCGATTCCGGTTTCCGCGATGTCGTGTTCATAACAGCCTCCTACGGGCTCGGCGAGACCGTGGTGCAGGGCGCAGTCAATCCCGACGAGTTCTACGTATACAAACAGGCGCTGCGCGCGGGTAAGTATCCCATCCTGCGCAAGAACCTCGGCGGCAAAGCCATCAAGATGGTGTACGCACCCGCGGGCTCCTCCGAGCGCGTGACGACGGTGGAGGTCCCGCAGCACGAGCGCATGAGGTTTTGTCTGGAAGAGCCGGACCTTCTGACGCTCGCGCGGCAGGCACTCGTGATCGAGGAGCACTACAAGGCCCCGATGGACATCGAGTGGGGCAAGGACGGCGCGACTGGCGAGATATACATCCTGCAGGCGCGTCCGGAAACAGTACAGAGCCGCGCGGGACGCACGATTCAACGCTTCTCGCTCAAGGCGCGCTCCAGGGTGCTCACCTCCGGGCGCAGCATCGGCCAGAGAATCGGCTCGGGCCCGGCGCGCGTGATCAAGGACGCGTCCGAAATGGCGCGCGTGCAGAACGGCGACGTGTTGGTAGCGGACATGACCGACCCTGACTGGGAGCCGGTCATGAAGCGGGCCTCCGCGATCGTGACGAACCGCGGTGGACGCACCTGCCATGCGGCCATCATTGCGCGCGAGCTCGGAATCGCCGCGGTGGTCGGCTGCACCGACGCCACACAGACCATCCGCGAAGGACAGGACGTCACGGTGTCCTGTGCCGAAGGAGACACCGGCTACGTCTACGACGGCCTGCTCGAGTTCGAGCGCAAGCAGATAGAGCTCGACTCGCTGCCGAAGATTCCCGTCAAGATCATGATGAATGTCGGCAATCCGGATCGCGCCTTCGATTTCGCCGGCATCCCGCATCGCGGCGTGGGGCTGGCGCGCCTCGAGTTCATCATCAATCGGATGATCGGTGTGCATCCGCGCGCGCTGCTGGAGTTTGACCGGCTCGATGGAGACCTGCAGGAGCAGATCCGCGGGCAGATGGCGGGTTATCCCGATCCCGTCGGCTTCTACGTGGACAAGCTGGCGGAAGGCATTGCGCAGATCGCAGCGGCGTTCGCTCCGGAGCCCGTGATCGTGCGCCTCTCCGACTTCAAGTCGAACGAGTATGCCAACCTCATCGGCGGCGCCCGCTATGAGCCCGAGGAAGAGAATCCGATGCTTGGCTTCCGCGGCGCCTCACGCTATGTCGACGAGACCTTCCGGCCCTGTTTCGAGCTCGAGTGCCGCGCCTTGAAGAAGGTCCGCGACAAGATGGGCCTGACCAACGTGCAGGTCATGGTGCCGTTCGTGCGCACCCTGAAGGAGGCCCGGCAGGTCACGGACCTGCTCGCCGAGAATGGCCTGCGCCGCGGCGAGGCGGACCTCAAGATCATCATGATGTGCGAGTTGCCCACCAACGCACTGCTGGCGGACGAATACCTCGATCACTTCGATGGCATGTCGATCGGCTCGAATGACATGACGCAGCTCACGCTCGGCCTGGATCGCGACTCCTCCATCGTTGCCCGGGCGTTCGATGAGCGGGACGAGGCGGTGAAGATGCTGCTGGCGATGACCATCGCCGCCTGCAAGCGGCGCAAGAAGTACGTGGGTATCTGCGGCCAGGGCCCCTCGGATCATCCGGAGCTGGCGCGCTGGCTGCTCGACCAGGGCATCGAGAGCATGTCGCTCAATCCGGATACCGTGGTCGAGACGTGGATGTTCCTGGCGGAAGGCGGAACCGGGAAGTAGCGCTCGGCTGGCTGGACCGGCCGCTGCGCCGGGAATGGAAGGGCTCTCCCGTTGCCGGCTACGCCGGCTTCGAGAGATCCCGGATCCTCGCCGTGGCCGCCTCCCGGTCGCTGTCGTCGAAGGGCTCGATCTCCACCTGCACGACCGTTGACTGGTCGATGCAGCGCAGGTTGACGCTGACGCCGTCCGGATTGGAGCGAGGCACGTAGAACGACTTGACACCGCAGCGCGTGCAGAACAGATGCCGCGCGACCCCGGTGTTGAATCGATACTCGGTGAGAGAATCCGCCCCACGCAGGAGGCGAAACCTCGCTTGCGGAACGATGAGGTGCAGGTAGCCGCTCATGCGGCAGATCGAGCAGTTGCAGTCGCTGACACGCACGCTCGCCGGAGCGTCAACTTCGAACGCCACCGCCCCGCAGTGACAGCTGCCGCGGTGAGTGACCAGCGCGTCGCTCACTGCAGTCGCTCTCCGCGAAGGAAAGGACACTGCTCCAGATCCACGTTGCCTCCGGACAGGACAATCCCCACGCGTTGCCCCGGGCTGCCGAGCTTTCCGGCCAGCAGCGCAGCGACCGGAACGGCGGAGGACGGCTCGATGAGCAGCTTGAGGTCCTGCAGAACGATACGCATGGCGGTTACGATCTCCAGCTCCGTCACGGTGACCACATCGGCGACGTAGCGCCGCAGAAGCTCGAAATTCAGCACACCGATCGACCCGCGCAGGCCATCTGCGATCGTGGCGGGCTGCCCGACGGGTTGCCGTGTTCCAGAGCGGAACGAGCGATAGGCATCGTCCGCTCCCTGAGGCTCGGCGCCGATCACCCGGCATCGTGGTGCCATTGCCTGGGACGCCAGTGCGGTACCGCCGATCAGGCCACCACCGCCGATCGGGGTGCTGATCACATCCAGGTCCGGCTCCTCCCCAAGTAACTCCAGTGCTGCCGTTCCTTGCCCTGCAATGACGCGTGCGTCATCGAACGGCGGCACCACGTGAGCATCGACGCGCCTCAGGAGCTGCGCAAGCGCAGCTTCGCGCGCCGGCTGACCAGGCTCACAGAGCACAACGTGCCCGCCGGCCTTCTCGATCGCAGCAATCTTTGGGCGGGCGGAGTCTCGCGGTACGACGACATGTGCGTCCAGACCACATACGCGCGCCGCCAGGGCTAGCGCCGTCCCGTGATTTCCCGAGGAATGAGTCGCAACCGCCGTGACCTTTCCGGCGACCGCCAATGGCAGGACCGCGTTGAGCGCGCCTCGGTATTTAAAGGCGCCGCCGTGCTGCAGGTTCTCGCACTTGAAAACGACGCGCCGGCCTGCCCGCTCGTCGAGTCTCGGCGAGCTCATCACAGGGGTTCGCACCAGGCGCGAACCGATGCGGTCGGCCGCCGCCACGACGTCCGCAAAGGTCGGAAGCGATGTTGCTTCGCCCGTCATGGTCACCCAGCGTAAGCCGGCGCGAACAAGCGGGCCCGATAGTGCCGCAGCTCCCGGATGGACTCGTGGATGTCGGCATGTGCCAGGTGCGTGCCCTGCTTCGCGAAACCTTCCGCCACCGCGGGGGCCCAGCGTTTCGCGAGCTCCTTGAGCGTGCTGACGTCCAGGTTGCGATAGTGGAAATAGCGCTCCAGGCGCGGCATCTGCCGGGCGAGGAAGCGCCGATCCTGGCAGATGCTGTTGCCGCACATCGGTGATGTGCCGCCCGCAACCAGCGGCGCCAGGAACTGGAGCGTCCGCTCCTCCGCCTCCGCTTCGCTGACATCGCTGGCGCGCACTCGCGCAATGAGGCCGGAAGAGCCATGCTGCTTCTGGTTCCACTCATCCATGCGATCCAGAACCTCCTGGGACTGATGGATGGCGAGCACGGGACCCTCCGCCAGGACTGTCAACTCCTTGTCCGTGACCACGGTGGCGATCTCGATGATCGAATCGGTATCCGGCTTCAGGCCGGTCATCTCAAGATCGATCCAGATGAGGTTGTCGCCGCTCGGCATGCGCTGGGGTCGCTGGTGGATTGAGCCGCATGGTACCAGAGGCTACGCTGCCGATCCCATGAGTGACTGTTTCGAGGCTCTCGTCATTGCCACCTTCGGGCGTCATCTGCTCGTGCGCGATGAGGCTGGCCGTGAGCTGAAGGCCCGCCCGTTCGGGCGCAACCTCACGGTCGTCTGCGGCGACCGGGTGGCGTGCCGCGTCGATGCGCGCAGCAGCGAGACCCACGTGCTGGAGGTGCGACCCCGGCGCAACGCGCTGCATCGATCCAACGCGCGCGGTGGCGCCGAGCCGGTGGTTGCCAATCTGTCCCAGCTGCTGATCGTCCTGGCACCCACGCCCCTGCCGGATCTGTTCGTGACGGACCGGTATCTCGCGGCAGCGACCAGCGGGGCCATCGCCGCCACGTTGATCGTCAACAAGAGTGAGCTCGGAATTCCGCCCTCGTTGCAGCCGGAGCTCGACGTCTACCGTGCTGCCGGTTACGCATGGCTGGCCTGCTCGTCGCGCACGGGTGAAGGCATGGAAGCAATCGTGGAAGCCTGTGCGGGCTCCGTGACGGCACTCGTGGGTCAGTCGGGCGTCGGCAAGTCCTCCATCATCCGGCGGCTAGTGCCCGATGCGCGCATCGAGATTGGCGCGTTGGTACGTGAGGAGGAGGGACGTCACACGACCACAGCCGCTCGCCTCTTCGATTTGCCCGCAGGCGGCGGCCTTATCGACTCTCCGGGTGTCCGGGACTTTGCGCCCGCCATTGACCGGCTCGATCGGGCGCACCTCGGATTCATCGAGGTCGCCCGCCTCGCCGGCAGCTGCCGGTTTGCCGACTGCCGCCACATGCGCGAACCCGGCTGTGCCGTCAGTTCTGCCGCCGCAGCCGGCACGCTTCATCCCCGACGCTACGAGAGCTACCGCCGCATGCGCAGGCTGTATGAGGAGTTGACCGAAACGCGCGGACCGCTGCCCCGCGGCTCCAGACGCGGGCCGGAGCGCAACTAGCGGGGCTTACCCCACCGACTGACGTCCCGCCAGAGCGTGCGCGAGCGTCCCGCCGTCCACGTATTCGAGCTCTCCGCCAATGGGCACACCGTGAGCAATGCGGCTCGCGCGAATGCCGCGCTTCGTGGCGAGCTCACCCAGAAAATGAGCGGTTGCCTCGCCCTCCACCGTCGGGTTGGTGGCCAGAATCAGCTCGCGCACGCTGCCTTCGCTCAGGATCGCCTCCAGCTCGCGCGCGCCGAGTTGCTCAGGGCCGATTCCGTCCAGCGGCGACAGGTGGCCCATCAGAACGAAGTAGCGGCCTCGGTAGCTCCCCGACTGCTCGATCGCGACCACATCGGCCGGTGATTCGACTGCACACAGCAGCGAAGCGTCCCGATGGGTTGCCGCGCAGATCGAGCAGAGTGAGTCTTCGGTAAGCATGCGACAGCGCGCGCATCTCACCACGGTGCTCAGCGCCCCTTCGAGAGCATCCGCGAGCGCGCGGGCTCCGGGCCGTCCTTCCTGCAACAAATGAAATGCCATGCGCTGTGCGGTCTTGGGCCCCACGCCGGGCAGCGTGCGCAGTGCATCGATGAGCTGGTTCAGACGGGGTGAGTGTTTCATGTCAGCCGGGCGGCAGCCCGGTGGCGGTAGGCAGTGCGATCAGAAGGGCAGCTTCATCCCTGCAGGCAACTGCAGCCCGGCAGTGACCGACGCCATCTTCTCCTGCACGCGCGCCTCGACCTTGTGTACGGCATCGTTGATCGCAGCTGCGAGGAGGTCCTCGAGCATCTCGCGATCCTCACCCGCCACCGTGGGCTCGATCTGCACACGCTTCACTTCGTGTCGGCCCGTCATGATCACCTTCACCATCCCGCCGCCGGCTTCTCCACTCACCTCGATGGCGGCGATCTCGGCCTGCACTTTCTGCATGTTGGCCTGCATGGCCTGGGCCTGCTTCATCATGTTGCCGAAATTACCGCGCATGGCTGACTCCTGACGGACCGAAAAACGGGGCTACCGAGCTACTTTACGGGACGGATCGTATCGGGCAACAGCGTGGCGCCAAAACGATCGCGCAGCAGCTGTACGGCCGGATCGGATTCGAGGGCGCGCCGCGCAGCATCCAGATCCTGCGCCGAGGCGCGCTGGCCTGCTTCCGCGGGGGTCTCCGCGCCGACCGGGGCGGTCACGAACTCGAGCCGCACGCTGCTCTGGCCGAAGTACTTCGAAAGAGCCTGGGCGAGCCTCTCCTCCTGCGAAGGCGTGCGCATCAGCTTGTTGCGGCTGTCGAGGGCCAGACGCACGACGGCGCCCTGGCGTCCGAGCAATGCGCAGTGAGTGGCAAGCTGGCGCGCCGCACCCTGCAGATCGAGCTGATTGACGATGGCTGCCCAGTCTCCGGGGGCCTCGAGCGGAACGCCCGCGGAGATTGTGCGGTTGGGCGCCGCCCCCGGCGCGGCGGACGCCACAGGTGCCTCCTGCGCCGCCTTTGCTGCTGGCCGATGGGGAGCCGACCCGGCAGTCGCGCCAGGAGCCGTTACGGAGAGCCGGGCCGGTCGCGCCTCGCCGGCCGGTCGAAAGGCAATCATTCGAAGCAGCGTCATCTCAAATCCCGTGCGCGGATCGGGCGCCAGCGGCAGATCGCGTCGGCCGGTGACCGCCGTCTGATAGAACAGCTGCACATCCTCCGGGGTCAGCGATGCCGCGAGCCGCTCCAGCACCTCGGGTGCATAGAGCTCGTCGCCCTCGAAATCCTTCACGGCCTGCTTCATCGCAACGCGCACCAGCAGCGAGGCGAGCTCATCGAGCACCTGGGCGTAGTCGGGCGCCCATTCCTCGAGCGACTGCGCACAACGCACCAGCTCGGCTGCATCCATCGCTCCCAGCAGCTCCGCCAGGCGCACGACGTGGTCTCGCGCCACCGTCCCGAGCATGGCCCGGGCTTCGGCCTCGCCGGCCGAGCCGCCGCCGAAGGCAATCAATTGATCCAGGAGCGACAGGCCATCGCGCATGCTGCCAT
>DASTDD010000037.1:0-12527 GCA_035710545.1 Steroidobacteraceae bacterium
TACATCGGTAACGCCGGAGACGCACTCGTGAAGGGCCTGGAGTTCGAGCTCAACGCCCATCCCTTCGAGTCGCTGACTGCCAGCCTCGCCGGATCCTATCAGCACGCCTACCTCCTCCATGGCGCGACGGCCGAACAGTTCGCGGCCAACCCGACCCTCGGCCTCACCGGGGGGACGATTCCGGAGGTGCCGCGTTTCCAGTTCAGCGCCGAGCTCAAATACACCCACGCGATCACGGACCGGCTGCTGGGCGAGGCGGCGGCGGACATCAACTACCGCGGGCACACGAATTCCTCGTTCGAGACGGACCCGTTCAACGTTCCACTCAGCTCGTACTCGCTGCTCAACCTACGGGCGGGAATCACTTCGGGCCCCTGGACCGCGAACGTGTTCGTGCGCAATGCAACCAACAAGCGGGCTGAGATCTCGGCGATCGACTCGTTCGGCAACCCACTGACGTTCCTCACCGTGCGGCCGCGAACGATTGGGATGAATGTGACCCGGACGTTCTAATCAATTGGAAAAACGGCCTGTTCAGTGGTGGTGTTGGCGCGGGGAGGCGCTCACGCTATGCTGGCCTCGCTTGCGGGTTCATGCGAGGGGGGCGCCATGACAGTGGGTGTATCGCGGCGGCGGTTGCTGGCGTTCGGCATCTGTGCAGGCGGCGGCCTGAGCATGGCCTCCGTGTGGCCGGGCACGGCGCAGGCGAGCCGTGGCGGCCCAGCCCAGCCGGACGATTCTCATGCGGCGCCCGCGCAGCGCGTCAGCGAGAAGGACTCGCTGGCCGTGGCGCTGGGGTATGTCGCCGATGCCAGCCGGGTCGACCGCAAGGCGAATCCAACCTATCAGGCAGGCGCCAGCTGCTCCTCCTGCTCCTGGTATCAGGGGAAGCCCGCGGAGGGCGGCGGAGGCCCCTGTACGTTCTTTCCCGGCAAGCTCGTGGACGCCCATGGGTGGTGTCGGATGTGGAACAAGAAGCAGTGACGCCAGGCGGGTTGATGAGGCACGCCCGCAGATCGCGGGGTAAGCCTCGCTCCATCATTGGACCTCATCTGGCGGATTCCACCGCGGCGGAGTGAGCCGTCTTTTGCCGTCCGCGCTGCGCTTCACCCCGTCCTCTTCCAGCCCCTCGCGGTCCCAGAGCTCGCAGGTGACCTGCCGGTGCCGCTGGTCGAGTGCCTCGCAGTAGTTGGTGTACAGGCAAAGGCGCACCTGCGAGCCGTGGCCGGCCACGACCTTGCGGAACCAGTCCGGGTCGGCGAGTGCCTGACGCGCCAATCCGACGATGTCCGCCTGCCCATCCCGCAGAACGGCCTCGGCTTGCTCGAAGTTGTGGATCCCGCCCGTGGCCACGACCGGAGTGGAGAATCCCGACTGCCGCAGCGCGCTGCGCACGCGCGCGACGGACTCGAGGTTGCGCCCAAAGGGTCCGCGCGCATCCGAGAAGTAGGACGGCATGCATTCGTATCCGCTGCGGCCGGTGTACGGGTACGCTGCCTCGCCTATCCGCGGCTGCTTCGCGTCATCGAACTTGCCGCCGCGCGAAAGGGACAGGAAGTCCATTCCTGCCTGCGCAAACCTGCAGCCGAACCAGGCGGCCTCATCGACTTCCGAGCCGCCGGCTATGCACTCCTCGGCGAGAAAGCGGCAGCCGACCACGAAATCGGCGCCGACCTCCTGACGCACCCGGCCGATCACCTCCAGTGGCAGGCGCACGCGGCCCTCCAGGTCCCCTCCATATCCATCCGTGCGACAGTTCGCGCGCGAAAGAAAGGAAGCCATCGTATAGGCGTGCGCAAAATGGAGCTCGACGCCATCGAACCCGGCCTCGCGGGCGCGGCGGGCCGCGCTTGCGAACAAACCTGGAAGCTGGGAGGGCAGGTCCCGGACGTGGGGGAGGTGAGTATCGATGATGCGCTCGCGCGCGCCGAACTCGAGCGACTAGAGCTCGCGGGCATTCAGCACGCGCGCCAGCTCCTCGGGCGGCAGGGACGCGAGCCAGGCGCGGACCGCGTCATCCGGGGCGGCCCCGTTGCCAAAGGCGAGTCGATGCTGCGGCGTGATGGCGAGAAACTGTGAGAAGTAGCGGGAGGGCTGCGGACGGCGTCTGATCGAGAGGAAATCGATGAGCTGAATGAAGAGTCGGGTGTGGCCGCCACTCGCCGCGCGCACGATCGCAACGAGATCCCGCAGTCCGGGCAGAAAGCGGTCATGGCCGGCACGCAGCAGCGGACCGCTGGGCACGTCCCGGATTCCGGTGGCCTCCACGACCAGCGCGCCCGGCCGTCCCCGAGCGAAACATTCGTACCAGTCGAGCACCTCCGGGGTGACGAATCCCTCCGCGCTGGCTCGCCACGGCACCATTGCCGGTACCCACGTTCGATGGGTCAGAGTGAGCGGGCCGATCCGCACGGGTGAGAACAGGCGCGATGAGGCGGCTTGCGCGGCGGTCGGCCACGCGCCCGCCTGGCTGTCATGGCGAATTCGCTCGGGCGGCCGCCACATAGCCGCTTACCGTGCGTCGGAGGCAGTGGCGTCGGGCAGCACGGCGGTGGCTTCGATTTCCACTTTCGCATCCCGCTCCATGAGGGCGACGACCTGCACGACGCTCATGGTCGGAAAGCATTTTCCCATCACCGCACGATACGCCGCGCCAATGCCGGGCAGCTCGGCGTGGTATTCATCCCGACTCGTGACATACCAGGTGAGCCGCACGATGTGCTCCGGCCCTGCACGCACTTCGGCGAGAACTGCGCAGATGTTCTCGAGCGCCTGCTTCACCTGGTCCGTCAGCCGCGAGCTCTGGAAACGGCCTGCGGCATCCCAGCCCACCTGGCCCGCGACGAAGATCAGACGGCCGGATGCGGCGATCCCCTGGCTGTAGCCGCTCGGGCGAGGCCAATCGGGCGGTTTGAGAATCTGCATGGACGCCTCGCTCAGGGCTGACGCGCCGCGCTGAGAAGGTCGCGGGCGATGATCAGTTTCTGCACTTCGGTGGCTCCTTCGTAGATACGCAACGCGCGGATATCGCGGTACAACCGCTCGACCACCTCCCCATGCGCGACGCCGCGGCCGCCGTGCAGCTGTACTGCCCGATCGATGGCGCGCTGCGCGGATTCGGTGGCTGCCATCTTCGCCATCGCGACCTCGCGCGTCACCGATGCGCCGCGGTCGCGCAGCCATGCGGCTCGGTAGGTCTGCAGTCGCGCGGCATCGATCTCTGTCGCCATCTCGGCGAGAGCCGCCTGAGTCAACTGCATGTCGGCAAGCATCCGCCCGAACATCCGTCGCCCCAGCGAGTGGCGCAAAGACTCGTCGAGCGCTCGTTGCGCGAACCCGAGTGCGGCGCCCGCGACCGACGTACGGAAGACGTCCAGCGTGCGCATGGCCAGCTTGAATCCCTCGCCTTCCTCGCCGAGCCGATTCGCGGCAGGTATGCGGCAATCCCGCAATGCCAGCGTGCCGAGCGGATGTGGGGCAATCACATCGATGCGTGCTGCGATCGAGAATCCGGGAGTGTCCGCGTCGACGACGAAAGCACTGATCCCCTTCGCCGCGACCGAGCCATCCGCGCGTGTCTCAGCCGGGCTCGTGCGTGCGAAGACGCAGTAGAAGTCCGCTATTCCGCCGTTGGAGATCCAGGTCTTCTGGCCATTCAGTACGTACAGGTCGCCGTCGCGTCGGGCCTGACAGCCAATGGCCGCGACATCGGAGCCGGCGTCGCTCTCGGAAAGCGCAAACGCCGCGATCGCCTCGCCGGATGCGACTCGCGGCAGGTAACGCTGCCGGAGCTCAGGTGAGCCGGCAAGCGAGATCGCACCGCTCCCGAGCCCCTGCATGGCGAAGGCAAAATCCGCCAGCCCGTCATGCCAGGCGAGCGTCTCCCGGATCAGCGCCAGTGCCCGCACGTCGAATCCGCCCGCACCGGGGGGCGGGCTGGCGGGTGCCGAATACTGCGTCCACCCGGCTCGGCCGAGCTCGCGGACCAACCTGCGGCATCTGGCATCCACGTGTGCCCTGTCCTCGGCCGCTGCGCCCGCTCCGGTCGCCTCGCCCAGGTGCTGCGCGGCCCAGCTGTCCAGGCGCGAGAACAGCTCCCGGTGCTCGGCGGTGAAGAAGGGCCAATCGAGGAAGCTGTGGGCGCGCATTCCGTCAGTCTCCTTCGAAGCGGGGCTTCTGCCTGGCCACGAAGGCGCGGTATGCGCGGCGGAAGTCCTCGGTCTGCATGCATTCGGCCTGCGCCTGCGCTTCCGCATCGATCGCCGCATCGAGCGGCATGTCCCACTCAACGTGCAGCATGCGTTTGGTCGTCGCGTGCGCAACCGTGGGCCCCGCGGCGATCTCCGCGGCGAGACGCACCGCTTCGGCGTGCAACTGCTCCGGGTCGAGCAGCCTGTTGAAGAAGCCCCACGCGGCGCCCTCGTCAGCCGACATCGAGCGGCCCGTGTATAGCAGCTCCGCCGCGCGCCCGTGGCCGATGAGCCTCGGCAGCAGGGCACAGGCGCCCATGTCGCAGCCGGCCAGCCCGACGCGCGTGAACAGGAAGGCGGTCTTCGCCCGCGGCGTCCCGAGGCGGAAATCCGAGGCCATGGCGAGAATGGCTCCGGCCCCCGCACAGGCGCCGTCCACGGCGGCCACGATCGGCTGGGGACAGTGGCGCATGGCTTTCACGAGATCCCCGGTCATGCGCGTGAATTGCAGCAGGCCGTGCGGATCACGCTGCGTCAGGGGCCCGATGATCTCGTGCACATCCCCGCCCGAGCAGAAATTTCCGCCGGCGCCGGTCAGCACGATCGCGCGGACCTCCGTGGTGCCGGCGAGCGCACCGAACAGGTCCCGAAGCTCGGCATAGGACTCGAACGTGAGCGGATTCTTGCGCTCGGGCCGGTTCAGGGTGACGATGCCGACGCGTCCATCGCGTTGCCACAGGAAATGGCGGGGCTGTGGTTCGAAGGGGCTCATCGCGGCGCTCCGTTCATTCCGCAGTTTCACGGCTGATATGGCGCTTCAGCTCGCCGAGCAGCTCCACGAGCTGGTTCTTCTGCTTCAGGCTCATGCCCTCGAAGAGACCGATGACCCACTGCTCGTGCTCGGCGGCCATGCGGCGGAACTGGCGCTGGCCTTCCGCCGTCAGCCGGACCCGAAACACCCGGCGGTCGGCCGGATCGATCTCGCGCACGACCAGTCCTTCCTTCTCCAGGCCGTCCGTGATCCCGGTGACGTTGCCGCCCGTCACCATCATCCGCTGCGACAGCTCGCTCATCTTCAGGCCGTGGGCGGCGCGCTCGAGCTGCGCCATCAGGTCGAATCGCGGCAGGGTGGTGGCGAAATTGGCCTGCAGCCTCTGGCGCACGAAACTCTCGATGCGGTTCGTGCAGGCCAACATCCGCAGCCACAGCCGGACCGACAAATGATGATCGTCATGGATGCGGGTCTCCGCATCGACGTGCGGCTCGACCAGCTTCAGTGTTGTCTTGTCTTTAGGCACGTTCCACCCTTCAGGCCGGCTCCCCGCCCAGCACGATGCTCTGCCCGGTGACGCTCTCGGAGCCAGGGGCACACAGCCACAGCACGATGTCGGCCACCTCGCGCGGCTCGATGAGACGCCGTTGCGGGTTCGCCGCGATGAGTGCCGCCAGCGCCTCGCTCTCGCTGCGGCCAGTCTTGGCGCAGATATCCGCAATCGCGTTGCGGACGATGTCGGTGTCAACGAAGCCAGGGCAGACGGCATTGACCGTGATGTGGCGTGTCGCATATTCGAGCGCGAGCGAGCGTGTCAGTCCGATGACCGCGTGCTTGGAGCTGGCGTACGCGGAGATGTACGGCGCTCCGCGCAGCCCGGCGGTGCTCGCCACGTTGACGATGCGGCCGAACCCGTCCTGCAACATATCGGTGATCGCCTCGCGGCTACAGAGATAGGTCCCTGTGAGATTGACGGCCAGCAGGCGCGTCCACAGGCCCTCATCGGTGTCGGTGAATTTCGCGCTCGCCGCCTGTCCTGCGTTGTTGACCAGAATGTGGACCGGTCCGAAGGCGGCGCGGGCGGCGCTGAACGCTTCGCGCACGGCGGCGCCGTCGGTCACATCGGCCGCGTACGATCGGGCGCGATCACTGCCGCCTGACTCCAGAGCCACTCGCTCGAGCGGGCCCGGCTCGCGACCCAGGAGCGACGTCCGCGCGCCTTCGCGCGCGAGCCTCGCGGCAATGACGGCGCCGATGCCGCGGCCTGCGCCCGTGATCAATGCATGTCTGCCAGTGAGAGGTCCGGCGGGATCGCGCGCCACGGTCATACCGACCCCGCCGTTTGCGCAGAGCGCTGTTGGTTGCGCTCGAGCTGCAGTTTGCCCATCAGGTACTGGTTCGGCCACCACTGGTCGCGGAAGCCCTGCCGGGCCGCCGCGTCGAGTGTCCACGCGGGATTGGCCAGATGCGGCCGGGCGATGGCGCACAGGTCGGCTCGGCCGGCGGCGATGATCGAGTTGATGTGATCACACTCGTAGATGTTGCCGACTGCCATGGTGGCGATGCCGGTCTCGTTCCGGATGCGGTCCGCGAAGGGTGTCTGCCACATCCGCCCGTAAACCGGCTTCTGGAATGGGACAGTCTGACCGGTCGATACATCGATCAGGTCGATGCCGGCGGCGCGAAAGGCGCGCACGATCGTCAGCGCGTCCTCGTCGGTCAGGCCGCCTTCGGCCCAGTCGGTCGCCGAGATGCGCACCGACAGAGGTTTGTCGGCCGGCCACTGTGCCCGGACCGCCTGCAGCACCTCCAGCGGAAAGCGCAGACGGTTGGCGATCTCCCCACCATATTCATCGGTGCGCAGATTGGTCAGAGGCGACAGGAAGGAGGCGAGCAGATAACCGTGGGCCATGTGCAGCTCGAGCATGTCGAAGCCTGCCTGCAGCCCAAGCCGCGTGGCGCGCACGAATTCGTCGCGGACCTCGCTCATCTGCGCGCGATCCATGGCGATCGGTACCTGGCTGATCCCTTCCAGGTAGGGCAGCGGCGAGGGCGCCAGGATGGCCCAGTTGCCCGCGGGCAGCGGATGGTCCATTTGCTCCCACCCGACCTGTGTCGAGCCCTTCCGCCCGGAATGCCCGAGCTGCAGGCAGATCCGCGCCGGGGAGCGCCCGTGCACGAAGGCTACGATGCGAGCCCAGGCATCGCGCTGCGCCTCGTTCCACAATCCGGTACAGCCCGGCGTGATCCGCCCTTCCGGCGACACACATGTCATCTCTGTATACACCAGCCCGGCGCCACCGAGGGCCAGATGGCCGTAGTGAACGAGGTGCCATTCGTCCGGGAGGCCCTCTACCGCGCAGTACTGGGCCATCGGCGAGGCGACGACCCGATTGACCAGCTCCAGTCCGCGTAGCCTGAAAGGCAGGAACATCGGCGGACGCGGTCCGTGCACGCCCTCGTGCTCGGCGAGCCATCCCTCGTAACGCTCGACGAAGCGCGGGTCGCGCACTCTCAGATTCTCGTGTCCGATGCGCTGACTGCCGGTCAGCAGGCTGTAGGCGAACTGCTCGGGCGGCAACCGCACGTAACGCGACACATTCTCGAACCACTCCATGCGATTACGTGCCGCGCTCTGCAGGCGCAACACCTCGAGCTGGCGCTCGGCGTGATACGCACCCAGCGCCGCATCGCGATCGCGGGTCGCGGCCAGGTGTCCGACCAGGGAGATCGCATCCTCCATGGCGAGCTTCGTGCCGGAGCCGATCGAGAAATGGGCCGTATGCGCCGCATCACCGATGAGCACGACGCGATCGTGGTGCCAGTTCCGGCAGCGGACGCGATTGAAGTTGAGCCATGCCGAGCCACGCAGATGACTGGCGTTGCTCTGCAGACGATGGCCGTCCAGGTAGCGTCCAAACAGCGCCTCGCAAAAAGCGATCGAGCGCGCAGTGTCCGCGCGATCCAGGCCGTGCGCGCGCCAGGTCTCCTCGCGGGTCTCGACGATCACGGTCGACAGATCCCTGCTGAACTGGTAGGCGTGGATCTGAAACCAGCCGTGCTCGGTCTGCTCGAAGGCGAAGGTGAAGGCTTCGAAGGGCTGCGTGGTGCCCAGCCAGATGAAGCGGCACTTGCGGACGTCCACGTCGGGCCCGAAGACATCCGCGTGCGCGTTGCGGGTGCGGCTGTTCACGCCATCGGCTGCGATGATCAGGTCTGCGTCCTGGAGTGCGGATTCGTCGCTGACCTCGTGCTGGAAATGCTGCTGCACGCCGAGCCCGGCGGCCCGCTCCTGCAGCAGATTGAGCAGACGCTTGCGGCCGATACCGCAGAATCCATGGCCGCCGCTCAGGAAACGGCGGCCGCCGATGTGGATCGCGATGTCGTCCCAGTGATGGAAGCTGCCGAGAATGGCCGCGTGCGTTTCGGGGTCGGCGCTGTGGAAATTCGCCATCGTCTGGTCGGAGAACACGACCCCCCAGCCGAAGGTGTCGTCCGGCCGGTTGCGCTCGTATACTTCCACCCGTACCGACGGCAGTGCCTTGCGGAGCAGGATGGCCGAGTAGAGCCCGGCCGGGCCGCCACCCAGGCACACGATTCGTCTCATCCTGGCACTCCCGAAGTTCGCGCCCGTATCGCCAGTATGTTATATTGCGAGTTACTTCAAGTGTCAATTATTCGTTCGGCGCCGCCACGAGGCAGACCATGAGCACACCTTCCCGAACCGAGGCCACCGCCGCTTCCGCCAGCCAGACTCTCGCGCAGCTCGTCAGCGCGATGGCCTCGGGCCGGATCCGGGTGGTCGATCTCACCGTGCCGCTCGAGGCCGCCACCGTGACGATTCAACTGCCGCCGCAATTCGCGCCCTCGAAGGCGTTCTCCCTGGAGGAGATCTCGCACTACGACGCGCGCGGGCCGGCCTGGTACTGGAACAACATCGCCTGCGGCGAGCACACCGGCACGCACTTCGATGCGCCGATCCACTGGGTGACGGGCAAGGATTACCCCAACAACGCGACTCACAACATTCCCGTCGACCGTTTCATCGGCCCGGCGTGCGTGATCGACGTGGCCGCGCAGGCGAAGGCGAACCCGGATTTCCTGCTGACACGCCCGGTGGTCGAGGAGTGGGAGGCGCGGCACGGGCGCATTCCGCCCCACGCCTGGGTGCTGATCCGCACTGACTGGTCGCACAGGAAAGGCGCCAAGGAGTTCCTCAATGCGGGTGCCGACGGCGCCCACACGCCCGGCTTCCATCCGCAGTGTGTCCCCTTTCTGGCCAAGGAGCGCGATATCCTGGGCGTCGGGGTCGAGACAGTCGGCACGGATGCCGGACAGGCGCACGGCTTCGAGCCCATGTTTCCCTGCCACACGATCATGCACGGCTCGAACCGCTTCGGGCTCGCCAGTCTCACGAACCTCGATCAACTGCCGCCGACCGGTGCGCTCGTGATCGCGCCGCCACTGAAGATCGTCAACGGCTCCGGCAGCCCTCTGCGCGTGCTGGCCCTGGTCCCCGCGTAGGCGCTGACCGCCCCATGGCCGAGCGCTCATTCAGCAAGGAAGTCCAGTCGCTGCGGCTCGGCGAGGGCGCCGACTTTCACGGCGAAGGCATTCTCGCCGTGACCAAGGCGCTGCTGCAGTCGGGCGTGGCGTACGTCGGCGGCTACCAGGGCGCCCCGATCTCGCATCTGATGGACGTGATGGCCGATGCGGAGGGCATACTCAACGAGCTCGGCGTGCACTTCGAGGCCAGCGCCTCCGAGGCGACGGCCGCCGCGATGCTCGCGGCATCGATCAACTATCCGCTTCGCGGCGCTGTCACGTGGAAGTCCACCGTTGGAACCAACGTGGCCTCCGATGCGCTGGCGAACCTCGCCTCGGCGGGTGTCAAGGGCGGGGCGTTGATCATCCTCGGCGAAGACTACGGGGAGGGCGCCAGCATCATGCAGGAGCGCACCCACGCCTTCGCCATGAAATCGCAGATCTGGCTGCTCGATCCCCGCCCGCAGCTCCCGCAGATCGTGCGTGCCGTGGAGAATGGCTTCGAGCTCTCGGAGGCGAGCAACACACCGGTCATGCTGATGCTGCGCATCCGGGCCTGTCACGTGTACGGACATTTCGTGGCGAAGCGGAATGTATCGCCGCCGTTCACCGCGGCTTCCGCTCTGGCCGCACCTTCGCGCGACTACAGCCGGATCATTCTGCCGCCGTCCACCTATGCTCAGGAGCGCGAAAAGCTCGAGAAGCGCCTGCCGGCGGCAGTGAAGTTCGTCGCCGAGCGTGGACTCAACGAAATGTTCGAGGGCGAGGCGGGCGATGTGGGAATCGTGCTGCAGGGGGGGCTGTACAACAGCACCCTGCGGGCCCTGGAGCTGCTCGGCTGCGCCGATACGTTCGGGACCAGCCGGGTGCCGCTGTACGTTTTGAATGTCACGTATCCCCTGATCCCGGATGAATGGGTCAAGTTCTGCAGCGGCAAGCGCGCCGTTCTGATCGTCGAGGAAGGCCAGCCGGAGTTCATAGAGCAACAGGCCAGCCAGATCCTGCGCAAGCAGGATCTCAACACCCGGATCGCGGGCAAGGACGTGTTGCCGGCCTTCGGCGAGTACACGGTGGACGTGTTGCGCAAGGGCCTTGGAGCTTTCATCGCACGGTGGGCACCGCAGCTGCGTGCTGCGACCCATGAGGTGGGCACGAGCGATGGCGGGGCCCCCCGCCAGGCGGCCGCGGCTGCCGGATCCTCCGCCGGCCCACGCCCTCCCGGCGTCCCTGCGTCACTCGCGGCGAAGCTCGCGGCGCTCGTGCCCGCGCGGCCCTCCGGATTGTGTACCGGCTGCCCCGAGCGGCCGTTCTTCGCCGCCATGAAGATTCTGCAGAAGGAAGTCGGGCCGCTGCACATCAGCGCGGATATCGGCTGCCATTCGTTTGCCACCCTGCCGCCGTTCAACATGGGCAACAGCATCATGGGCTACGGGCTGAGCGCCGCCGGCGCATCAGCGCTGGGAGCGGACGAGGGCAAGCGGCCGGTGTCGATCATGGGTGACGGCGGCTTCTGGCATAACGGTCTCACCAGCGGAATCGGCAACGCCGTGTTCAACAAGCACGACGGCCTGACGGTCATCATTGACAACGGCTACTCCGCGGCGACCGGCGGCCAGGACATCCCGTCTTCGCGGGCAGCCAACCTTCATCGCCAGGGAAACAACTCGATCGTCGAGGCGGTCAAGGGCGTCGGCGTCAAGTGGGTACGCCGGATCCACACATACGACATGCTCGACACGCTCAAGACCCTGCGTGAGGCACTGAGTACTCCGACGCGTGGACCCAAGGTCATCGTCGCCGAAGGCGAGTGTCAGCTGAATCGACAGCGGCGCGTGCGGCCGAAGATGCGCCAGGCCATCGAGTCCGGCGAGCGTGTGGTGCGCGAGCGCTTTGGGGTGGATCCGGATACCTGCACGGGCGATCACTCCTGCATCCGGTTATCGGGCTGCCCTTCGCTCACGGTCAAGGACAATCCCGATCCGCTGCGCACCGATCCGGTCGCGCATGTGGACAACACCTGTGTGGGATGCGGTGTCTGCGGCGAGGTTGCCGATGCCGCCGTGCTGTGCCCGTCCTTCTATCGAGCGGAGCTGTTGCACAACCCTACTCGTTGGGACCGGTTCGTGGATGCCGTGCGCTCGGCTGTCATCGGGGTTTTGCAGCGCCGCCGCGAGCGCAGCCGATTGCGCTACGCCCTGTAGAGAGGTCCGCCGGTCATGACCGAGCGACCGATCAAGCTGTCGATAGCCGCGCTGGGAGGGCAGGGCGGAGGCGTCCTGGCCGACTGGCTGATTGCGATCGCCGCGACGGAAGGCTACCTCGCGCAGTCCACTTCCGTGCCCGGCGTGGCCCAGCGAACCGGTGCCACGATCTACTATCTGGAGTTCTTTCCCCGCGCCGCCGCCGAGCGCGCCGGGCGTGAGCCGGTCATGGCACTGATGCCGGTCAGCGGCGATGTGGACTGTGTCATCGCCTCCGAGCTGGCCGAGGCGGCCCGGGCAATTCAGCGCGGCCTGGTGACCCCCGATCGCACGACCCTCATTTCCTCCACGCACCGCTCGTATGTGATCGCCGAGAAGAGCGCCATGGGCAGCGGTGCCGCCGACACCGGTGCACTGCTGGAGCTCGTTCGCGCGCAGTCGAAGCGACTGGTCCTGTTCGACATGGAGGCCACTGCCGAGCGCAATGGCAGCGTGATCAGCTCCGTGCTGCTCGGTGCCCTGTGTGGCAGCCGGGTGCTGCCGTTCCGGCGTGAGACATTTGTGGAGACGATTCGCAGGAGTGGGATCGCGGTGAAGGCCAACCTGGCAGCCTTCGAGGAAGCCTGCCAACAGGGCGAGCGCGGTGACAACGGCTATGCGGGAAAGCAGCCGTCCGGGCTCTCCGGACAGATCCCGCAGCAGGCGCGCTCGGCTCGCCTGCAGCCCTTGCTCGATCGGATCCGTCGTCTGCCGGGGTCTGCCCAGCCGGTCGCATTCGAGGGAGTGCGTCGCACAATCGACTACCAGGATCCGCGCTAC
>DASTDD010000038.1:0-9336 GCA_035710545.1 Steroidobacteraceae bacterium
AGCTGGGCCGCCGCCTTTACATTGGCGGCAGAACTTGCCCCTGCCCGCGTTGGCTAGAATGGCCGTCCCGAAGGTACGGGCAACGATATGCGCAACCGGTCGTCCCATCCGAGCTCACGAGCCCACGAGCCCACGAGCCCACGAGCCTGCGACGCCCGCCGTATGCCAGCAGAGAGGCCACCGGGGGCAGGCGCGAGTGCTTCCAATCGCCCCTCCAGACGCGGCATGAGTGGCGGTCGTGCAAATCAGAGCCCCGAGCTCCTGCGCCGGCTGCTGCGTGCAAAGGATCGCATGGACGTCACCTCGCACGAGGAGTGGCCGGTCCGGCGGCTGGCGCGCGTCAGCGGTGTTTCGGAAGCCCACTTCGCACGATCGTTCAAGCGAGCCTTCGGGGTGCCGCCGCATCGGTACCTGCTCGCGCGACGCATTGAGCGGGCCACGGCTTTGCTGCGTGACACCGACCTACCCATCACCGACATCGCCTTTAACGCCGGCTGGGCGAGTCTGGGCACATTCGGGCGCACGTTGCGCGATGTCACAGGACAGACCCCCGGGGCCATCCGGTCGCGCGGCAGGGCCACGGCGCGTGGCTTGGGCCGCGTTCCGGCGTGCTTCCTGAGCGCCGCGAAGCGCCCCGAACTCACGATGGCAGTTTCGGAGAAGCGGCGCCGGGTCGCGGGCGGTATAAACGGGACCGGAGATCAGGAGGTCCGATGAGCCAGGGTGTCAGTGTTGTCGGTCTGTACGTGCGGGATCAGGACGAAGCGCTCGCGTTCTACGTCGAAAAGCTCGGATTCCGCGTCCACACGGACGTGCGCAACGGCGACTATCGCTGGCTCACCGTTCAGCATCCGGACCAAGCGTCGTTCCAGCTGGGACTATTCGCGCCCGGCCCGCCGGTGCTCGACTCGGCGACGGCACAGACGCTGCGTGCAATTGTGGCCAAAGGCGCGATGCCGCCGCTCGTCTTGGCCGTGGACGACTGCCGCACGGCCTACGAACGACTGCGTGTCCAGGGCGTGGAGTTCACGCAGAAGCCCACGGATCGCTATGGCAGCGTGGACGCCTCCTTCCGTGACCCTTCGGGCAACGGGTGGAAGATGATCGAGGTGCGCCAGTAGAGAGGAGTCCCCCGCCGCCGCGTACCCGAGCAGAGCCTCTTGGCCTGGCGGTCGCCTCAACCGCAGATGCATCGCTCAAGCGCTGCGGAGCCAGGGGCTGAAAATCCGCGTGTCGGTGGCTTGATTCTGCCTCAGAATCAGAAGCACGTGTCGGGACCACCGAGGCCTCTCGCAGCGATGATGACGAAGCGGCGCATGCTCAGGGCCGGACTATGGGTCCTGGCGCTGGTGCTCTTGTTGATCGGCGCCGGCGCAGGTTTCGCGCTCAGCTTGCATCACAAGTTCAGCCCCGATCCGCCGCGCAACGATTTTCCCGTTCCCGCGAACGCACTCGAAGCCCAACAGCAGGACATCGAACAGTTCTCCAGGCTGCTTGCCATGGATCGGTCATTTTCGCCGGCGGCGCGCGCCGAAGCCCAGCGCCAGATTGCCGGCCTGAAAGCGGAACGCGTGCCGCGCGATAGTGGGAGGTTTCGTGTCGCGCTGATGAGCATCGCAGCGCTCGCCGACAACGGTCACACCAGCATCGAGCTCAACCAGGACACTTGGCCGAACTACGTGCCGCTGCGCGTGATGTGGTTTGCCGACGGTCTGTACGTCCTGCGGGCGAAATCACCGTATACGGATCTGCTCGGCGCGCGCGTCGCCAACATCGATGGCAGGCCGACGCTCGAGGTGCTGGCGGCGCTCAAGCAGCTGCACGGTGGGGCGGACGGCTGGCGTCGGATCCATGCAGCGCTCTACATCCAGTCGCCGGAAATACTCTACGGTGCCGGGCTCGGCTCGCGTCCGGACCAGACGACGTGGACGTTCCGTCTGCCGGACGGCACCGAGACGACACGCACCCTGTCAGGTGAAGTGCCTGCCGTCGGTGAGCCGCACGCGCTGATGACGCGCTGGCTGTCGCCGCAGTCAATGAAGGGCGAGGCGCGCGGCTGGCACGCGTTGTTTGCTACAGACGCGGACCTGCCACCGTCCCTGCGCGACTTCAACTCCAGCTTACGCCGGGAATGGATCGACCACGGCTGCACGCTGTTCATTCAGCTCAAGGCCATCCAGGATGCCGACGATCTGCGTATCGAGGACTTCCTCAAGGCCACGACTGACGAGATGGGCGTGCATCGGCCGTGCAACGTCATCCTTGACATGCGGTTCAATACCGGGGGCGACTACACGAAAGCCGCTCGGTTCGCTTCGCGCCTGCCAACGTTGCTGCCACCCAGCGGGCGAATCTACATTCTCACCGGCCCGCAGACATTCTCCGCCGCCATCACGACGACGGCCTTCGTGAAACAGGCGGCCGGGTCTCGTGCAATCATTCTGGGCGGACCGGTCGGCGATCGGCTCGCCTTTTACGGCGAAGGCAATACCGGATGCCTTCCGCATGCCAAGCTTTGTGTTCACTATGCAACGGGCATGCATGACTATGCCCATCCCTGTCACGACTGGGACAAGTGCTACTGGCTGAATTGGTTGTTCCCCGTACGCGTCGGCTCGCTCGACCCAGACGAGACGATCGAGATGACCCTTGCCGACTACTCGGCACGGCGCGATCCGGTGTTCGACCGTGCTGTTGCGCTGGCAGAGCCGCGTGCCACTAACAGGGAGTAGCATCATGAATCGTTCCGGCCTACGGATCTCGGGTGCCCTCGGGCTCTTGATCGGTTTTGCAGTTGCGTTGCTCGATGCGCCGGCGGCGGAGCCCGATATCTACAGCACCGCCGTCGCCCACCCCGGCCGCAGCGAGGTCGATCTGAAGCGCGACCGGATCGACCGCCCGGCGGAGGTGTTGCGACTTGCCGGCCTCAAGCCCGGTATGCAGGTCGGCGACCTGCTGGCGGGCGGGGGCTACTACAGCGAGCTCGCGAGCTACATTGTCGGCCCGGCCGGGCACGTGCTGATGCTCAACGACCTGGCAACGGATTACTGGACCAACAACGCCTGGCAGAAGCGGCTCGCCGACAACCGTCTGCCGAACGTGGAACACCGCAGGATCGAACTGGAGCATCTGCCGCTAGCGGACGCCTCGCTCGATGCAATGCTGATCATCAAGGTGTACCACGACTTCTATTGGGTGGACGACCGCCCGAACACACCCTGGCCGAAGCTCGATCCGCAGGCGGTGCTGACTGAAATCGCACGCGTCGTGAAGCCCGGGGGCGTGCTGCTGCTCGTTGACCATTCTGCCAAGGCAGGTACCGGGAGCAACGACGCCGGCCGCTTGCATCGCATCGCGGAGAGCTACGCGCGGAGCGATTTCGAGAAGCACGGCTTTCAGTACGTCGCCACGACCGACGTCCTGCATCAACCCAACGATGACCGCAGTCTGCTCAGCTACGAGCCACCGATTCTGGGTCACACTCACCGCTTCGTGCTCGTGTTCCACAAGCGGGGAGCATGAGCGCGCGCTGACGGCGCGGCGCGACCTCAACTCCCGCACTATCCCTGCGCTGACCGTCCGCGCTGTTCTTCAAGCGATTCCCAGCGCGCGAACTTATCCAGCAGCAGCTCTTCGAGTTCAGCAAGTCGCTTGCGGTCGTCGCGCAGCTGCTCGCCTCCGCGGCGGTGATAGTCCGGCGCGCTCATGCGATCAGTGAGTTCCGTCTGCTCGCGCTCCAGTGATTCGATCTCCTGCGGCAGAGCCGCGAGTTCGCGCTCCTCCCTGTAGCTCAGGCGCGTGCGCGCCTTGGCGGGGGTTTCACCTGCAGGACCGCCGCCAGCGGCAGGCCGCGCGGGTGGTCGCTCAGCATCAACTGCGCGGCCGCCGGACTTTGGCGGCCGCTGCTGCAGGTAGTCGCTGTAACCGCCGACGTACTCTCGCCATGTCCCATTGCCGTCCGCGGCCAGCGTTTGGGTAACGATATTGTCGAGAAAACGCCGATCGTGGCTCACCAGCAGCAGTGTCCCATCGTATCCCTGCAGCCGCTCTTCGAGTAGCTCCAGGGATTCGATGTCGAGATCGTTGGTCGGCTCGTCCAATATAACGAGGTTTGCGGGTTGCGCGAACAGCCGCGCCAGCAGCAGGCGGTTGCGCTCGCCGCCAGAGAGCATGCTGATCGGTGACTTCGCGCGTTGCGCGGAAAACAGGAACTCGCCCAGGTAGGTCACGATGTGCTTGCGCTCGCTACCGAGCTGCACCCAGTCCGAGCCGGGGCTGATGGCTTCGGCCAGGGTCGCGGTTGGATCAAGTTGGCTGCGCAGCTGATCGAAGTAGGCGACGCTTAAGCGGGTTCCGAGCCGGACTGTGCCCGTGTCCGGCGTCAGTTCACCGAGAATGAGACGGATCAGCGTCGACTTTCCCGCACCGTTTGGGCCGATGAGGCCGATGCGGTCGCCGCGCATGATTCGCATCGAGAGATTTTCAATGAGCGGCCGGTCCTCGAATCGCTTGCTTACCCGATCGAACTCGGCCACCAGGTCGCCGGAACGCTCACCGGCATCGAGAGTGAGGCGGATGTTTCTGAGCCGATCGCGTCGAGATGCGCGCTCGACCCGCAGTTGTTCGAGACGGCGCACGCGACCTTCGTTGCGCGTGCGGCGGGCCTCGATGCCCTTGCGGATCCAGGCCTCCTCCTGCTGCCAGAACTTCTCAAACTGGCGCCTCGCTGTCTGCTCCGCGGCGAGCTCCTCGTCCTTACGCACCTCATAGGCGGCGAAGCTGCCGGGGTAGGAACGCAGCACGCCGCGGTCCAGTTCGATGATCCGGGTGGTGACCCGATCGAGGAAGGCGCGGTCATGGGTGACGACGATGGCCGCAGGCACCTTGAGCAGCAGCTCCTCGAGGCGTTCGATGGCTTCAATATCGAGATGGTTGGTGGGTTCATCCAGCAGCAGCAGGTCGGGTTGCAGCGCCAGCGCCAGTGCAAGCGCCGCACGCTTGCGCTCTCCTCCCGAGCAGCTCATTGGTGAGATAGCGCCGCTGACACCGAGGCGGTGCAGGAACTCCTCAAGGCGAGAGCCGAGACGCCAGTGTTCACGCTCATCGGCCGACACGCCGTCGCTCCAGGCAGAGGATGCCGTGGCTCGCAGCAGCAGGCTGTCTTGCAAAGTCTCAGCGGCAGGCAGCTGCGGTTCCTGTTCGACGAGCCCAAGGCGCAAGCGCTCGCGCCGCTGCAGCTCGCCGTCATCGAGCGCTGTCACCCCGGCGAGCACTCCAAGCAGCGTCGACTTGCCGGTCCCGTTGCGGCCGATCAGCCCGAGCCGCTCGCCGGCCTGTACGGTGAGTTGCGCGCCATCAAGCAGCGGCCGCTCGCCGAAGGCGATGTGCGCATTGAAGAGTGCGATCAGTGACACGGCCCCATTGTCCGGATTGGACATGCCCGGGGCAAAATCTTATGGGTCTCACGGTTGCCGCTGGGGCAGCCGCCTGATCGGTCCTCATAGTTGGCTCATAGTCTTGGGCGTGGCGTGTCACGGCGCGGCGCGATCATCGCGGACTACCCGACCGCCCTTCATGACGAAGCTGACGTGCGCGAGCGTGCCGATATCGGCGAGCGGATCTCCGGCGACGGCGATCAGGTCAGCAAACTTTCCGGGTTCAACCGCGCCCACCCGGTTCTGCCAGCCGAGCATCTCGGCGGCGTTGCTCGTGACCGCGCGCAGGATGGCGAGCGGAGGCATGCCGGCCTCGCGCAGATTACCGAACATGAGGGCGCTCGCCTCGCCGCGCGTCTTGCCTGGGTAGGCCCAGCACATGTCGGATCCGGCGGCATACTTCACGCCGGACCTGAGAATGCGCTCCACGAAAGAGGCCGTGCGCTGCCGCGTGCGGTTGTCGGCTGCGGCCTGCTTGGCTGTCATTGCCGGAGACATGACGATGCTGGCTTCCAGAATTCGCGTAAAGCTGCCACCCCAGAACGTCGGGGTGATGTCGAGGAAGATGCCCTTGTCGCGCATGGTCTTGAGCTGCGCGTCGGTCACGTCGTTGCCATGCTCCACGGAATCGGCGCCGGCATCGATCGCCATTTGAATGCTTTCGGTGGAAGCGGCGTGCACCGCCACTTTCAGGTGCTGGCGGTGAGCCTCATCGACGACCGCCGCGGCCTCCGCCGGGGTAATGTCGTCGTCAATCGTGATCTTGATGAGATCGACAGCGTAGAAGACATTGGCCCGTACCGCCTGCCGCGCCTGATCCGGGCGCTCTATCGTCAGAAACTCCTGTCGCACGATAGGCTCGGCAATGGCGCCATTGAGATTCTGAATGTATGCGCCGGGCGCGATCAGTTTGCGCCCGCTGGCCAGCATCCGCGGGCCTGAGACGCGACCGGCATTTATCGCGTCACGTAGCGCCACATCACCGTCGAGGCCGGAATGACCGAGATTGCGAACGGTTGTGAAGCCACTCTCGAGGTCTTCGCGCGCGAGCTGGGCGCCGAGCAGTACGCGTGCCCCCGGTGACATCGTGATCGCCAGCAGCAGTCCTGGGAGGAACATGCCGTTGCTGCGGCGGTTGATTTCGGACTCCGGGGGCACCACGACGTCGAGCAACAGATGGGTGTGACTGTCGATGAGACCGGGCAGCAGGGTAGCGCTGCCGAGATCTATCGTTTTGACGGCGGCTGACGCATGGGCCTGTAGCTGGGACGGTGACCCTACTTCGCTGATCCGGTCGTTTTGAATCAGCACGGCCGCGGGCGTCAGCATCGTGCCCGTGCGCGGATCAAGCAGGCGGGCGGCCTTTACCAGCGTCACGCCCGGGGGCGATTGCGCTGCGGCTGGAGCGGCTGCAGCGAGCGCACACAATAGACTCACGACCAATGCGTTACGCATCTGACGCAACGCTCCATTCAACTGTTGCCACGCGTTCGCCGCCTGTCGTCGCCATGATCTCGTCCTCGGGTTTGCCGCTCTACGTAGTATGTAGTAGCATTTATCTGCAGTGTAGTAAATATGAGCAGTGCACCAAAGACCCTGGAGCAGTACTGGAACCTGGGAACGCACCGGGTGTGGAATTCTCGACAGCCTGTCGGACACCTGCGCGTGGCGTACGCCACGGTGCAGACGCTGGCATGACGGGGCAAACGGTTGCGTGGCGACCTTGCTTGCGGTGGCGCGGCGAAAATTAGCAAGGGGGAAGAAGAGCGCGCCCGACGCCTGGGGAACACTACGGCTCAGCCTCGTTCATGCGCTGAGGCGCGGTAACCTTCGAAGGAGGATGAGCCAATGCAGACGAACCTCAGGATCGCCCTCGCGGCTTCGGGCGGACTCTTTACGGGAGCTGCCATCATGCAGGTCACCCATGCGCAGCAAGTCAAGGCGCCCCCCGCCTATGTCATCGCGGAAGTCGAGAAGGACCCCACCAAGCCCCAAGACTCTGCTGCCGCACGCAGGTACGCGGAAGCCGCGCCGAAGTCATTGATCCCCTTCGGCGGTCAATACGTGGTTCGCGGGGGTGCAGTACAGGCGCTCGAGGGTGAAGCGCCCAAAGGCTACCTTGTGATGATCGCCTTCGACAGCGTGGAGAAAGCGCGCGGCTGGTACGACTCGCCGGCCTACGAAGCGGTCAAGCCGATCAGGCAAAGCTCAATGAAGAGCCGCATTCTCCTCGTCGAAGGAGTCCGTCCACAGCCAGAGCGGTCCGGGAACCTGTAGCTTCCGCTCCCGGGCAGTCACTCCAGGGCGCGGGTCGGTCGCGCGATCCGCGAGGGCGGAAGGCCATAGCGCGCAGCAAAAGATGCGCTGAACGAGCTTGGGCTCGCGTAACCGACTGCGACACATATCTCGAAGACTGAGCGGCGGGAGCTGCGTAGCAGCGCCATGGCCCGCTCCGCCCGGCGGCGGGCGAGCCAGCCACGGGGCGTTTCGCCGAAAGCCAGGCGAAAGCAGCGATGAAAGTGGTGCGGCGCCATCAGCGCCACCTGCGCCATCGTCACCAGCGTCCAGGGCAACGCCAGGTCGTCCTCGACGGCTTCGCGTGCCCGGTCAAGCCGTCGTTGGATCTCCAGACGCGTCGCGGGCCGCACAGCAGCCAGACGACGACGCTCGCGCCGTTGTTCGCATACCGACTCGGCAGCTCGTTCACCGAGCGCCTCGAACAGCCAGCCGACCGCGTCCGGCGGCGCTCTGGCCTCAACCGCGGCGGCAAGCGCATCGAGTGCTCGTCCTACAGGGCCGCTCCTGGATTCCAGGCGTCGTGCAAAGGGCAGAGGCCGAATATCGTCCGGCGTATCCAGGAGCGTTTCGTCCTTGCTCACCGCGGCACGCCAGCATTCTTCGACCAAGCCCCGACGGAACAGGACACAGAAGCCCCTGCTCGGCTGGACCGAGTCAATCGTCAGAGAGTATTCATCCCCGTCGGGAAGCAGAAGCAGCGTGTCCGGCCGGATCAGATAGCGTCGCTGCTCGAGGCGCCATGCCACCTCTCCACGGGCGACCGCCTTGATAGAGATGGGATCGGCGAACTTCGGTACATAGCAATGCGTGCCGGAGCCGGTCACGACGACGTTCTTCGTCCCGCACCGGCTCGTCGCGCAGCGGCCAACGTATGGCGGTTGTTGCAAGTGAATCCCTCGGGTCCCTGACGGGGCGGTAGCCACCTACCAAACGCGACAGGGATCCTTCTTTGCCAGCGGCGCGTTGACTGGACACGAAAACGCCTTGGCGAACTCGGGCATGTTGACCACCAGGCCATTGACCCGGTACCGCCCCGGAGAGTGCTCGTCGGTCTTGGCATGGAGGCGCAGGTTCTCCGGGCGCTGGTTCTCGCAGGCCCACTGCGCATAGCCCACGAAGAAGCGCTGCTCGGGTGTCAGCCCGTCGCGCGCGGTCAGCGTCTCGTGCGCGGTCTGCGCACGCCAGGCCATGTGGGCAAGGATCAGGCCGCCAAGATCGGCGACGTCTTCACCCAGGGTGAGACGACTGTTGATGTGGACGTCGTCGACAACCACATATTTAGCGTACTGGTCGACAATGCACTGCGTGCGGTCGTTGAATTGCTTGGCGTCCTTATCGCTCCACCAGTCTTTCAGATTGCCTGCCGCATCGAACTTGCGCCCCTGATCGTCAAAGCCGTGCGTCAGCTCATGGCCGATGGTGCCGCCGGTATCGCCGTAGTTCGGGGCATCGTCGATGCGCGGGTCATAGAGTGGCGGCTGCAGCACTCCTGCCGGAAAGTTGATGTCATTCATCTGCGGGTCGTAGTAGGCGTTCACCGTCTGCGGCGTCATCTGCCACTCGCCTCTGTCGAGCGGCTTGCCGATCTTGTTGAGCTGCCGGT
>DASTDD010000039.1:0-7436 GCA_035710545.1 Steroidobacteraceae bacterium
GCACCCCCGGATTGTGGGTATGAGTCCATAACCTCTTAATATCATTTTAGCGGTTACTTCGGGATTGTCCACGGGTATCATAACCAGCTATGGACATTTCAACGGTTATGGCCGGGGTGCCGGTCGCCCGCGGCCGGCGGGTCGACGTGCGGATGCTGCTGGCCTTCACGGCGATCTACGTCCTGTGGGGCGGCACCTTCCTGGCCATCCGGATTGCCGTGCTGGAGGTCCCGCCCTTCTTCAGCAGCGGCGTACGCTTCCTCATTGCCGGCGCACTGCTGTACGTGGTCATGCGCCTGCGCGGCCAGCCGAGTCCTTCGACAGCGGAGTGGCGCGCGATCGCGACCATCGCGCTGTGCATGTTCGTGGCGACCTACGGGGCTCTGTTCTGGGCCGAGCAGTACGTGCCCTCCGGCATTACCTCGGTGATCGAGGCGACGCTTCCGATCACCACGGTCGCGCTCGAAGTATTCGTGTTTCGCCAGCAGCCGTTTCGCTGGCGGACGCTGGCGGCGGTGGCACTCGGGTTCAGCGGAGTCGCGTGGCTCCTGCTCCGCAATGACCAGCCCTTCCCCGGACTGCCGTGCCTCGTGATCCTGGCCGGCGGGACGGCCTGGTCGCTCGGGGCCGTGCTGACACGCTCCCTGCCGCGCCCGCAGTCCCTGCCGCTCGCCGCCGGCGCGCAGATGATGCTCGGGGGCGCGGTGCTGCTGGCCCTGTCGCAGGCGAGCGGGGAGCTCCAGTCATTGCCGCACATCTCGCTGCGTGCGGGGCTGGCCCTGATCTATCTCATCGTCGCCGGATCGCTGGCCGGCTTTACCGCGTACGTCTGGCTCCTCGCGCGCATGCCCGCGACCCAGGTGGCGAGCCACGCCTACGTCAATCCACTGGTGGCGGTCGCCCTGGGGTACTTCGTCGCCGGCGAGCCGCTGACCCTGCCCATGGTTCTGGCATCGGCGCTGGTGCTCGCCAGCGTCGTAGTGATCCTCACGACACCGGACGTCGGCCCTCGCCGGGCCACAACGTGACTAGGAGAGTGTTATGGCAGTCCTCGAAGAGTGGCGCACGGCGCTCGAACGCGCGCACCAGGCGCCCATGAATTTCTACACCGCGGGCGTGGCGCTCTTGTGGACCACCGCGATGCGGCTCGGCGCGCCGCTGCGCGCCCGGCCCGGAACTGAACAGGACGCCCCGCCTGAGGCCGATCCCGCTGCTCCAGAAGGCTCGCAGTCCGGAACTGCGCGAGCGGACGGATGCAACCAGCCGCCCATGCTCAGCCGCCATCTCATCAAGGTGCAGTTGCGCTGACGGAGCAGCCCGACAATTCGGGGCGCTGCAGCAAGCAGCGCGGCAGCGGTGCGACGAGGAGCGGGTCACGCGGAATGCGAGGACGCTCGTCCGCGTATCCTCTGATACTGTAGCGGTCGGGGTTGGCACCGCGGCCGCCTCGCGTCCGTCCCAACGCCTCGCCATCGGCAATGCGCCCCGTCCGAGTCATCGATCCGGAGTTCTTCGCGCCCGATGAGACGCTGTCGGACAGCGTGCCGCTGCTTGACCTCTGGATGCAGACGCAAAAGGGCGCGCAGCCGCTCGCCGGCACGACGGTCCTCCTCATCCAGCATCAGCTCAGCAACCAGGTGCCGATGCTGAAGGCGTTGCTCGACCTCGGCGTGAGGCCTCAAGACGTCTGGTGGCTCGACATTCCCTACACTTCGCACCCGGCGGTGCGCGACTACGCGGCCGCGCAATTCGGCGTGCCGCGCAGCCAGCTCCTGGAAGCCGACTACCCGGTCCTTGCGCCCTACGGTCCATACCAGCACGCGCGCGCCATCCGTACCCTGCGCACGATCACCGATCGCGACCCCGGCTCGCTCATCGTCCTGGATGACGGAGCCTATGCGCTCGAGGCCCTGGCCGCGCTTTCCCCGGCGCGCTGGCCGCAGAAGGTCGCGATCGTCGAGCAGACCACGCGGGGATTCATCAAGTGGGCGCACAGCGCGGCGCTACGCAGCGTGGCCACGAAGGTCCCGGTCATCGACGTCGCGCGCTCCGAGCCCAAGCGCACGCTCGAGCCCCCGTTCATCGGCATGGCGATCTGCGCAGCGCTCGCGCCGCATCTCGAGCGGCATGCCCGAGCTGGCCCCGTGGAGGAGGCGCTGGTGCTGGGCTACGGGGCGGTCGGCGAGCAGGTCGCGAGCTTCCTGCGCGAGCAGCTGCACCTGCCGGGCAGTCGCATCAGCATCAGCGACCCCGTGCAGGCAAACCAGGAGAAAGCCGCGCGCCGCGGCTTCGCGCTCTGGGATCGCGACGTGCTCCAGGCGCGCTTCTCACTCGTGGTGGGCTGCTCGGGCCAGGCGTCCTTCTCGGTCGGTGACGGCGTGTACCTGCGCGATGCGGCGCTCCTGGCGAGCGCCTCCTCCGGGTCGGTCGAGCTGTCGCGCCAGGACTTCATCGAGCTCGCGGATGCAAGTGACGCGGATGATCTGTGGATCCGGCGGGACGGCCTCGACCTCAAGGACATCCACGCGCCGCTCACGCTGCACCTCGTCGACCGGGAAGTCACGTTCGTGAACGCCGGCTTCCCCGTCAACTTCGACGGGCGACTCACGGTGTGTCCGTCCCGCTACATCCAGCCGACGCCCACCATGATGGTTGCCGCGACGGTCCAGGCGGCCGCGGCGTTGCGTGCCGATGCGCGTGGTGTGCAGGAGCTCGATGCGGGCTTCTGCACGTGGGTGGACCGGGAGTTCCGCGCGCTCCTGGGCGAGCGCGCGGAATGGCTGCTGCCCGTGCCCGAGGCGGCATGGTGAAGACTCGGGGCTGATCGCGCCCAGCGTGCGCGTGGCGCCTGGCGCCGCTGTCAGCGGCGCTTGGCTTTCTTTTCCTGCTTGGCCGCCCGTTTCTCCATGAGCGTCTTCGCCGGTTTCTTCCGGGCTTCCTTTTTCCGATCGATGTTCTTGCTCATGTGGGCTCCTTCGGCTCAGGCGCGGCGGGCGGTGACGGCTGACGTTTTGCCAGGCGCTCCTGCTGACTGCGCTTCTTGGCCTCTTCCCGTTGCTTCTTGAGCTGTCGATAGTTCGGTGGTCGCATAGAACCTCATTCGCCTGCTGCGGAGATGCCGCTAGCGTAAGCGAGCGGCCGCACTGCCTATCGTACTCCGGCAGGGCGCCGGCGATCAGGTTCCATCCGGGTACATGTCCGGTGCGCGCGACAGCGCGCGCCATCCGGGCACCGGGCGGCCCAGCGCAATGGCCTGCCGAATCTCCACGAGCAGCGGCCCCGGGTGCGGTGCAAAGCGGCGCTGCACCTCGATGGGGACGCCATGCCCGAATGCATTTCGGTATGCCGTGGCAGCGACGGCAACGTCAGTCGAATCCATGGGCGTGTTCGCCTCCAGGTGAAAGGTGTTGCTCATCGGTCGCGCCGCGCCAGGCGACGCTTCAGCATGGCGATTTCGGCGCGCAGCCGCTCGCTCGCAGCACGCTCCCCGAACCAGCGGAAGCCGAGATATCCGGCCGCTCCCAACACTGCGAAGAGCACGGCGCCGCTCATGGGGTTCCGGGGCCACGGTGCGGCCGCAGGCGGGGTACCTCAGCCATCGGGGCTGCCGGGCGGCATCTCCTGATCCGCCTCCCGCGAGCGGCGTCCGGTCATCGACACCACGCGGCCCTGTTCCGCCGGCGGCGCATCACGCTCCTCCACGCCCAGCTGCTGCAGCAGGCGCTCGGGGCGCACGAGTCGGCACGTCAGCGCCGGCGCCAGAATGGGCTCGACGCGTTCGCGCAGCAGTGCCGCGAAGGTCTCATCGGCGCTGAGCCAGTACACGCACCCGGCGCATTCGGCCGACCACAGGTGAAAGAGGTCGGCGAGGTGATGGCCCTGGACCCGCGCGGCCATGCGGCGGAAGCGCTCGACGCTGTGGACGTCGTAGCCGGAGGCCTCTGGCCCGCCGGCCCCCGCAGCGGGCCATTCGCCCTGCTTCAACCGGGTGCACAAGCGAACCAGCGCGCCGGACTGCTCGAGGTTGTGGAAGACGTCCTCCCCGAGCTCGGCGCGCGAGACCGCGGGCTCGATCTTGGTCACGGGCACCTCGCCCAGCAGTTCGCGCCAGGTATTGCGCCAGGCGCCGGGTACATCCGGCGCGGCGAATTCGGAATAGCTGCAGAACTCGACGCGTCCCTCGCGCACCAGCCGCCCGAGGGTCAGGAGCGCTGCGCGCTCACTGCTGGCAGCGTCCGCCACGACCGCCGGCGGCGCGGGCTCACCGGGCTGGGATGTGAACGTGGTCCGCAGCCGACCGCTCCGCGCGGGGCGGGGGAGTGGGATCCGCGCGAGCCCGGCGAGATCGACGAGTACGCGGGGAGCGGTGCTCATTGAACGGAGGCTGGGGTCGGCGCCGCGGCTTGCCGAAACATGCGCGCTGCCCCGGCCACGCGAGCGGCGGGCATGGTCAGCCATTCGCGTCGTCGTGCGATCTGGGCGCGCGTTGGCGCCGCTCGATCCCCACTGCGATTGCGGCCGGGAGTGGGCGCGCAGCGACCCTCGGCGCCGGCAGTTCGTGACCCAAGATGCCGTGCGGCGCCCGCATGCAGGGCGAATTGCCACGTCTTTTTCATGGGGACACCTCCGGGGCGCGCGGCAGCGAGGCGCGGGGGAAACGAACGGGATGGGCGGTGGGCGCCGATAGGGAACTGCCAGACTGTTGTACACCCTTTCCCCTACGGGTGTGCGTCTTTCACCGGCGTGCGCGCTTTGACAATCTGCGCCTCGAATCAGGGATTCGGGCGGCCCGGTCGGTCGCCCTGGCGGGGTTCAGTTCGGCCAGAACCCCGGATGATCAGGAGGAGATCTGCGCCAAATCCGGCTCCGTGGGAGCGAGACGGATGATTTTCCAGCGGCCGGACAGCTGCTCCTGCACTTCGACTCGTAGATGGCGCACGCCGGATTCGCTCAGTGGGTCGGAGTCAGTCCGCATTTTCTTATCAGCCGGCCCGTGTGTCTGTTTGCCTGACCTGGCCTCTCGGGAGGTGCGGCGCTCGCTCGAAGGCTGTGAGGGTGTCGGCGATCCTGGCGCACCGGAATCGCTTCCCTGATCGACTCGGTGCTCCCCGAGATACGGGATTACAGAGGTGCCCATGCCGGCTTCGCGGGCGCGCGTGATCTCCGGCTCGACGACCGGCACCACGGCTGCGGCGGCGAAGTTCGAGCGCACCTGGACGGCGACCTGCTTCGCGGAGATCGGATCGGCGAAAAAACCCAGCCGCAGAAAGTTGCGGGAATGCCCCTCGCGGTGACTCTCCGTCGCATAGAGCGTGTGGGCCTTGAATACGGCGAGTGACGGCACGCGGCTCAGGTCGATCGGGTCCTCCGACCAATGCAGCTGCACGGCAAAGGAAACCGGGGCGCCCTGAACGACGGCCTCCTTCAAGGCCTTGCGAGTACCGGTGTCGTCGGGGCGGAGCAACGACACCTGGTCGAAATTACCCTCGTCAACATCGCCGTGGGTTCTGGAAACACGGCGCCTTTCCAGAATCCTCAGGACCTGTGTGTCGGTCAACGATGCATCCCTGACCGGTGCGGGGTCGCCGCTCAGGAGAGCGGCCGGCTGAGCGCCGGACACCAACGACGCATCGGAACTGGTCCGGCGCAAGAACGCGGCCGGTGCGATGGTTGCGAACGCGTTGGGATAGTGCCGACGTACGGCTTCGCCCCATCTCTCGGCTTCCGCCAGTGTCGCGAAGTACCCCATGTGGAGGTACAGCCGCTCGCTGCCATCCGCCTGGCGCACGCGGCTCATGAAGAAGGTGTAGGACCTCAGCTGCGGTGCCTGGAGCGGACGGATGAACACCGGTGCGGCCAGGCGGCACAGCGTCAGCATGAAGTGGCCCGTATCAGCCTGCGCCGGATGCACTGGACTGGGGTTCGACGACCCAGTGGGCTCTGCCGCTGGTGATGGTGATGTCATAAGCGCTCCCTAAACGAACGTTCGAGTCACGGTCGGGAGAGCGGCAGATCTAAAGCAGACGAGCTTGCACGCTCACACCCGGGAGTGGAGTGGCAACCCCGCTGTCTTAGGCTGTTACGCCCTTAGACCGGTAGCTTTGCGTCCCCGCCTTTCGAACGGGTATGCCTTTATCGGTGCCTGGCTCGGTCTTGGGACGTGTCCGAAATGGAGCGCATCCCAAGGTCGCGCTGTCATAAGAATGGCCGCTTGCGAACGATATGTCTAGTGGTCCGGCAGCTCGAGGGAGGGCCCCGAGGCCTGAATCCAGCCCAGCGGGCGGCTCCCGGGTCGCAGAGCGCCCCCTGCTCGCACCGCGGGCGACCAGAGCGGACCCGATCTGGACGCTGTCCAATTTGTGGACCTGAATCACCGGTCTGTGGCGAAGGGTCCGATCAATTGCGACGGTCCAGCGCGCCGGCATGAGTGCTCGCGAGACGCGCGCCTCGGGACTGCCTGAATTCAGCCTCCGGGATGAGACCGCTGTGCGTGCCGCGACAGAAAACACTAGAGCGCGCTCGCGCGGCGGTGTGTTGGGTGACTCAGTTAGAATCCACAGCAGTTTCGGCGATGCGGCAGACCGGACGTCTATGCGCACGGTGAGGGCAACAGGACTTGCGCTGTTGGTTTCATTGGCCGCGTTGCCAACTCACGCAGCCGATCTCGAGAGCCCGGACGTGGGTCTCCGCGTCACGAATCTTCCTGATGCCGTGGGCAGACCGCTCATTCTGAAGCGGCCCCATGGTTGGGGGGCCTTGGCGCAGAACCCGGAAGTCGTGATCGACCTGTACCGACAGGAAGAGCCACTGCCTCCGTCTCTTTTGATTTCGGATCAGCAGTACCAGAACACCCTGCTCACCAGTTTCGAGAGCGGGCTGATGGCCGAGGGGCGACAGCTGAAGGCCGGGAAGATCGGTGGACAGGACGCGCTCATCCTCATTGGCGCGGGGCGCGTGCCCGCGCGGCACACGATCGTTCACTTCTACTGCCACGTTTACCTGCTGGTCGACCACCACCTCGTACGCATGGCGGTCGACTCCCTGCTGTTCTCATCGGGGGCGACCCAGCGGCCCGCCGAGTTTGACCAGGCGGTGCGGGCGATACTGGGGGCGACCTTTGAGCCCGTGACGCACCCGGCGGCGGTTCCCGTGGACCCGCAGGCGCTGCCGCCGATCCTGCAGCCGCACCTGGTGATGACCAGCATTCCCTATCCGGAGCACGCGCTCACAGTCGGGAACGAGGGAACCGTCGACGTGGAGTTCGCCGTCGACAACGACGGGCAGCTGAAGACCTTCAAGCAGACATACACGGATCTCGCGGGACTGGGAAAGGACATACCTTTCTTTCTCACCAACGTGCTTTTCTGGCTACCTGCCGACTGGGACGCATCGCAAACCCTGTCGATGGAGTTCCATTACTCCTGGGCGGGATCGGT
>DASTDD010000040.1:0-7164 GCA_035710545.1 Steroidobacteraceae bacterium
CCGGTGAGGTTGCCGGCCATGGAATTGACACTGTCGGTCAGGTCCTTCCAGGTGCCGGCCACGCCCGGCACCACGGCCTGGCCGCCGAGCTTACCCTCTGTCCCCACCTCGCGCGCCACACGCGTCACTTCCGCGGCAAAACCATTGAGCTGATCGACCATCGTGTTGATGGTGTTCTTGAGCTCGAGGATCTCGCCTTTCACATCGACGGTGATCTTGCGCGACAGGTCGCCGCGTGCCACGGCAGTGGTCACTTCGGCTATGTTGCGCACCTGGCCGGTGAGGTTGGTCGCCATGGCATTGACCGAGTCGGTCAGGTCCTTCCAGGTACCGGCCACGCCCGACACGATCGCCTGGCCGCCGAGCTTGCCCTCGGTGCCGACCTCGCGCGCCACGCGCGTCACCTCGGAGGCGAACGAGCGCAGCTGATCGACCATGCGGTTGATGGCTTCCTTCAACTGCAGGATCTCGCCGCGCACATCGACCGTGATCTTGCGCGACAGATCGCCGTTGGCGACCGCAATAGTGACTTCGGAGATGTTGCGTACCTGGCCGGTCAGGTTGCTGGCCATGGAGTTGACGCTGTCGGTCAAATCCTTCCAGGTGCCGGCCACGCCCGGCACTGCCGCCTGACCACCGAGTTTGCCTTCCGTGCCCACCTCGCGCGCTACGCGCGTTACCTCGGAAGTGAAGGCGCTCATCTGCTCGATGACCGCATTCACGATGGTCGCGGAGCGCAGGAACTCGCCCTTGAGCGGGCGGCCGTCCACCTCGAGACTCATGGTCTGCTGCAAATCGCCCTTGGCGACCGCCGAGATGGTGCGTGTCACTTCGGTCGTGGGCCACAGCAGATCGTCGATCAGGGTGTTGACCGAACTCTCCATGGCACCCCACGCGCCCGAGCGACGGTCGATGGCCATGCGATGGCGGGTGCGACCTTCCTTGCCGACGTTCTGTCCGGCGCGCTCCAGCTCGCGCGCCAGGCGCTGATTGGAAGTGACAATCTCGTTAAAAGTGTCGGCTACCTTACCGGCAAGGCCCGTGTGGTCACTGGCGAGTCGCACCGAGAAATCGCCATCGCGCACGGCCTGCAGCGCGCGCAGCAGCTTGCGCAGGTCGAGCGTGGCATCGGCCGCCCCCGCGCCGTTGGTCTTGCGGGGGCGACGTTCACGTTCCTGTACTTGCATCAGCGCACTCCGGCCCAGCGGCTGCAGTTCGACGCAGCGCTCGAAACAGGGAATGACAGAAGGCCGAACGGGCGCGCCCCCCTGCCAGATAGTCATCCTGACTGCCAAGACGGACGCTGCCGCCGGGGCCGCCAAGTTCGCATCGCTTGTACATCGCCCCGCGCAATTTCGGCTTCGGGGATGGGTGTCCCAAGAGCAACCGCGACCGTGGGCGCGACTGCCCGCTGCCTAGCACAATAGCGTGGCGCGTCGTCCTCAGGCTGTCAGCCGAACTCGCGCACGACGCGTAGGAATAGGACTACACGGGCTGTCGGACTGCTGGGACGCATCAATGAGGGAGGGAGAACGGGTTCAGTGTTGCCCTGTGGCCATGCTGCTCGGTCAGCACGGCCACGAACTGATGGCCGTCTGGCCCGAGGTAGCTGATCGGGGTCGCGCGCTCGCCGCCGGAGAGCCGATGCCTCCACAGCTCCCGCCCGCTGGTGACATCAAGGACGTTTAACCAGCCATCGGCGCTGCAGTAGAGAACCAGACCGCCGGCGGTGATCAGCGCCCCGGACTGGCTCGCGGCAGATTTCCCGGCGGCCCATACGAGACGCGCGTGCGATGCGTCCCAAGCCGCAAGAGCACCGCTCTGCCCCGCCGCCGCCCGCGGTGCGGCGACGAGAGTGACCACAAGGCCATTGAAGTGCGACCCGGCGGCGACCGCGGCGCCACCGCCATTCAGGGCTACCCGCCAGCTGACAAATTCCCTCAGCCGCTCGTCGCCCGCGCCGAGCTGGGCGGCTCGATCTGCACCGGCGGGATTCGTCGCCGTGGCACCGTCCGCAGGCCCGACTTCGACCGACAACGCTGCCAGCGGCATCAGGTCCCGAACGTTGCGCGGAGTAAGCTCGGACAGGCTGGAGAAGCGCGTCGCCACGGCACGAGCAGGCGGCGAGCCACGCGCGTCAGCCCCCAGAATCGGGGCGCTGACGTACAGCAGCCCCAGTAACAGCTGTCCGACGCGCCGGGCGCGTCGAAGCCCCGCTGCGCTACTGGTCCCTGACCGCACCATGCCGTGCTCTCACGCGGCCGCCGCCGGTGGCGTTATAAGCGCCCCATGAGCAGCAGCACGACGAGCACGATCACGATCAGGCCGATGCCACCGCTGGGGTAATAACCCCATCCGGCGCTGTAGGGCCAGGTCGGCAGCGCGCCGATCAGGATCAGAACGAGGATGATCAACAGGATGGTTAACATCGCCGCCTCCGCTATTTCCTCTTCCCGGGTACTTTCTTCCCTGCGCGCCGCGCCTCCGCGAGTCCGATAGCGACCGCCTGCTTGCGACTCTTAACCTTGCGTCCGGAACGTCCGCTGCGCAGCGCACCGCGCTTCATCTCGTGCATCGCACGACCAACCTTCCTGCCAGCGGCCTTGCTGTACTTGCGCGCCATCTTCCCTTCACTTGTGTCAGCGGCCTTGCCGCTCGCGCAATCAAGCTAGCGCCGTCGTGATTCATAGGCTGTAGGTCGAGAGCAGAAAGTGCTGTCGGTCGCGGCCGGAGCTCGCAGCCGTGTTGGATGACAACAATCATGTTGCCCCCCGGCTACAACAACAGTGTTGCAACGCCACGCTGCGGCCCGAGCCGGCGGACCCCGCAGCGCGGCGGTGATACATTCAGTTGCATGGTCCACACGGCCTCAGTCGCAGTCTTCATCGCTCAGATAGTGGTGTTACTCACCGTCGGACGGCTGATTGGCGAGCTGCTGCAGCGCATCGGTCAGCCGAGCGTCACCGGGCAAATCCTCGCGGGAGTACTTCTCGGTCCCTCGGTTCTCGGCGCGCTGGCGCCGGGCCTCTCGCACAGCCTCTTTCCTGCGGCGCCGGAACAAAAGGCCATGCTGGACGGCGTGTCGCAGCTGGGCATCCTGCTGCTGCTGCTCATGACCGGCATGGAGACCGACCTCGCCGTGTTCCGTACTGCGCGCCGGCCGGCTGTCTACGTCTCGGTATGCGGCATCGTGCTGCCATTCGCCTGCGGCTGTGCGCTCGGCGCCCTGCTGCCGGCGTCGATGTTGCCGACCTCCGGGCACCGCCTGGTCAGCGCATTGTTCCTCGGCACGGCCCTGTCGATCTCGTCGGTCAAGATCGTTGCCCTGGTCATTCGCGATCTCGGCTTCCTGCGCCGCACCGTCGGCCAGGTGATTCTCGCCTCGTCGATACTCGACGATACGATCGGCTGGGTGATCGTATCGATCACGCTGGGACTGGCGCTGTACGGCACGGTCGATGCGACCGCCCTCGCGCGCACCGTACTCGGGACCGCGCTGTTCTTGGTGCTCAGCTTCACGGTCGGGCGGCGCATGGTCTTCAAGCTCGTGCGCTGGTCGAACGACGTGCTGACGAGCGAGATGGCAACGGTCACGACAATACTGATCATCGCCGGGCTGATGGCGCTGCTCACCAATGCACTGGGCGTGCACTTCGTCCTCGGAGCCTTCGTCGCCGGGATCCTGCTCGGTCAATCTCCGCTCCTGATCAAGCGCGTGGACGCTCCGCTGCGCGGCCTCATCGTCGCGCTCTTCATGCCAGTCTTCTTCGCCGTAGCCGGCCTGAGCATCAACCTCGGCGCGCTCACCCAGCCCCGCTTCCTGTGGTTGACTCTCGCACTCATCGTTCTGGCGAGCATCGGCAAGTTCGTCGGTGCATTCATCGGCGGTCGCGCCGGCGGCCTGACCTACGCGGAGTCCTTCGCGGTGGGCTGCGGTGTCAATGCGCGCGGTTCCACGGAGGTAATCGTCGCCTCGATCGGTTTGCAGCTGCAGGTGCTGAGCCTGGACCTGTTCACCGCCATCGTCGCCATGGCGGTCGTCACCACCGTGGCCATGCCGCCGATGTTGCGATGGGCCTTCGGACGACTGCCCGTGGGTCGCGAAGAACAGGCGAGGCTCGAACGCGAGGAGTTCGAGTCGCGCGCGTTCCTGCCGCAGCTCGAGCGCCTGTTGGTGACCGTCGACGCCAGTCCCAGCGGCAAGTTGGCCTCGCGCCTCGCAGGGCTGCTGGCCGGCGGGCGCGGCATACCCACCACCGTCGTGCACGTCGAGCGCTCGCCGCCGGGGTGGCACGCAGCGAGTCCCGCCGCAGAATCAACGGCGCTGCTGAAGGCCGCGGCTGCGTCCTCGGGCGAGCGGGCGGCGCCCGCAGCGAATTTAGACGTCCGGACACGAGCGGCCGAGCAACCAGCGGCCGATGCAGCCATCGCCGCCGAGGGCCACAAGGGCTTTGGCCTGCTGGTCATCGGGCGCGAGCCGGCCTCTGCGCGCGGCGGCTTCAGTCCCGAGATCGGCGCGGCCATCGCTGGTGCCTCCGGCGCGTTCGCGATCACCATTGCGCGCGGTACGCACCGCAGCGCACCCGACACCGGAGAACTGCACACCTTGGTGGCAGTGAGCGGCACCCGTACGGCGCGCGATGGCGCGGAGGTGGCCATCGCCCTGGCACACGCCTCGCGCGGCACGGTCACCGCTTTACACGTCGACACCCGCGGCGGGGCGCCCACACATCCCTGGCGCCAGCGCTTCGGAAGCGCACTGTTGCCGCGACCCAGCGCCACGGCAGCCATGAATGAGATCGTCGAGCTGGGCGAACACTACGGCGTCGACGTACGCGGCAGGATTCTGACTGCAGGCCCACTCGACGCAGTGCTCCTGCGCGAGCTGGCGAACACCAGGCACAACCTGCTCGTCATTGGTGTGAGCCGGCGGCCCGACGAGCGGCTGTTCCTGGGGGACCTCGCTGCGCAGATGCTGACCCACGCCACCTGCTCGCTGCTGTTCGTGTGCGGGGAGGCGGCGCCCGTCCCCGCGCCATCCCGCTGAAACCGCAGCGTAGGCAAAGACCTACGCCTTTCCTGCCGCATCGGTGCTTATGGCCGTTGCGGCGTCCCCTAAAATGGAAGCAGATACCACCCTCCGCCCCCCTGCCGGTAGTCGACATATACTGCTGGCATGCCTCCGAGCACGCTTGCCGCGGGGACTTCTAGCCAGAGAGACGAATGAGCGCAGGTAAGACTGCACGGGTGCCCGGTTCGCTGCCGACCACCGTCGAGGACCTAGATGACGTCGTGCGCCTAGCGTGGCTGGCGGCGATCGTCGAGTCCTCGGACGATGCGATCGTGAGCAAGAATCTTGACGGCCGGATATTGTCCTGGAACGCCGGCGCCACCCGCATCTTCGGTTATAGGCCGGACGAGGTGATCGGCAAGCACATCACGATCATCATCCCGCCGGAGCTGTACAGCGAAGAAAAGGAAATCCTGGCTAAGCTCCGACGCGGCGAGTCGATCGATCACTTCGACACCACGCGCCTGACCAAGGACGGCCGGAAGGTGCAAGTCTCGATCACCGTGTCGCCGGTGCGTGACTCTCAGGGCACGATCATCGGCGCCTCGAAGGTGGCTCGCGACGTCACCGAGCGCAAACACGCGGAGGCCTCCCTGCTTCATAGCGAGCAGCGACTGGCGGCCGAAGCCGAGGGCCTGGCAGCGCTGAACATGCGCAGCGCACGCCTGTGGCAGTCACGCTCTCTGCGGGAGGGCGTGGCAGAGATGCTCGCCACCGCAATCGAGCTACTGGGCGCAGATGCGGGCTGTGTGCAACTGCGCAACGCAAGCGGCGAGTTCGGGCTCGTGGCACAGCAGGGTCTTGGCGACTGCGGCGCAGCCGTTCCGGATCCTACGGGTCTCGATGAACTCGTCATCTCCGATGCCGAACTCGATGGCCCCTTTGAGGCGCAGCGCCGCTGGGCACGCGCGTCGGGCTATCGCGCGCTGGTTTCGGTGCCGATGATCGCCGCTGACGACACCATTCTCGGGTCGATCTCGACGCTGTCACATTCGCCGCACCGTCCCGCCGACCAGCAGTTGCGACGGTTGACGCTGTACCTCCGACAGGCCACCGATTTCATCAGGCGCGAGCAACTTGAGCAGGGCCTGCGTCAGAGCGAGGAAGCCCTGCGCGAGGCCGATCAACGCAAAGACGAATTTCTGGCGCTGCTGGCGCATGAACTGCGCAATCCGCTCGCGCCGATACGCTACGCGTTGGCCGCGGCCAAGAAGCCGGGCCGGTCTCCCGAACAGCGGCAGCGCTCCGATGAGATCATCGAGCGTCAGGTCGAGCACATGAGCCGCTTGCTGGATGACCTGCTCGACATTTCGCGTATCACCCACGGGTCGTTGGAGCTGAAGAAGGCCCGCACCGAGCTGACGTCGGTAGTCGGTGCGGCAATCGAGACCGCGCGTCCGATGCTGGATGCCAAAAAGCATGCGCTATCACTCGACCTGCCGAAAGAGCCCGTGCGCCTCGACGCCGACGCCGTGCGCCTTGCGCAGGCGTTCTCGAACCTGCTGATCAACGCCGCGAAGTACACCGATACGGGTGGACGCATTCAGTTGCAGGCAGTCAGGGAGGGGGACGAAGCAGTGATCTCGATCCGCGACAACGGCATCGGGATCGCCCCGGACATGATGCCCCGGCTGTTCAGGCTGTTCTCACAGGCTCACGCCCCGCACGGGCGCGCCGAAGGTGGCCTCGGTGTCGGACTGGCACTGGTGCGCGGTCTGGTCACGCTGCACGGCGGTACCGTGACTGCCAGGAGCGAGGGGCCGGGTCGGGGCACAGAGTTCGTGGTTCGCCTGCCGACCGGCATGCCCAGCGAGGAACCGCCGCGCACTGAGCAGATAGCGGAGGCTGCCTCCGCAGGGGCAGGCCTGAGAATTCTGGTGGTGGATGACAATCGCGACGCTGCCGACACCTGTGCGATGGTGCTGGAGCTGTCCGGCCACCGTGTCCAGACCGCCTATACAGCCGCCACGGCGCTCGTCCGGGGGGCGACGTTCCGCCCGCAGGCGCTGGTGCTCGACATTGGCCTTCCGGACCTCGATGGCTACCAGCTCGCGCAGCGAGTCCGTGCCAGCGATTGGGGTCGGGACGCGACC
>DASTDD010000041.1:0-22538 GCA_035710545.1 Steroidobacteraceae bacterium
CCTGAACCTCGCGGCCGTCGCGGAAGCTCGTGCGCCGCTCTTCCGGCGAATTTCCCAGGCGATCGTCGGTGAGATCCGTCGCGGGCGACTGCGGCCCGGAGAGCGCCTGCCCGGAAGCCGTGCGCTGGCAAGGACGCTGCAGGTGAATCGCAATACGGTCCTGGCCGCCTATGAGGAGCTGGCCGGGGAAGGCTGGACGGACACCGCGCGCGCCAGCGGAACATTCGTCTCGCGTGCATTGCCGGAAATCAGGCCAGCGACCCCGGGCCGACCACTTACCCCTCGCACCCGCCCGTCGCCAACCGTCGGTTTCGAGCTGCGGCAGCCTCCCGACCTGGGAGAGCTGATCCTGGCAGGGCGGCCTGGAATGCACTTCAGCGGCAGCGTGCCCGACGTGCGGCTCGCCCCGGCAGCAGAGCTTGCCCGCGCCTTCCGCCGGGCCGTGCTCGGACATTCGCGGACCGTCCTGAGCTACGGACACCCGCAGGGACACCCACGTTTGCGTGCTGCGCTCGCCGCCATGTTGTCGGCGAGCCGCGGACTCGCCAGCGGTCCCGGGGATGTCATCGTCACCTCGGGCAGCCAGATGGCCATCGATCTCGTGAGCCGCGCGCTGCTGAGGCCCGGAGACATCGTTGCGGTCGAGCAGCTCGGGTATCGGCCGGCGTGGCTGGCGTTCCGCCAGCACGGGGCGAGGCTGCGGCCGGTACCGGTCGACGCCGGTGGATTGGATGTTCAGGCGCTCGCCACCCTCGCGGAGCGCACCTCTTCGCTCAGGGCCGTGTACGTGACTCCCCATCACCAGTATCCCACGACTGCCACCCTCACCGCCGCACGCCGGATCGCGCTCCTGGAGTTGGCGCGCCGCAAGCGCTTTGCCGTCATCGAGGATGACTACGATCACGAGTTTCACTATGACGGTCGTCCCGTGTTGCCGCTCGCCAGCTCCGATCAGGCCGGCGTGGTCATCTACGTCGGCACGCTGGCGAAGATTCTCGCCCCGGGTGTCCGTCTGGGATATGTCGTCGCCCCCGAGCCCCTTCTCCAAAGCCTCACGGCGCACCGCTTCCTCATCGACCGGCAGGGTGACCATACGATCGAGTACGCCGTGGCGGAGCTGCTCGAGGAAGGCGCGGCCCAGCGCCACGCCCGGCGCGCCAGACGGATCTATCAGGCCCGACGCGACTTCCTGGCCGGCGCTCTTCGCCGGGAGCTTCCCGATGCACTCTCTTTCGATCCACCAGCCGGCGGGATCGCCATCTGGGCGACAGCTGAAGGGGGCATCGACGTGGACCGCTGGGCTGCCAGGGCTCTGGACCACGAGCTGGTGATCGCCACCGCGAGACGGTTCGCGTTCGATGGCCGCGCGCGCCCGCACATGCGGCTGAGCTTCGCGGCATTCAGCGAGGAGGAACTGAGCGAGGCGGTGGCCAGGCTGCGCCGTGCTCTGTGAGAGCGGCCCTCAGGAATTCATCAGCACCGTCGTATCGTAGCTCTCGAAGCCGTGGATGGCCCGGGCGTAGGCGTTGTAGACGAGGCGCTCGGCGACTTTGTCGGCCCGCGGCGCGAGCAGCATTCGCAGCACCACGTCGTCGGCAGGGCGGGTGGCATCTTCCGCGAGCTGTTGCTCAATGACGCGAGTGAGCCGATGGGTCAGCTCGTTCACGAAGCGCAGGCGGGCGGTGTCGTGGACCTGATCGGCGTCCGGTCCGTACGTGCCGCGCGCCTCCTCGGCGAGCTCATGCAGGAACAGGTTCAGCAGCCGTGCTTTGTCGAGCAGCCGCAGCTCCGTGAAGTAATCGATTTCGGACTTCAGGTTCACGATGGGAAGAAGTCGATCGGCTTGGTGGTGGTGATCGCCTCGACATCCTTCGGCTCGAAGTGAAACAGGCGCACGCGCGCCACGATCTTGCTCTCGAGATCCGGGTCATTGAGCTCGCTCGAGACCACGCGGCACATGGTCACCTCGCCCGTGGGAGCGATGGTGAACTCGAGCACCAGCTTGCCCTGCAGCTCGGCGCGCTCGCGCAGCGCCCGGTTGTACAGCCCGTAGATGGCGCCCTTGTTGTGATCGAACACCAGCTCGATCTCCTCCCTGGAGCGCGCCGCCTTGCCGCTGCTGCCGGTACGCGTCGGTCCGCGGCTGTCCAGCCCCGAGCGGGCGATCGAAGAAGTGACGGCGGTCGTGTCATGGCCGGTGAGCGAGCCGGCCCCCGTGCCGAATCCACGGCTGCTGTTGGCCGAGGTGATGCCGCCGCTGCCCGAGCCGACCTTGGAGGTAATCATCGAGCGCTCCGCATGGGAGTCGGCGCCGACGGCGCCTGAGAGATTCTTCGTCTGCGTGAGGGGAGTCAGGTCCATCTGCTCGCGCAGGTCGGCGAGCTCGTCCTTCACCTGGTTGAGCTGCTTCTCGGCTTTCTTGTGCGCAAGCTGCTTCTGGTCCACGGGCGGAGGCACCGGGACGGGCTTCGGCTCGATCTTCGGCTTCGGCTCCTCCTTCGGCGCCGGCGGCGGCGGGGGTGGCGGCTTCGGCTTGTTCTCGATCATCACGCGCGCCAGGCGCTGCGGCACCTCGGTTTCCGCGGCGGTCCGCTTGGGGGTCGGAAGAAGCGGGAACAGGATGGCGAACACCAGGAACAGGACCAGCAGCACGCGCAGGATCTTGCGGAAGCGTGTGCTCGACTCGACGTCGACCTCCCAGGGGAGGTCGTATTCCCGATAGAAAGGCGCCAGCGTGCTCATGGCAACTCGTCCGGGAACCCGTTACGACGGCCTGAACTGGGCCGCGACCACGGGTTTTTCCTTCTGCAGCGTGGCCAGGGAGATCTTGCCGTAGTCCGCATCCGTGCAGGTGGCCATGACTTTCTTCAGCACCTCGTAAGGCAGGGACTTGTCCGCCATGATCGTGATCTCGCGCTGCGCGAGATCACGCTCCGAGATCTCCTTGCCGATCAGCAGCGGCCGTTTCAACGCCGCGCGCAGCGGAGCGATGATCGAATCCTGGGCCGCCCGCACTTCCTGGACGGTCGCGATGCGTTCGCCCTGCACGAACAGGTCCTCCTTGGTGATCATCACCACGACCGACTGCTTCGGCGCAGCTTCGGCGATCGACTCGGGGATCTCGATGCCCTTGCTGTTCTGGATGACCTCCACCTCGGTCGAGTAGACGAGCAGGAATGCGACCATCACCGACAGGATGTCGATCAGCGGAATCAGGTTCAGTTCCGCATCGGCCCGATGCCGCAGATGGTGTTGCGCCATGCGTCGGGCGCGGTTCGACATGCTCATGTATGAGGCGCTCCAGGGCCGGGGCCCGCGGCAGGCTGCGACGGAGCCGTGCCGGGTGCGGCGCCGGCCGGCGCATCCGGCGCGGGCGCATCGCCGATGGAAATGTCCGGAAACAGCTCCGCCTGCACGGTATTGAGCCCTTCCTTGACTTCGAAGACCCGCACGCGGTCCATGACCTGCACGAGCGTGTCGTAGGGGGTATCCGACTCCAGGAGGATCGAGGCGTCGGTTTTCTCGGGAAACTTCGCCTTGACGCGCTTCAGGTAGTCGGTGAGGCCGTCATAGTTGTAGCCCGCCTGCGTGTTGGGCAGGGTCGCCAGCGGCCCCGAGTTGCGGTCGGCCACCTGCAGCTGACCCTTGCGGACCATCACCTCCAGCTGCAGGCCCGGCGGTGGATCGCGGAACTCGGTCTGCGCCGCCGGCAGGTTGAGTTGCAGGATCACGGTGCGCGAGAACACTGCCGTCATGAGCAGGAAGGTCACGAGCACCGTGAAGATGTCGATCATGGGCACGAGCAGCAGCTCCGCGGGGCGACGCGAGTGCCGCGCGAGCTTCTTGTTGGCGTATGACCTGCGCATGCTCGAGGGTCAGCCGGGTCGGAGGCCGGGCGCGGCCTCAGGCCGCCTGCGCGGGCTGCCTTTCGGTGATGGCGTTGAGAAACTTCACGGAGGCCATCTCGAGGCTGTCGATCAGCTCGGTCGTCTTGGTCTGCAGGAATGCGTGGATGAACAGCAGCGGCACCGCGGTCATCAGGCCGAAGGCCGTGCAGTTCATCGCGACCGAGATGCTCGCCGACAGCAGGTTGGCCTTCTCGGCCGGATTGATGGTGGCCACCGCGGCGAACGCGCGGATCAGGCCCATGACGGTGCCGAGCAGTCCGAGCAAGGTCGCGAGGTTGGCGAACGTCGCCAGGTAGTGGGTGCGCCTCTCCAGACGCGGCACCACCTCCATCAGGCTCTCCTCCATGGCCTTCTCGATGTCATCCCGGCGTCGCGCCGACTGAATTCGCGCGAGGCCGTAGTTGAGGATGTGGCCGATCGCCGAGTCGGATTTCGACGTGGCCTGCACCACCTGGCGGAAGTTGCCTTGCGCGAGCATCGGCACCACCTCGTTCCACAAGGTGCGATTACGCACCGCCGTGTGCGTGAGATAGATATAACGCTCGATGGCGATCGACAGACCCACCACGAACACGATCGCGATCGGGTACATGAAGTCCCCGCCGCCCTGAAAGAATCGAACGATGACGCTCCAGAGATCCATCGAATTGACTCCCGGTCAGTGACCAGACGACCCGCGGCCGAAGGCCGAAGGGAAACTGAATGACATATGCGAAAATTGCTGCGATCCAATCCTCACAACTGGCTGGAGGCACCCTTGCCCACGCCGCGTCGCGGCGCATGCGCCGGGGCGCGTAATGAAGGCACCGGCATGTAACGCATTGCGCGGCCCGCTCACGGCTTCTGACCGGCGCCGGCCGCGGCCGCGTCCTGCGCCGAATCGGGCTTCAGAGCGTCGTAGTAACGGTTCTGGCGCCTGAATACGTCCCGATCGACGGGTGTCAGCACCTCATCGAGCAGGCTGTTCACGGGCTTGCCGACCAGATCGCCCAGATCCGAGCGCTTCCAGGGCACGATGTATAGCACCTTCGGCAGCTCGCGGTTACCGGTAATCTGGGTCGTGTCCAGCTCGATCTTGTCATGCGCCTTGCCCGAGGGCGTCGCGCTCGCGCGCGGCTCGGCGGGGGGCGCTGTCGGCTTTTGCGCGGACCGGGAACGTGACGCAGTCGAGGTTTTGCCCGCGGCACCATCCGCCGAGTCGGCCGGCCGGCTCGAGGGTGCGCTCGCGGGCTCGCCGTTCGCGCCCGAGGCGTCTTGCGAGTTGCCCGGGCTGGCGGGCGTAGAGCTGGGGGGAGTCGCGGATGTATTGACACCTGGCTCGAGGTCCTGCGGCCGCGGCGTCTCCTTGCCGGGCGGAGCAGGTGCCGTGGCCCGCGGCGCTGGCGGGCTGCCCGCCTGCTGCTGCCCGCTCTGCGGGACGGTTCCGGTACCCGGCTGATCGCCCGACTGGCTCCAGGCCTGAGCGCCCGCGGCCGCCAGCCAGGCGGCAAGCGCCCCCGCCACGAATCTTCTTGCTGCGCATTCCCGCATGATCAATCTCCCGATTTCGGCGCTGGCGCCGTGGGGGGCGTATCCGCCGGTGCCGCGGAGGGTTTGTCCGTGGGCGCAGCGGGCGCGGTCCCGGTCGGCTCGGAGGCCGATGAGCTCGCGCCGCCGGCGCCGCTGGCGGGGTTCCCGCCGGACTTGCCGGCTGCTGCCGGCTTCAGGGGCGGCTTGCCGGTGCGCTGGCGCAGCTCGGCAATCCAACTCGTCACCGGACGATCCTCCCCCGTCAGCTCCTTGTACTTCTCGAACGCGATGAGCGCCCGCTCAGGGTCGCCGAGATAGAGATCGGAGACGACGCCCAGGTTCCGCCATGCGGCGGCATAATTCCCGTCCGCCGCGATGGCCTTCTCGTACGAGGCAGCGGCATCGGGAAACTTGCCGCGCAAGCGCTGAGTGGCGCCGAGCTCGTTCCACGCGATCGCGCTGGCGGCGTTGCGCTGCACGGCATTCTTGAGCGCGTCCTCCGATTGATCCAGATGGCCGGTCTTGCGGTACAGAATACCCAGGTTGACGTACGGCGCGGACAGATTCGGATAGGCCAGCGTCATCTGCTTGAATTCCAGCTCGGCTTCCGTCGTGTTGCCGCCGCGCATGAAGCCGACGGCACGATCGAAATCGGCGGTCGCCCGCGGCGAAGGCGGCGCAGCGGGTGCCTGCGCGGTGCCCTGGGCCGAAGGACCGCTGCCGTTGGCGGAGCCGGCTGCGGCTCCGGCCGTGCCCGATGGGGCCGCCGTGCCGCCCGGGGGCCCGCGTTTGGAGGCCGTATCCTGCGGGGCCGGCGCGGAGGCGCAGGCACTGAGCAGCAGCACGAGCGGCCACAACAAGCGGATGTCAGTTGAGTACCGCATCGACATCCTGCGTGAGCTCCGTCTTGCCATAGCGGGCAGGCTTCAACTCGGCCAGCACCTTGAAGCTCTTCTGCACCCACTCATCGTAGATGCCGTCCTTGGCGCGCACCGTGTTGATCTCGTGCGCCTTGATGGCCTGCTCCTCGAACGGGAAGACCTGCTCCTCGAGCAGCGAGTTGTACTCCTCGAGCGCGTCGCCCTTGAGATTGTGGGGCCGCTCGGAATTCATGACGTCGTGGGCCAGTGTGCGATACAGCTCGGCCATCTCGTACGTCGCGGCGGTCGTGACCTCGGCGACCTGATAGTCCGCTGCCCGCTTGTAGCCGTTCATCGCCTCCTCGAGCGCCTTGCGCTTCGCCACCAGGCTCTTCTTCAGCGGGGCGGTGAGTCGCACGTTGCGGAATGCGTCACGGGCAGGCTGGGCCAGTGCGAGCTGCGCTTTGGCGGCCAGATAGTGCGTGCGGTCCGTTCGCTGACCGCCGGCCTGCGCATCCGCCTTGATGATCTCGTGATACCAGTACTCCTGGCGCTGCACGTCCCCGCTCTTGCCCGCGTAGTCCGCCAGGCGCTGGCGTGCCTCCTCGGCATCGGCCCTCGGCGTGGGGTTGGTGGCAACGAACTTCTCGAGCATGGAGATCGCTTTGGGTGAGTTGTTCGCCTTCGCGTACAGGTCGGCTGACTGCATGAGCGCCTCGCGCTGCACGCCGCGCTGCTCGGTGGGGTTGGCGGCGATGCGCTCGAACTCGGCGGCCGCTTCCCCTGGACGATTCGCCTGGGAATAAGCCACGGCAAGCTTGCGCGTGACGTCTTCGGACAATGCGTCCTTGGGGAACTGGCGCCGGAACTCCTCGAGCACGCCGATCGCCCGGTCCCACTGCTTGAGGTTGATGAGCTGGGCGGCCGCATCGTATTGCGCGGTGGAGCGGATCTTCGAATCGGGCGCGACCCGGGCCACGCGCAGATAGTCGTCCACCGCCCCGGCGCTGTCGCCCGCCTTCTGTTTCGCTTCGCCCTGCTTGTACACGGTGGCGGCCAGGCGCTCGGTGAGATCGGTGCGCAGCTTGTCATCGTTTCCGACCAGCCCGCGTGCCTTGAGGAAGGCAGGCTCGGCCTGGTCGTACTCGCCCTGGTCGAAGTGCGACTGCGCAATGATCGTCCAGGCGATCCGCTGCCGCGCGACATCCACCGGCGGCTGGCGTGCGAGTATCAATTCGGACACGCTGATCGCACGCGGCAGATCCTTCTGGGCAAAGATGTCCTCGGCCGCGCGCGTGAGCACTCCGGCACTGTCGGGATGCTCCGGAAAGGTCTGAGCGAATTTGACGCCCGCATCGGTGGCGCGCTTGTGCCATTCGGCCTTGGCGCTGCCGCTGAGCGGCTCCTCGCCCTTCTGGTACGAGACGAGCGCCGCGTAACCGGCGGTGGCCGATTTTTCGCTCTTCGGATAGTTGTAGGCCGTACGCTCGTACTCGGTCGCCGCTTCCGCATACTGGTGGCTCTCGAACAGAGTCTCGGCCAGCAGATAGTTCGTGGCCGCGGAATCCGGATCGTCCGGAAAGGACTTCAAGTAGTCGCGGTACCACTTCGAGGCTTCCTGGTAGTCCTCGACGCGCTTGCTCTTCTGGGCGGTCGCGTGGAAATAGGTCGCGACGTCCTTGAGGTTGGTCTTCAGCTCCTGGACCACCGTCGGATACTGTGCCCGGTCGCGGCCCTGCCAGAAGGGCGAGCTGAAGTTGTAGCGCTCGACATACTCGTGCTTGCCCTCGAGCACCAGATCGCTGAAGCCGGCCTTGCGGTACGCCTCGATCGCCTGCATGGCCAGATTGGGGGCGTGATCGCTGTTCGGATCCCTCGCCACATAAGCCCGATAGGTCGTCGCGGCGTCCTGATAACGCTGCTTGTCCACGAACAGATCGCCCAGGCGCGCGTACAACAGGTATGAGTACGGCCGCTCGCCCTGCTTGTTGACATACTGATCGAGCGCAGGCGCGCCATCGCCGTATGAGAAGGTGATGCTCATCACGCGCAGGGTATCCTCGACGAGCTCGCGGTCAGCGCGCCGCAGATCCTCCACGCGCACTGCCTTGCCGCCTGAGCCGATCAGTTTCTGATCGAGCACCGCGCCGAACGAGGGCAGGCTTTCCTCCGTGAGCGACTGCTTGAACAGCGACCAGCCGTGCTTGTAGAGGCTCTGCTCGTAGAAGTGCGACGACTTGCCCTGGGCGATCACCACCGCATAGGCCTTCTCGGCCTCCGCGTAGCGCCTGTCCGAGAACAGCAGCTCGCCGCGCCGGAACTGGATCTCATCGAGCTGCGGGCTGTGCGGGTAGCGCTGCACGACGCGATCGAGCGTGCTGAGCGCCTGGTCGGGCTGGCCCGTGGTCTCGTACGCCCGGGCGAGCTGATACAGCACCTGATCGTTGCGAGAGTAGTCGGGGTAGGCCTTCAACAGCGTGGAATACAGTCGAATCGCCTCGGCGCCCTGCAGGTCCACCTGGCTGATCTCCTTTTCCATGCGCTCGAGCTCGCCGGCGTCGAGGTTCAGATCTCCCAGGCGCCGCATGGCCTCCGCGCGCAGCTGCGGATCGGTCTTCTGCAGCTCGAGGAAGCGGCGGTAGTTCTCCATCGCCTTGGCGGAGCTCGCGTCAAGCTTCGTGTCCTTCCTGACCGTGACCGGATGGGACTCCAGGTCCTTGATCGTCTTGGGCGGCGGCGCGTCCGCCGCCAGGACGGCGGTCAGCGGCAGTCCGCTGGCAACAATCAGCACGCAGGCGCGGGCCGGCCAACCTCTCACGGCTTCGGCTCCCCGGACGGCGGACTCTGCGGCGGACTCTGCGGCGGATTCGGCGGCGCGGGGCGGGGTGCCGTCCCGGATGGCGCCGGGGACTGCCCGGGCGCGGCCTGCTGGGCAGGTTGCGGAGCCTCGGCCCCCTGCGTCTGGTCGGCGTTCGCTGCCCGGTCATACATCGTCGCCAGGGCGAAGCGAGCCTGCACCTGATAGGTGGCCAGGCGGTCCTTCTGCTGCTCGAGCTCCCCCACTGCGACCTGCGCGAGGTAGTCGCTCTGCTTCTGCTCGGTCGCGGCCAGGCGCACCTGCAGCGCATCGATGCGCGTTTTCAGCGCGGCCACGCGTGATGCAAACTCTCCGGTGTTGGTCGGAACGCTCTTGCGGGCCCGGTCGACGCGGATCCAGCGGCTGCGCGCCTCCTGCAGAGCGAGGTCGAGGTCCTTCATGCTGCGATGCTGCTGCCACATGCGCGCCTTGAAGGCCTCGTCCAGCCGGAAGTAGAGCACCCCCTTCACCAGGCGCAGCCTGTCCCTGAGCTCCGCGTTCTGCGGGTTGTCAGGGGCGCCGGCGAGCGCGGCTTCCAGGCGCTGGATGCGTCCCCATTGCTCGCGCTCCTCCAGCGAGCCGACCGCCGCCACGTCCTTGCTGGCTTCGATGGTGTTGATGCGACTGTCGAGCTCGCTGCGGCGCTGCGCCAGCCGATCGATGGCGCCGGAGGCCAGCAGTGCATCGACGCGTGGCAGACGCACCGCGTAAGCACGCTCGCGCGTGTCGATCATGTCCCCGAAGGCCTCCATGCTGTCGCTCCAGCGGTCCAGCGTGTGGCCCATGTACAGCAGATCCCGGTAGTTCTTCAGCCCTTCCTGAAAGTCGTGCCCCGCGAGCACCACGTAGAGGTAGCGGGACTCGGGCGCATCCGGCACTTCCTTGAGCTGCCAGAACCAGCCGTAGTTGGAGTCGCGCTCGCTGGTGATCACGTCCTCGAGCATCTTGCCGCTGCGCACCCGGCCGATCGCCTCGTCCAGCCGCGTCGTCTCGGTGTCATACGATTTGAGAGCCGTTTCGTAGTACTCGGCCGACTGCGCATTGGCGTTGAGTTTGCTGAAGGCGTAGGGCACCGCAAGGTAGGATTCCTGCACGGCGGCATCCAGCAGGTTACGGCCACGCAGCTCGAGCCACGGATTCAGCGCGCCGCGGTAATCGCCGAGCGCCGCATCCGCCCAACCCATTCCCAGCAGCGCCTTGTTTGAATACGGGCCATTGAGGCGCACGCGCTCGAGAGCCGGGCGGGCCTTGGCCGGCTGGTCGGCCTGGATGTAGGCGAACCCCAGCGCGAGGTTGGCCCGGTCCTTGAGGGCCAGCAGCTCATTGGACTCCACGTACAGGGTACCGACGGCCGTGAGCAGAGGATCGGCCTCGGGCAGGCGGTTTTCGCGTACCAGCGCAACGCCCAGATTGAACCGGGCGTACGCGGACCACAGCGGGGAGCTCTTGGCGGTGGACAGAAGCCGGATCGCTTCATCGAACTTGCCCTCGTGCAGCAGCACGTTGGCGAAGAGGTGCTCCTTGCGTGCTTCGAGCTCGGGAGACAGCTTGCCCTGGATCTTGCGCAGCGCTTCGTCAGCCTTGTCCAGATAGCCGCGCGCGTACCACACCTGGGCCAGATAGAACCAGGCGCGATTACGAACGCCGGTCGGCACGTCCTGGGTCAGCAACGTCTGGAAGCGCTCGCCAGCCTCGTTGTGCATGCCCAGGGACAGGTACAGCCCGCCGAGCAGCAGCTGCGCCTCATCTTCATGATGCGGGATGCGGTTCCAGTGCTGGTAGGCGGTCAGCCGGGTGATCGCCTCGAAGTCATCGTCCTGGTACAGATAGAACAGCACGTCGCCGTAGTGAAGGTCGCGGATGCGCGTTTCGGGAAGCTTCTCCGGGTCATGGCGCCGGGCGACGGCCGGGACGCCCGCGAGGAGAGCCAGCACGACCGCCACGGCAGCGGGAAGCAGCGCACGCATTGCCTTCAAAGCCGACAAGGAATTATTCCCAGTCCTTGATCTCGAACTCCGGCTGCTGGCGGCGCTGCCGGTCGTTGATCTTCAGCTCGAGATATTTGGCTCCGATGCCCTTCTCGAATTTGATCGTCGCCCCGCGCTTGTAGTCGCGCTGGTTCGGACCTTTCCCGCTGAAGAACGCCACCAGCTCGTGCTGACCCACTTTCAGGTTGCCGAGGTAGAGACGGTGCACGCCACCCTTGAGGAGGGCATCGACCTCGCGCGGCGTATAAAGATAGTTGATGACTTCCTTCTGATCGATCTTCAGCGTGACCGAGTCGAGCGCGAAGAAGTCTCCGACGTCCATGGAAAGGAACACGGCCACCTGCGTGTTCGCCGGGAACAGCAGCTCCTCCTCCAGAACGAACAGATCCCGGTTCAGGTCGACGACGTCCTTCTTCAGACCCTGCACCTCCTGATCGAGGCCCCGGGTATCGGCCTGCGGCTCGCCCCCCGCCGTGTCCGCGGCGGCACCCGCGGAGGTCGCGCCCGAGGCAGGCGCCGAGGCCGCGGCTGGCGTTTCGGAGGCTCGGCTCTGGGTGGCCGCACCAGCCACCGCCCCTGCAGTCGGAGCCGGCACGGGGACCGCCGAAGGCGGCGCGGCAGCCGGGTGAGCCGTTGCGGCGGGTGCCGGTGGCGCACTTTGGGCGAAGGCGCCCGGGGACGGCAGGCACAAGCCGACCATCAGCCATGCCAGGGCGGCCAGATGCAGCCCGATCCGCACCGGAACCGGGCGACGCAAGCAGGGGTACGGCATAGATCTTCCGTTCATTCGTTCAATAACGCTCGCAACTGTTGCAGATAGAGCCCCTCGCTCCTGGCATCGAAGTCCCGGAACACGTGGCGCACGACGCCGCTGCGGTCGACCAACACGGTCATCGGCAGGTTGTCGACCTGGTAGCTGCGGCTCACCGTCTTGCCCGGATCCAGCAACAGCGCGAACGCGAGGTTCTCGCCATGCGCGAAGGCCAGAGCCCGGGCCTCATCGTCATCCACGCTGATGCCATAGATTTGCATGCCCGCCGAGCGGTACGTGCTGAAGCTGCGGTTGAGAGCCGCAAGCTGCGCACGGCACGGTGTACAGCGGCTGCCCCAGAAGCTCAGCACGACTACTTCACCCCGATGCTCGGACAGGCGCACGTTCTCGCCCGCGGTCGCATGGAGCGCGAAATCCGGCGCCTCATGTCCGAGAAGCGGGTAGGCGGGGTCTGCCTGCGCGGCTGCGCCGACCGCGATGGCGATCAGCCAGCGCCAGCCGACGCGGAATCGAGGCGGCACGGGGCCTTGCGGCCGTTGCAAGCTCAAATATCTTCCATCCACACGGGAAGCGACCGAGGGCGCGGCAACCCTCGCACAGCGAACTTCAGACTGTCAACGAACCAGCTCCAGCTTCGAGCGCGCAACCGCCGGGCACACCGGCGTCGGCATTGCGCGACAGCAAACAGCGCCGCGCATTCCGGCGTCCCGCGTGGGCCTCAGATGATCGGTTGGAAGGCGGTCAGTGCCGCCTGCGCGCTGGCCGAGCCCAGACCCTGCGTCGGGAAGAGGGAGCTGAACATGCCATCCTTCCCCTGCAGTCCGAGGTAGTTGAGGACCACCGTCTCCACCAGCTGGGTGACGGAGTTGGCCGCCGGGTTCGAGGTGGGATCCACGGCGCCGTCGCTGGTGTACCAGCCGATCTGCTGGCTGGCCGCACCGTTGCGGGGGACCGGCCGGCCCTTCGGGCTGTAGACCAGGAAGAAGGTCGAGGCGACCGATTGGTTGTCACCCTGCCAGGCCAGCTTGTCGCGGCCGGCGGTGCTGGTATCGACCATGCTGCTGGAGGTCAGCGAGCCGTCGCTGAACACGTAGATCATCACGGGCGCCTTCTTGCGCTGGGCATACTCCAGGACCGCGCCGATCATCTGGCCGGCCTTGAAGTTCCGGGTCTCGCCCGTGGCCCGCGTGCTGTCATGGTAGTCGTAGCCGCCCAGGGTGATGGTTCCGGCCGCGGCGAACCCATCGAGCACCAGCTTCATGACGCTCGCCGTGGCCGCGATGTCGTTGTCCTGGAAGTCGCTCATCGTGAAGATCGGCGTGGCGCCGCCGGTAATCAGCGGATCCTGCGTCGGATCGAGCGCTGCGGGGCTGCCGAAGACATCCGCCGTATTGGCGCTCTGCACATAGGCGCAGCGCAACTGATTCTTCAGCTGCACGTCCGCGGAGGCATCCGTGGGATACAGCAGCGTGCCGGGCGTCGCGCCCTGAGGCGGGCTCAGGACGCCGGTGAACTCGGTGCCGCCGGTGTTGGACGGATCGTAGAGGGTGCTGCCGCCGCTGATTCGCGCCTGCGACTGCAGTACCGCTACGTCAACGGGATCGGCCGAGGCGCCGCCGGTGCTCACGAGGGCCGTCGCATCGCCGGGGCCGGCGATCTTGGTGGGCTGCAGACTGGGCTGGATCATGTACATCGGCGCGGCGGAGTTGCCGCCCGACACCGTCGACTGCGTGCCGATCAGGTTCAGCAGCGTGCCCTTGCCGCCCGCCTCGGCAATGCCGTACATGGGATTGTGCGGGTTGGTGTTGGTATCGTTCTGCGACATCGCGGCGATCACGGCTCCGTTGGTGCCGAGTGCGGTCGCCGGCGTCGTCGCCTTGGTGAGGATGCCTCTCAGGATGGCACCGTCCGAATGCCACAGCAGCCCGAGCGCGCTGCTGACGAACGCGCTGTTCGCGGTCGGAACCATGTTGCCGGGTACGCCCATCTTTCCGTAAGCAGCGGTCGACAGGAAGTTGGCCTGGCCGCCCTTGAGCCCGACGATGACCTCGGAGCCGATCAGATTCGCGCCGCCGGCCAGATCGAAGCACACCACCGGGACGCCGCTCGCCGGCGCCGACAGGTTGCACTGGCTGGCCTGCAGCAGCGCCTGCATGTCCGCGGCCAGGGCGGCATTGGCCTTGCCGGGCTTCAGCAGCGCGGCCAGCCATGCCGGGGCCATGACTACGGCGGGAGCGCTCATGAGACCGGCCGCCAGCATCTGGCGTCGGGTCACCGGCTTCGGGTGGTCCTCGTGGAGCAACGGTTCGCCCGCAGCATGCGGCCGGGGCATCTTCTTGCGAATGAGCATCTGAGTCCTCTCCTGAAACCGTTACTGCAGGGTTACCGCGGCGCTGCCCAGAGCGGCGGTGCACGCGGACTCGGTGGCCCTGGACACCGTCGCCGTGCTCTCGAGCGTCGGGATGAGTGTCAACAGATGATTCAGCTCGGTAGTCATCGCAGCGGCCGACTGCGGATGCGCCGCCGTACCGACTGTCGCGTTCACGATCGGCGTCACCACGAGATTGATGTGCGCGGTGTTCGGCGAGGCCGCCGTCCCGAAGAACGAGCCGGCCGTCGCAGTCAGGCTCGAGTCGAGCCCGGTGCCGAAGAAGCTGTCCCGCCAGGCAGGCGTGTTCACCAGCTGCGCACAGTAGGCCTGCGCGAGCTGTGAGACGGCGGTCTGCTCAGAGGAGACGAACGCGGTGACCAGCGGACCCGACGGCATCGATTGCTGCTCGGTATTGTACAGCGCCGCGATCGTCGAGTTGGTGAACGGCACGCCGGTGATGTTCGACATCGTGTGATAGATCCTCTCGAACGTCGCGACGCCGATGTCCGGCTGCGGTGTCGTGCTGGGCACCGGCGGCTGTGCCGTATACGTCGGCTCGACGTACACGTGCTGATGCGAGCCGAACTGGTCGAAGGAGATGAAAAACATGTCGCTGGCCATGCCCGCATCGACCGCGATCACCGCGCCGACGCTCGACAGGAGCTGTCCATTGGCCGCCGTGTAGCCCGGAGGCCCGATGGTGGCATTCAGCGTCGCATACGACTGGCCGACGGTGGGCACGGAACCGTTCATGCCGATGCGCATGCCCTTGATGACCAGGTTCGACGGCGCAGCCTTCGGGTCCAGGCTGAAGAACGTCGGATTGGTGAACAGATAGCTGTACGAGTCGTACTGGCTCGCCTTCACGAGGATGTACGTCTGGGCCATTCCAGACAGCGAGCTGACATCGAACAGCAGGTAGTAGCTCTGCCCCACGCCGGCGGCGAAGTTCTGCTGGATCTGCGTCGGCGTGAGCGCACGGCTGTGGATGGCGGCGAACTTGATGAGGCCCGTCCACTGCTCCTTGCCGGTCACTTCGCTGCCCAGGACGAGCGCGAAGGTGTTGTCCCAGTTTGAGAGCGCCGCGCCCTTGTTGGGATCCACGTCGCCGGTGAACACGCCGTTGACGTACAGCTTCTGACCGCTGATCGGGTCGTACGTCAGCACGATGTGCTGCAGGGCGGCCTGGGCATTCATGTTGCCGGCGGCCGTGAGCAGCGGTGGCGACCCATTGCTGTCGGTCACGGTGCTGCGCGTCATGCCCTCGTATTGCTGCATGTGCTGCGCGAGGGTCATGTTGCGCGTCTTGTCGCTGCCCGAATAGGACAGGATGTAGGCGTCCGTCTGCGTGACGTTGGCCGGCGCGGCCCATACCTCGATGGAATACTCGCCGGTCGCCTGGATCATCTGCGCAATCTTCTGGCTCGCCGAGGTCGAGGCCTGGGCCTTGCCTCCCATCGGGACATTGATGCCCCAGCCACCCGCCCAGGTCACCGGCCCGTAGAGCGTCAGATCGGCGGCCGGGGTCACACCGCTCGTGTCATATGCGGTGTTGCCCGTGCCGGTCTCGAACATGTACTTGGCCACTATGTTGGCCTCATAGCGGCTCCCGCCCGCGGCGATCGTGCCCTGCTCGAGGGTGAGCGCCTTGGAGATGACGAGCGCGGGATCGACCTGCGTGGTCGGAATCGTGTTGGCATAGGCGGTGATCGCCGCCTGCATGATGGCCGCGCTGCCCGGGCAATCCGGCGGCCCGCCGGCGGTGGTCGCCCAGCAGTGGTGCAGCTCGGTCCCCAGGCGCTCCACGAAGCGCGACTCGGCCGGGGTGTTGAGATTGATCTTCGCCTGCGCGGCGAGGTACGCCTGGTCGGGATCGCTGCTGGCGAAGTACGGCGCCTGCGCGGTAGCTGAATCCGGCCGGTGACAGTTGCTGCAGAACTGCGTCAGGATCGGCTGCCAGATGAGCTTCTGGAACTGGGTCGAATCGGCCGGGAACAGCTTGCTGCCGCCGACCGACTGCACCGGCGGCGGAGTCAGCGTGATCTTGGTGGCCGCCGCGGAGCTGCCGCCCAGCCAGTTGTCGATCCAGGTGAGCATCGTCTGGGCGCACGCGTTCGGGTCGGCGACCCAGCAGTTGTGACCGCTGCCGACCCGCAGCACCAGCGTCGACTGAGACGGGTTGGTGGCGTCCACCAGCGGCAGCGCCGCCTGGTAAGCGAGGTTCACGTCATCGGAGCGCGCGAACGTCGGCGACTGCCCGCCTTCGTGGTGACAGCCGCCGCACCGGTTGGCGACCCGGATGTTCTGCCAGAGATTGATCTGGAAGGCCTGCACGTCCGCGGTCTGCGGCGCGGGTCCCGTGTAGGCATTCGCGGTCGAGGTATTGCTCGTCACCTGATTTACCGTGGTCGGCGCGCCGCCGCCGGTGCAGGCCGCGAGGACGGCGCTCAGAGCGAGTGCGCAGATCAGGCGCAGCGCGCGCGGGCCCGCGACGATCGGTCCGATACGGTACTGGAGATGCTTCCGTTTCATTGCGGCTCTCTCTTAAGTGCCCGGACAGGCCGCAGCGGCCTGCTGGAACACTTGCTTCAGGTGGTAACCGCCGGCTTTGAAGCTGGCCTTGATGCTCGCCACCGTCGCGATGTCCGCAGCGCTGGTGGGCGCCCGGAAGCACACCGTCTGGAACACCTTCGTGACCTGGCACTGAGCGAATGCATCGGTGGACTCGATCTCCTGGCCCAGCGACTTGGCGCCATTGCCCGAGCCGGGGAGGCTGGTATCCCAGCCGAGCACGCTGTTGGGGCCGGCGCGCCAGCGATTGGACCAGCTGTCATCCGGGGTGACGAATCCCGGGCTGAAGTTCTGCGCGTTGATCAGGTACTTCGGCTGCACCTGTCCGGGGGTGTAGACCATCGCGCCCTGGGTGCCGACCGCCGCATCGAAGTTGTAGAAGGCAAAGGCCTGCGCCATCGGATCCATGCCGCTGTGACAGGCGACGCAGTTGTTGAGGAACGTGCGGCTGTCGCCGCCCGGCGAGCGTGCCACGTCCTGACGGATGCGGTCCGTGGGCCGCGTGGTGTCCATGAGGGTGGGCATGTCGTTGCACAGGTGGTTCAGCATGGTGAACCGGAACATCGCGCGGTTGGTGCCGTTGATGAAGAACGCCGAGGCCGCGCCGCGCGTCGTGAGCAGACCGGCGGTGGCTCCCGTCGGAATTCCATAGGTGGCCGACTGCGTGGTGGCCTTCAGCGTCGAGCTGAGGTCCACCCCGTTGGTCTCCGCCGTCGCATAGTGGTCGTTGTTGGAGACCGAGGGCGCCGGCAGGCCGCCTGCGTTCACCGTATAGAGGATGTCCGCGGACAGGGCGGTATTGAACGGCACGTTGTCGCGCACCATGCCGATCACGGTCGCGGCATAGTCGTTCAGCGGCGCGAACACCGTTCCATCGCGATTCGTCCACGGGATGACCATGTTCTTCAGCGTGATGTTGTAGAACGTCGGCGCATTGGTGGCGATGGCGGCGGCAGCCTGCAGGCCGGTCGGGCCCGGGCTGTTGGTGATGGCCTGCGCCATCTGCGCCAGCACTGCGGGGCTCGGTGGAACGCCGGCGATGCGCTCGTAGATGCGCTGCGCCTGCTCGTTCGTGCCGGCCAGGGCCGGTGCGGCCAGCTGCGCGAGCACGGCGAGCGCGCAAGCGCTGCCCGCCGCGCGGCGTACACGCGCTGAGCGGCGCGTCCCGCTGCCTTGAATCCTGGTGCTGTTGGTGGCCATGGCGCTCGTTAACTCCCAGTACAATGCCGTTGCGCGGACAGGACTATAGCTGCCGTCAAACCCACCCCCGAATGTCGGAATTCCATGACGTCGCCGGACACAGACAGTTTTTCTGGCGGTTGGACCGCGTGAGGCAGGACGAGGCAAAGTGCGAGTCCGGTCACGGCGTTCCGCCGATCGAAGGTCTACCTAGTAGGCCGCGATCGTCCGCTGGCTTTCGTCCGCGGCAGGGAACCGCGAATCGTGTTTGCATGCCGTGATGCAGTCGGCATAACGCGTGGACGGCCGGAGGCGCGGCTGAAATTACGTTACATTGCGCCAGCCACGCGGAGCCGGGGGATGAGTCGATCTGGAGAGTGTCGGATGAACGTGAATGCCGGAATCGTGACAGAGATCATGCTGCGGATGCCGCCGGCAGGCCGGCGCTGCGGCCGGCTTGTGCGCGGCTCCCGCACGCTCGCGACCGTACTGCTGCTCGCGTGCCTGTGCGCCTGCAGTGGCAACGCACACATCGATGTCGCCAACAGCCAGATCGCCGATCCGGCCACGGTCGATTTCCCCATCTTCTATGTCAAGCGCACGATTCCGCCCAAGGCGGATGACCTGCGGGTGATGCGCGATCTGGTTCCGACCGCGGACCTGTTCAAGCGCGACAGCGCATCTCCGAGCGCCAATGAGACCAACATCACGGCACGCGTGACTGCCAAGGCCGCTTACGATGTCAAGGATGTGGACGTGTCGGCCGACGGCACGCGGGTGATTTTTGCGATGCGCGGACCGATCACGAAGGGCATGAAAGCGAAGGACCCGCCCTCGTGGAGGATCTGGGAATACCTCATCGCCAAGGACGACCTGCACCAGGTGATCGATCCGACCACCGACCCGGATCCGCCGACCGTCAACGACGAAGCGCCCCACTATCTGCCCGACGGGCGGATCGTGTTCTCATCGACGCGGCAGACTCAGTCCAAGGGCATCCTCCTCGACGAGGGCAAGCCGCAGTTCGAAGCCCAGGACGAGGACCGAACCGAGTCGACGTTCAACCTGCACGTGATGAGCGCCGATGGCAGCAGCGTCCATCAGGTCACCTTCAATCAGAGTCACGACCGCGACGCCACCGTACTCTCGAGCGGCCGCGTCCTGTGGACGCGCTGGGATCACGCTCCCGGCCACGACGCCATGCACCTTTATTCGGCCGATCCGGACGGTACGGACCTCGAGCTCTACTACGGCGCCAACAGTCACATGACCGGCACGAATGACAGCGTGATCGAGTTCGTGAAGGCTCGCGAGATGCAGAACGGGGATATCCTCGTCCTCATCCGGCCGTACACGGATGAGTCCGATACTCTCAAGATCGACTTCGGGGGCAATCTCACCATCATCGATGGCAAGGACTTTGTCGAGAACACGCAGCCGACGCTGGCCTCGGCAAGCCTCAAGGGGCCGGCCCAGAGCGCTGCGACTCCGAACGATGTCTCCACCATCCCCGGCCCCTCGCCCGGCGGCCGGTTCAACTCGGCCTTCCCGCTCTGGGATGGCACCAACCGCATACTGGTGAGCTGGACCCAGTGCCGTCTGCTCAACACCTCGAAGACGATCGTCCCTTGCACCAGCACGGCGCTCGCCGACCCCAACGTGATGACCGCTCCGCCCCTGTACAGTGCCTGGATGTTCGATCCGAATCAGAACACCATGCTGCCGCTCATGCCGCCCGTCGAGGGCATCATGGTGACCGACCTGGTGGCCGCCCAGCCGCGAGCGCTGCAGGCGGTGATTCTCGACAAGATTCCCGGAGTCGATCTGGATCAGGACCTGGTCTCGGCCGGCGTGGGCGTGCTGGACATCCGCAGCGTGTACGACTTCGACGGCGTGGACACCGCGACACCGAACATTCAGACCGTGGCTGACCCGGCCAAGACACCGGCCGCCAAGCGGGCCGCCCGGTTCATCCGGCTCGAAAAGGCGGTCTCGATACCGGACAGAACCCTCGTGGACCTGTCAGGGGCGGCATTCGGCGCCAGCGGCGACATGCGCGAGATCATGGGCTACGCGCCCGTCGAGCCGGACGGCTCGGTGCACATCGAGGTGCCCGCGAACGTCGCCTTCCTGATGAGCATTCTGGACGCCAACGGGCGGCGGATCGGGCCCGAGCAGGGGGTGTGGCTGCAGGCGCTGCCCGGAGAAGTCGTCTCCTGCAACGGTTGTCACACACCGGCGACTGCACAGCGCCCCATCTCGCATGGGCGTTCGGGGCTGTTCAATTCGGCTTATGCGGGCGCCGCTACGACCGGCACCGCCTTTCCGCACACGCTCGCAACTGGTCCGAACGCCTTCCTGCCCAATGCCGGTGAGACCATGGCGCAGGCCCGCATGCGCATCAGCTGCTCGAACGATACGCCGCGCTGCGCGCAGATGGTGCCCAGCGTCAACGTTCTGTACACGGACGTCTGGACGAACTCGGCGCAGGCGACACCCGGCAGTCCCATCAGCTACCGCTATGACGATCCGACTTTCAAGACGGCGATACCCGCCTCGGCGGCGTGTGTCAGCAACTGGGCAGCGAACTGCCGGATCGTGATCAATTACCCGCAACACATCCAGGCGCTCTGGGACCTGACGCGCCAGACCGTGGTGGCAGGCGTGGTCACCGCCGATCACACCTGCTCGCAGGCTGGCTGTCACAATCCGCGGAACGCCGCGGGCGCCGCCGAGGTGCCGGCCGGACAGCTCGACCTCACGAACGCCGCCTCCAACGCCGAACCGCAGCAGTTCGTCTCTTATCAGGAACTCCTGTTCCCGCACGCTGAGCAAGAAGTTAACATGGGCGCCCTGCAGGATGTCCCGGGTCCGCCTGGTCCCAACGGCGCTCCGACGACCATTCCTGTGGGGCCGTTCATGAATGCCGGTAGCGCTAATGGAGCGCTCTCGAGCGCGTTCCTCGGCCGCTTCGCACCGGGCTCCGGCAGCACCCACGTGGGCTACCTGAGTCCGGCCGAGCTACGCCTGATCTCGGAGTGGCTGGATATTGGCGCGCAGTACTTCAACAATCCGTTCGATCCGGCCGTTCCTGTCAACTGAGCCGCCTGCGGAAACTGAGCACTGCACGACCGACAGCCCAGAGCCAAGTCTAAGATGCTCCCTCGCGGTGGAGCCCGGTAAGTCATCATTGCGAAATCTCCTCTTCGTCGGCCTGCTGCTGTCGCTGCTGCTGCCCGCCGCGGCGATCGGCCGCCATCGCGATCACCTGCAGGTGTTCATCACTGCACCGTACCTGGAGCTGCGAACCGGGCCCGGACGCGGCTACCCCGTATTCCACGTCGCCGAGCGCGACGAGAGCGTGGAGGTGCTCTTCCGGCGCACGGACTGGTTCAAGGTGCGCACCGAGCGGGGGGTGGAAGGCTGGGCGGCGCAGCGCGATATGCTGCGCACCGTGCTGGCCGACGGCACGCCATTCAAGTTCGAGCTGGGGGACCGGGCCGGGTTCACCTCGCATCGCTTCGAGATGGGCGTGTTCGCGGGCGACTACGGCGGTGCGACGCTGATCTCCGGCTACGGCTCCTTCTCCCTGAACCCACAGCTCGCCGCGGAGGTCTCGGCCGGGCAGTTCCTGGGCAAGTTCAGCAACGGCGTGGTCACCGACGTCGGCTTCTCCCATGTTCTGGTCCCGGAATGGCGGCTGTCGCCGTTCTTCATGCTCGGCACCGGGCTGGTGCATGTCTCGCCGAAAGCGACCCTCGTGGTACCTTCAGAGCGCACCGATCAGACCGCCTATGTCGGCGGAGGCCTGCGCTTCTACCTGACGCGCCGCTTTTTCGTGCGCGCCGAATACAAGAGCCACATCGTGTTCACGAAGCGCAACGCCAATGAGGAAGTAGACGAATGGAAACTGGGATTCGCATTCTTCTTCTGACGGCGGTCCTCGTGGGACTGCCGGGCTGCGCTTCGGTGCGCAACTGGTTCCATCACCGCAGCGAGGTGCGTCAGGCCCGGGCGGAGGCCCGCGAGGAAGCGGCGCAGGCCGATGCACAGGCCGCACAGCAGGACTCGGAAGCCTCCCCGCCCCGTGTGGTCGAGCCGGACGTCGAGCGGCGCAAGATCAAGGTGCCGAAGATCAAGAGCTCGAACGTGGAGCTCGGACTGCAGTACGGCTTCATCTCGATAGAGGACTTCGGCACCCAGTCCACCTATGGAGTCTCGGCGGCCTATCACGTGACCGAGGACTTCTTCTTCCTGGGCGAAGCGGGTCGCGCCTACGCGGGACGCACCAGCTTCGAGACACTGGGAGGAAATATCCAGCTGCTTACCAGCGCTGAGAGGCGCTTCACGTATTACGATCTGTCTCTCGGCTACAACTTCCTCCCGGGCGAGGCCTTTATCGGTCGCGGACTCGCCTTGACCAGTGCCTTCTACCTCATCGGTGGTGTCGGCGGAGTCGATTTCGCCGGCGACCAGAAGTTTACGGTGAATTTCGGCGCGGGCTACCGGGTGTTGCCCTCTGA
>DASTDD010000042.1:0-8321 GCA_035710545.1 Steroidobacteraceae bacterium
CGAAACCAAGGCTGCGAAGGGGCCCAAGACGCCCAAGGCCGACTCTGCGGGTGCGAAGGGCGGCGATGAGGCCGGCGGGACGCCTGGCAAGGCGTGAGCTTGCAAACGTACACGGTAATCCCCACCTAGAGCGAACACGCGCGTGGCCAACTCCACTTTCAGCAATCCCGCTGCCGCCCTCGGCGAGGCTGCCCGTTTCGGGGAGATCCGCGGGCGCCTGCTGTTCCTGGTGGGCGCGCTCGTGGTGTACCGCATCGGCACGTTCATCCCGGTCCCGGGCATCAACCCGAGCGAGGTGGCGCGCTTCTTCTCGGATCAGTCCAACACGATCCTCGGGATCGTGAACATGTTCTCGGGCGGGGCGCTTTCGCGGCTGTCGATCTTCGCGATGGGCGTAATGCCCTACATCTCGGCCTCCATCATCATCCAGATGATGTCGATGGTGATCCCGCAGCTGCAGGAGCTGCGCAAGGAGGGGGAGTCGGGACGGCGCAAGATCACCGAGTACACGCGTTACGCGACCGTGGTGCTCGCGGCGTTCCAGTCCTTCGCCGCGGCCGGTGCCCTGGTCAAGGGCGGCCTGACACTCGTCGGTGGATGGCAGTTCCTGTTCACCGCCACGGTGACCATGACGACGGGGACGATGTTTCTCATGTGGCTCGGCGAGCAGATCACCGAGCGTGGCATTGGCAATGGCATCTCGATGATCATCCTCGCGGGCATCGTCGCCGGGCTGCCCGGAGCGATCGGCAATACCGCCGAGGCTGTCAACACCGGCGAAATGACCGGTCCGTTCGCGTTGCTGCTGATCGTGCTCGTGCTCGGCACCACCGCGTTCGTCGTGTTCGTGGAGCGTGCCCAGCGGCGCATCGCGGTGAACTATGCCAAGCGCCAGGTCGGGCGGCGCATGTATGCGGGACAGAGCAGCCACCTGCCGTTCAAGCTCAACATGTCGGGCGTGATTCCGCCGATCTTCGCCTCCAGCCTGCTGCTGTTTCCGGCGACGCTGGCGAGCTTTGCGGGGTCGAGCGCGCAGGGTCGGCTCGCCACGTTCATGCAGGACGTGGCCCAGGCTCTGGGCTACGGGCAGCCGCTGCACCTGGTGATCTACGCGCTGCTGATCATTTTCTTCTGCTTCTTCTACACCGCGCTCGTCTTCAACGCGCGCGACACGGCCGACAATCTCAAGAAGTCGGGCGCATTCATCCCGGGAATCCGTCCCGGCCAGCAGACGGCAGAGTACATCGACAAGGTGCTGACGCGGTTGACTCGATGGGGCGCGCTGTATGTCGCAGCGGTATGCCTGCTGCCGGAGATCCTGGTTTCCTCGCAGGGGGTGCCGTTCCATTTCGGCGGCACCTCGCTGCTGATCGTCGTGGTGGTGGTGATGGATTTCATGGCGCAGCTGCAGGCCCATCTGATGTCACATCACTACCCGGGCCTGCTCAAGAAGGCGAACCTGCTCGGCTACGGGCGCCCCGGCTCGGGCGGGTGATGAAGGAGCGCATGCAATGAAAGTTCGTCCGTCGGTGAAGAGGATCTGCAAGAACTGCAAGATCGTGCGCCGCCGTCGCGTGGTCTACGTCATCTGCAGCGACCCGCGCCACAAGCAGCGCCAGGGCTGATTTGGTAATGACCTGCGTTACACGTAAAATGCCGCGTTTTTTCATCCTGCGTCGCGGCGAGGACTGAAGCACTATGGCGCGCATAGCCGGCATCAACATACCGATGAACAAGCACGTCTGGATCGGGCTCACGCACATCTACGGCGTGGGGCGCGCGCGTGCCCGGCAGGCCTGCCAGGGCGCCGGAGTCGATCCAACCACCAAGGTCAAGGATCTCACCGAGTCGGAGGTGAACGCGATCCGCTCGCAGATCGCCAAGTTCGCCGTGGAAGGCGATCTGCGCCGCGAGGTATCGATGAACATCAAGCGGCTGATGGACCTGGGCTCGTACCGGGGCATCCGCCACCGGCGCGGTCTGCCGGTCCGTGGCCAGCGCACGCGCACCAATGCGCGCACGCGCAAGGGCCCGCGCAAGCAGGCCGTGAAGCTGAATGCCCCGCCGGGCAAGGCATAAGAGGGTTGACGCCAGATGGCCGAACAGAAATCAGGTGGCTCCGCGGGCGGCGCAACGGCCGCCAAGAAGCCGAAGAAGGCGCGCAAGAACGTGCTGGATGCGATCGCGCACGTGCACGCCTCATTCAACAACACGATCATCACGATCACCGATCGTCAGGGCAACACTCTGTCGTGGGCGACATCGGGCGGCTGCGGCTTCCGCGGCTCGCGCAAGAGCACGCCGTTCGCCGCCCAGGTGGCTGCGGAGAAGGCGGGCACAGCCGCGCAGGAGCACGGCGTCAAGAACGTCGAGGTGCGTGTGGGCGGCCCGGGCCCGGGACGCGAGTCCGCGGTACGCGCGCTCAACAACTGCGGCCTGAAGATCACCAGCATCGCGGACGTCACACCGATTCCGCACAACGGCTGCCGCCCGCCGAAGAAGCGCAGGGTTTGAGCCCGAGGAAGTAGCAATATGGCGCGTTACGTGGGTCCGAAGTGCAAGCTCGCCAGGCGCGAGGGCACGGATCTGTTCCTCAAGAGCGGTGTCAAGCCGCTCGAGAGCAAGTGCAAGTTCACGGTGCCGCCGGGCGGCATCAAGGGCGAGCGACGCCAGCGGCTGTCCGACTACGGACTGCAGCTGCGCGAGAAGCAGAAGCTGCGCCGCATGTACGGCGTGCTCGAGCGCCAGTTCGCGAACTACTACAAGGAGGCCGCGCGCCGTATCGGCGCCACGGGCGAGAATCTGCTGCGCCTGCTCGAATGCCGTCTCGACAACGTCGTCTACCGCATGGGCTTCGCCGCCACGCGCGCCGAAGCGCGGCAGCTCGTGAGCCACAAGGCGATTGCCGTCAACGAGCGCCCGGTCACGATCGCTTCCTACCAGTGCAAGGCGGGCGACGTGGTGCAGGTGCGCGAGAAATCGCGCAAACAGCTGCGCATCCAGAGCGCTCTGAGCGTGGCGCAGCAGGTTGGCCTGCCCGAATGGGTCGAGGTCAACGACAAGGAATTCCGCGGCGTCTTCAAGTCGGCGCCGGCGCGCGAGGATGTGCTGCCCGACATCAACGAGAACCTCGTCGTCGAGCTCTATTCGAAGTGATCGGGTGTCCGCCGGGCGGGCGCGCGGTCGCTGCCGCAAGTCTTTGAATTGTGATGTTTGTCAGTCGCCGGTGAGATCAGCCGGCAAAGTGAGACGCTATGCAGGGATCAGTTACCGAGTTCTTGAAGCCTCGTGTCGTGAAGGTGCAGCCCGTGGCCCCGCGCCAGGCGCGCGTGGTCATCGAGCCCTTCGAGCGCGGCTTCGGGCACACCCTGGGCAATGCGCTGCGACGCGTGCTGCTGTCGTCGATGCCCGGCAGTGCGATCACCGAGGTCGAGATTGACGGGGTCCTGCACGAGTACACCAGCATCGAAGGGGTGCAGGAGGACGTGGTCGACATCCTGCTCAACCTGAAGCAGGTGGCCCTGCGCATGCACTCGCGCGACAGCGCCGAGCTGCGCCTGCACAAGAAAGGGCCCGGACCGGTCACCGCCGGCGACATTCAGACCGATCACGACATCGAGGTGGTCAATCCGGAGCTCGTGATCGCCAACCTCACCAAGGCCGGCGAGCTGAGCATGAATCTGCGGATCGAGCGGGGCCGCGGCTACCGGCCGGCGGCCGCGCGCGCCGCCTTCGAGGAGCAGACCCGACCGATCGGACGCCTGCAGCTCGATGCCTCGTTCTCCCCTGTGCGCCGCGTGACCTACTCGGTGGATGCGGCACGCGTGGAGCAGCGGACCGATCTCGACAAGCTCGTGATCGATATCGAGACGAACGGCACGATCGACGCGGAGGAGGCCATCCGTCGCGCCGGCAGCATCCTCAAGGACCAGCTGTCGGTGTTCGTGGACCTGCAGGGCGAGGAAGAGGCGGCCACCAAGGTCTCCGAGATGCAGTTCGACCCGATCCTGCTGCGGCCGGTGGACGAGCTGGAACTGACCGTGCGCAGCGCGAACTGTCTGAAGGCCGAGAACATTCACTACATCGGCGATCTCGTGCAGCGGACCGAAGTGGAGCTGCTGCGCACGCCGAACCTGGGAAAGAAATCACTTACGGAGATCAAGGAAGTGCTGCAGAGCCACGGCCTCATGCTGGGAATGAGGCTGGACGGCTGGCCGCCCGCGGGCCTGAAGCACGACGAAGAACGCGACGTGATCTGAACGACACGGCGCCCTGCACCGCTCGGATTCCCGCAAGAGCATGCTCCTGCGGGAGACGGTGGTCGCAGGCCACGAGAAGGCTGAAACATGCGTCACCATCTATCCGGCAGGCAACTCTCGCGCAACAGCTCCCATCGGCATGCGATGTTGCGCAACATGAGCGTCTCGCTGCTGCGTCACGAGACGATCCGCACCACGCTGCCGAAGGCCAAGGAGCTGCGTCGCGTGGTGGAGCCTCTGATCACCCTGGCCAAGACGGATGGGGATGCCAACCGCCGCCTCGCCTTCTCGCGCCTGCGGGATGCGGACGTGGTGGAGAAACTATTCGCTGACCTCGGGCCGCGCTTCAAGGCGCGCCCGGGCGGGTACACGCGGATCCTGCGCATGCTGCCCCGCCCCGGCGACTCCGCCCCGATGGCGCTCATGCAGCTCGTGGACGGGCCTGTGCCGGTTGCAGCCGAGGAGCCCCCGGCGAAGAAGAAGACTGTCCGCAGGGCGAAGAAGAAGGCTTCGGCGGAAGCGGCCGCGCCCGAGCCAGAGGCCAAGCCGAAGCGCACGCGGAAGAAGAAGGCCGCCTCCGCCTGAGCCCCTGACTCCGGCGGCTCTGAATCCGGCGGCTCGGCGCGCCCGATCACCGACTGAGGCACGAGTTCGCCCAACTCGTGCGCCCCGCACACCATCCGCACCGGCCCTGCGGACGCGCCGTCCCATAGCCTGACTGTCCTGCCTGCCCGGGTCGAATTTGACGGGCGGGGACCCCTTTCCGTAGGCTGCGGCGCGACGGCCAATAACAATTTCTCACCGGGGGAGTACCCATGAGCCTTGCATCCGAATTTAAAGAATTCGCAATGAAAGGAAGCGTCATCGACCTGGCGGTCGGTGTCGTGATCGGTGCCGCGTTCGGCAAGATCGTGAGCTCGCTGGTCGGGGATGTGATCATGCCGCCGCTCGGCCTGGTCATCGGCAGCGTCAACTTCAGCGATCTGGCGGTGCACGTCGGAACCGATCCGTCCGGCAAGGCCGTGCTGCTCAAGTACGGCGCGTTCATCCAGACCATTTTCGAGTTCGCGCTCATCGCCCTCGTGCTGTTCATCGTGATCAAGGGCATCAACAGGCTCAAGCGGCCGGCCCCGCCCGCCCCGGCGGCAGCTCCGCCGCCGCCACCGCGGACGGAAGTGCTGCTGCAGGAGATCCGGGACCTGCTCGCGAAGCGCTGAGGCTCGCAGCGCCTCAGGGGCGTAGACGAGAGAGCCGCTATTGCGCCTGGGTTGCCTCGAAGGCATCCCGGGTCAGGTTCTCGCAGCCGCTCGCCGTCACGGCGAGGTCGTCTTCGATGCGGATGCCGCCGAAGCGGCTGAGGTCCGCCACGCGTGCCCAGTTGATGCGGCTTGCGCGCGAATCGGCCTTGGCGGCTTTGAGGAGCTGCTCGATGAAGTAGATGCCCGGCTCCATGGTGACGACGAATCCCGCCTCGAGGACACGCGTCAGACGCAGATATGGATGGCCCTCGGGCCGTGGAATATCGCCGCCTTCGGCAGAGCGCATGAATCCGCCAACGTCGTGGACTTCTATGCCGAGCAGATGGCCTATGCCGTGCGGGAGAAATACGCTGGAGACGCCGGTTGCAACGGCTTCATCCGCCCCGCACGTCGTGATGCCGGCATCGCGCAGCAGCGTGGCTGTCAGCTCGTGCGCCCGCAGGTGCACGTCCCGCCAGTCGACGCCTGCGCGGATGCCGGCACACAGCGTCTGTTGCATTTCATCCATGCGGTGGATGAGCGATCTGAAATCCCCGTCGCGCAGCGCATGGGTTCGCGTGATATCGCTCGCATAGCCGCCGAATTCCGCGCCGGCGTCGATGAGCAGCGAATGGCGCTGCGCGGGCGGCTGCCTTTCCAGCACCTGATAGTGCAACACGGCGCCGCCGGCATTCAGCGCGATGATCGGATTGTAGGGCAGCTCCTGCTCGCGCAGCCCGCACCCCCGCAGAAAAGCCAGCTCGATTTCAAACTCGGTCGCACCGGACCGGAATGCCTCGAGGGCGGCCAGGTGGCCCAGCGCGCCGAGGCGGTTGGCCTCGCGCAGGCACTGCAGCTCGTAGGGAGTCTTCGCCGCACGGGGAAAATCGAGCCGGCGCATCAGTCCGCCCGGATTGACCGCGCTCACTCCCCAGTTGCCGAGTCCTTCAAACTCGTCGCCGATGTAGGCGGTGCGGGACAGGTCAGGGGGCAGGGCCTTGCGCACGGCTGCACGGTCCACCGTGGGTACGATCTCGAAATGGCGAGTCCAGTAGGCCTTCGGCAGGGACGCCGGCTTGTACCAGTAGTCCGGCGGGCTGTGGAACAGCAGCAATGGAGTCTTGCCGGGTGAGAAAAACACAAAGCAATCGGGTGCGTCCGACAGAGGTACCCAGACCTTGAAGGGCGCGTGCGCCTCGAATGGGTAGGTACGGTCATCCTCGAAGACCGTCAGAAGGGCTCCGGAGTGCACCAGGAGACTGCCGTAACCGCTGGCCTCGAGCGCCCGCGCGGTTCGGCCGCAGATAGCCTGCAGGTGCGGGCCGAACGCCGCGTCGAGCCCGGATGCTGCAGAAGCAGAAATACCGTTGGACATCATCGAACTCCCGTGGACTCGAGCGGCGCCGGCGCCCCGCGGACGGACTTCGTGGATACGCTAGGGTACCCCGCCCGCCGCCCGGGATCCTCCCGGGTCGAGAGGGTGTCGCGGCGGGCGCGTTCCGGATCCTGCTCCTGCAGACCGCGGTCCGCGGGCGCAACGTTGCCCGCCGGACACAAACAGCGCTTCCTGTCGTAATAGGCAGACAGCGTGAGGCCTCCGCTGTTTCAAATCTTGCGGGGAATCGCTAGAATTTATCGCCGCGATCCGTGCAGGACTCGCGGAACGAAAAGAATCGTTCATAGTGTTTTCACACCACTTCTGCTTCTCTTCGGGGTACCGATCGATGAATACCAAACTCGTTCTTAGCGCGCTCGTTGCGGCGCTGATGCTGACGGCCTGCTCGAAGCAGGAAGCCGCCAGCACCGATTCCGCAGCAGCTCCTGCCGCCAGTGCTCCGGCTCCCGCGGCTCCGGCTGATAATTCGGCCGCCGCGCCTGCCGCTGGCGACAGCTCTGCGGCAGCGCCGGCTGCTCCGGCTGACAACGCGGCGCCGCCTCCGGCGGACTCCAACGCGCCGCCTGCCCCGCCGCCAAAGCAGTAAGTAGCTCGACCAGAGTTACTTACCGAGCCGAGGGCTCGAGACGGCCCGGACGGATCGCGCGTGCGACCTGTCCGGGCCGTAACCTTTTCTGCCAGCCGTAGCGGGCGACCCTCGCGAGCGGGATTACGGCCGTGACAGTCAGCGTGCGCGATGCGCGGGCCTCCGAGAGCGACCGGCTCTGGATCGGCAGCATCTACCGCGAATACCTGGATGACCTCTCCGTGCAGAACACGGGGCTCTTCCCTCGGCTCGGCGAGGTGGGTCATCGCGAGCCCGACCAGATCGCCCGCTGGTTCGGCGACCGCCGCGCCTATCCGCTCATCATCCTGAAGTCCGAGGAGCGCGTCGGGTTCGCCATGGTGGCGCGCGGCGCCTCCTCGCCCGGCCGCACGCCGGTCGAGTACCGCATGGCCGAGTTTTTCATCGTGCGCGCCAGCCGCCGCCTGGGGATCGGACGCACCGCGGTGCAGCTGATCCTAAACCGGTTCGCCGGCACCTGGGAGATCACCGAGTACCTGCGTAATCCGGACGCGGTCAACTTCTGGCGCCGGGTGGTGTCGGGCTACACCCTGGGTCGGTACCAGGAAAGAGTGATCAATGGCGAGGTGCGGCAGATCTTCGACTCACGGGTGGAGAAGCCGCGGTAAATGCACGCGGTGAGCGCGAGCAGGCCCCGCAGCCACCGCTGAGCTCCGCGAGCGCCTTCTCACGAATCCGCCTGAGCCAGCCTGGGTCAAATGGCCCCATACGGGTCGAAAGACCTTCCAGTATGCGCAGCCTCATCCGGGCCGACATCAGCCGCCACAAGCTGAAGCTCGCGCAGACGACCACGATGAGCGCCA
>DASTDD010000043.1:0-4570 GCA_035710545.1 Steroidobacteraceae bacterium
GGATCACCAGGAGCGGCACGCCATGTACGCGCTCGAGCCGGAAATCGTCGTAACGGTGCTTGCCGCGCAGGCGGTACGACAGGCCCAGCGCGCGGCCGGCGAGCGCAGCGACAAACCCAAAACGCAGCGGCCGCAGCGCCGCCACCCGCGCCGTAAGTGGCGGCGGCGTGAGCTCAAGCATTGACCCGCTCCCGCGGCAGAAAATCCGCACCCGCGCGGCTGTCGGGTTCACGCCACAGCGAACACACGCAGCGCTCGCACTCGGGACGCCCACCCGAGCGGATGTCCGCGCGCAGCGCGCTCATCGGCGCCGCGTTGAGTACGGCGTCGAGGTCGCCCGCCCACTGCGCGGACGGCGGCCCGGCAATGAAAAAACAGGGACTCACCTGGCCTGGTGCACCGATGACGGCCGAGTACTCGAACACGTTGCAGTGCACCGGCGGAAAAGCGCCGAGGCCGCAGACGGCGGAAAAGTACCGGTGGATGCGTCTGAGCTTGCGCGGACTGTCGGCGATCAGCCCCGAGCGGAACTCCGCGGCCAGCTCCCGCTCCATGTCGTCCACGATCTGCGCGAGCAGCGGCAGATCCTCGCGCGCCAGGGCGAGACCGGTCGCGAAGGCCTCGCGGCGCGCGAAGGCGTGCGGATTGGCGACGTCGACGGCGAGAAACGATACCTGTTGTGCCCCGAGCTCGCGGGCGAGCCCCACGAACTGCGGCAGCTGCCGGTAGTTGGCGCGCTGCACCGTCACGCGCAGGCTCGCCGGGGTCGCCGTGCGCGCGAGCGCGCGTACCCCCTCGCATACCTTGTCGAAGGCGTCGAGCCCGCGGATCCTCTGGTAGGTTGCGGCATCGGTCCCATCCAGCGACACCGTCACCGCATCGAACAGCGTGGCGACGCGCGCGGCGTGCTTGGCCAGTGACAGCCCCGAGGTCAGGAGCCACAGCTTGAGCCCCTGGGCGCGCAGCAGCGCGGCAATCTGCGCCCACTCCCCGTTCAGCAGCGGCTCACCACCGGAGATCAGGACCACCTGCGTGCCGGCGCGCGCCAGGTCGGGCAGTAGACGCCGCACCTGCTCAAGGCTCAGGTCGGCGACGCCGTGGCGCCAGTAGTCGCAAGTGACGCAGCGCGAATTGCAGCGTTCGCTCAGGTACAGGGTTACAAGCGGTAGGCGCTCGAGGACATTCGCCCGAGCCGCAAGTCCGTCAACAGGCGCGGCGTGCAACGGCGTCCCCCACGCGAATCCCAGTCGGTCCTCTCGGCAACTCTCATGAGTGGGGTCGCGGGCGCATTTGGTTCAAGGACCTGACCTGAACCGGCGGCGTTTCAGGCGGCATGGCAGTTCCCGCCTGCCCATTACCGCCCCGGTGTCGCTTCCGTTCAAGCGTGGCCGGCGCGCCGGGCGAGCGCGCCGGCTGAGTGCGAATACGCGGGATGGCGTCGCAGGGCCAGGGCCGGGCGCTCGATGAGCCACCAAGAGCCGGCCGCGAGCGCCAAAGCAGCGCTCAGCGTGGCCAGCACTCCCTGCAGCCCGGTGACCGCCTGCGTGTAGAGGAGCAGATTGATCACCGGCGCGTGATAAAGATACAGGCCGTAGGACAGGTCATTCCGGCGCAGCACCCGATCGGCCAGGGACGGGGCGGTAAAGGCAGCCGCGAAGGTCAGCAGCGCCAGGGCCGCGAAGAGCACCGGGTTCAGGTCATTGTCGAAACGCCAGTGCAGCTCGCGCGCCGCAATCAGCCCCACGGCACCGTATAGCAACACCGCGGGTAGGAAGCGGCCGCCGAGCGCCTTGCGGGCGAGGTCGAAGTTACGCTGCAGAAGCACGCCGGCAAGGAACATGTAGAGCCAGGGCAGGCAGGTGAGGCCAATCAGGGCGTAGATCCCCCTGCCCGGCTGCGGCGCGTGGACCCACGCAATGTTGATCACCATGCAGGCGATGGCCAGGACGAGGAGCACCGCGTTCGAACGGGTCCGGGACAGACGCTGTAGGCGCAGCAGCCCGTAAAGCAGCGGCACGAGGACGTAGAACTGCAGTTCGATCGAAATGGTCCAGGTGCTGGCGTTGAGGATCCCCATGCCGTAGCCGCGCATGAAGGCGGGACCGTAGAACTGCGCAATCGTCAGCTGTGTTGCGAACCACTTCACCCATGTCCTTGGCGGTGCATGCACCGTGTCAAAGTAGCCGCTGCCCCACACAGACAGCACCGCGAGTGCGAAGCACACCGTCAGGGCGGGATAGATGCGCAGCGCGCGGTTGCGGGCAAAGTCGGTCAATGACGGATGGCGCTCATAGGAGTAGCTGATCAGGAAGCCGCTAACGAAGAAGAAGATCGGCACGCCCGGGAAGAAATCCAGCACCACGTGCAGCGGCCAGCTGCGGGCCGACGGGTCGAACTGATAAACCGCATGCGTGAGCGCCACCTGGAAGGCAGCCGCGAGGCGGATCAGGTCGAAGTTGTTGGTCTTGGGCACTCGGTGATCGTCGTTTCAGAGGCCGCACCGGATCATGCATCCATTTTGCACGGCTCATGACCTCCGCAGAGTGGCCGGGCGGCGTGCCGCAGCAGGGCGGAAGTTCCCCTGAGGGTTCACGGAAGGACAGCGCCCGGCCCTCCGCCCACTCACCTCAGTGCGCTCGGCGTCGCCATGACGATATCCGGCGGCGCCTCAATTGCGACCACCGCTGCAGCGCGGCACACTCCAGCGATCGAACAACAAGAGCCTCCGGGGCCGGTGATCTGGCCGCTCGCGTGGGGCATATCCCGACGGGGTGTCCTTTGCAATTATCGGGCGGAACGGCTGCGCGGCGCGCCTACGTTGTGGTTGCCACCCGCATCGGCTGGTTGCAAGGGAACGAGAATCATTTTGAGGACGCGGTGCGCACCGAGCAGGAGGCGATGCAACTGGCGGCAGATGCTGGCGCGCGCGATCTGCGGGATCTGGACATGGGCGCCTATTACGCGGAAGCGGGCGGCTGGCTGGGGACGGCGCTGGGTGCTCTGGGGCGCGATGCGTGCCAGCAACGATGGCCTCGCAGTCGCCGACCGGGTGCTGGAGCGGCGTCCCGGCGACCATCTCGCGCTGCACGCAGAGCAGGTGCTCACCGGCAATCTCGTGGCTGTCGCTGGAAACACCTTGGACCCTCAGCCGGACTTGCGCCCGCCGAGCGTCAGGTGCAGGTCTCGCTTGCGCTGCTGAAACTCGATCCCGGCAACATCACCAGCCTCAACAACCTTGCCGTGGCCGAGGGAGAGCGCGGCGCCTGCGCGAGTCGATGCCGGGGCGATTGAGACAAGCTCGACGCACAGCGGCGCGCGACCGCCGGAGGTGCGACGTTCATGGAAACCTATATCGGGGTCCTGTTCGGAACGGTCTACGCTCAGACGTATCTTTCGGATACCCAGGGGGCTTGTACGTGCAGGCGCTGACCGATTCCGCCAAGCGTGTGGTGCTCCTGCACGAGGCCCTGGCTCTCATCGATGGCTTGCTGCCCGAGATCCGGTCCACGCACGAAGTCCAGCAATGGCGGGGACGCATTCTGGCAGCGCAGCGCGGCGGGTCTTGGACCGAGGTCGACTGCCGCTTCGAGCGCGCGTGCCGATTTCTCGGACTGACAATTGCGGCTCGCCCACGACACCGCCACCCGACACGACGACGATTCAACGCCGGCGTGCCGGGCAGCGGGCACCGCCCTAAGTTAGCGCGGCGGCGCAGTCTTGTTCACTTCCTTGTCGCAGAAGTCCTGGATGTCTTTCTGAGGCACGCCCGGATTCGCGGTCGTCACCTGTGTCATGCAGTCCTTCATCATCTGCTGCTTGTCGGCCGAGCTGCTCTGTGTGGTCGCGCCAGCGCTGGAATCCGACGGAGGGGCCGTCGTATCCGGAGCCTGTTCCTGCGAGGACGTGCTCGTTGGCGGTTCAGCGGGCGGGGGAGCCTGCTGGGCCACGGCGAGGCCGGTGGCGGCGAGCGCGGTGAGTGCGAGTACTGCGGAGAATCGCTTCATGAGGCTGCTCCTTTGGAATATCACAACCTGAAGGCTAGTGAGGTACGCACGGTGCAGCTACCTCCCGGCCGCTGCCTCCATGCGTCGGCGTGCACCTACCCGGGCGGTTGCGCCAAGGCCGTGCTGCTGCTGTAACCGCTGCTCGCAATTGAGGAATGCGAAGCGCGTCGCCCGACGACGACACCTCTCGCACGCGCTGTCAACGGAACGCGTCAATTGCAGGCTATGGCATGGCGCGAGACGCCGGACGCCAGAACCAACAGGGAGTCTCATGCCTTGCGATCCGACCGCGGTCTGGCAACCCTTGGCGCGGGTGTTTCCAGACAGGATGCGCGTCAGGACATAGCACCAGATTTACTTACAATCGCAACGGGGGGTTCCCCATCCTTGCTGCGGCCTTCTGGCAGGCCGAGAATCGGGCTAGCAAGAACAACAGTCGGACGGTCGACAGGGCGGGTGGACCATGTATGTCCCGACTCGCGCGGTGCGCACCGCTCCTGGCATCGCTTTGCTCCTCAGTCTGGCGGCATGCGCCGGCGGCGGTTCCGGCGCGGGCACCTCGATGC
>DASTDD010000044.1:0-3537 GCA_035710545.1 Steroidobacteraceae bacterium
AAGTGGGAGGCCGCGCCGGAAGCCTAGGCGGATGGCGTTGAGCGTCGACGGGGGCGCGGGTCCGACGCTGGCAGGTCCCGGCACGTAAAACGCTGCCGCGGCCGGGCACGCGCGCGGATCGCACAGTACGCGTCGGTTCGAATCCACTCACCGGAGGCCGAAATGTCCATGCAGCCCTTTCGGATTGCGATCGAGCAGCGGGTGCTCGATGACCTGAACCAACGCCTTGACCATACGCGCTGGGTCGATGACCTGGGTGATGCGGGCTGGGATCACGGCTTGAGTATTCCGTACATGCGCGAACTGGCCTCCCATTGGCGCTCGCAATTCGACTGGCGCTCCCAGGAGGCCGCGCTCAACCGTTTCTCGCAGGCGCGCGTGCACCTGAAAGGCGGGCTGGGTATTCATTTCATTCATGAGAAAGGTCGGGGCCCCGCGCCCTGTCCGATCATTCTCACGCACGGCTTTCCCGATTCCATCGTCCGCTTCTCCAAGCTGATTCCCATGCTGACCGATCCCGCCAGCCATGGCGCCGATCCGGCGGATGCGTTTGATGTCGTGGCGCCGAGCCTTCCCGGCTATGCGTTTTCCGACAAGCCGCGGCCCGGCGCCACGGTCTTCGACGTCGGCGACATGTGGCACGAGCTGATGACCGAACACCTCGGCTACTCCCGCTACGGCGCGCACGGCGGCGACTGGGGCAGCACGGTCACCGAGCTCCTGGCGCGGGACCACGCGCGTGAAGTCCTTGGGATCCACCTCACCGACGTGCCCTTCATGCACGCCTTTCAAGCGCCGAGCGATCCCAGCCACGCGGAGCAGAAATACCTCGCGGCGATCGAGAAGTTTCCGCAGACCCAGGGTGCGTACGCGCTCGTTCAGGGCGCGCAGCCGCAGGTGGCCGCTATCGGACTGGCGGACTCGCCCATCGGGCTCGCCGCCTGGATTGTCGAAAAGTTTCGTCGCTGGAGCGACTGTGACGGCGAGCTCGAGCGCGTATTCACCAAGGATGAGCTGCTCACGAACGTGATGCTCTACTGGGCGACCGGAACGATCGCCTCGTCGTTCCTGCCGTACTACGACGTCGCGCATATCGGCGCCATGGGGTGGATGGGGCAGAAGCTCAAGCAGTGGGTGGGCTCGGCATCGGTGCCGGCCGCATTCGCCATGTTTCCCAAGGATCTCTCGAGTCCCCCGCGCGAATGGGCCGAGCGGTTCTTCAATGTGCAGCGCTGGACCGAAATGCCCCGCGGCGGGCACTTCGCCGCGCTCGAGGAGCCGGAGGCACTCGCCGAGGATATTCGGACGTTCTTCCGGCCGCTGCGTGCGGGGCGCGCCCTCAGCTAAGCGCCAACGCCGTTTCACAGAACCGGTCACCCGGAGACTCCCGTCCGACGGTGCCCGTGCGGGCCGATACCGGATCTCGCTGCTATGGCTCAACGCGCTCGCGCAAGCGCACTTCCAACTCCGTCCTTGGCGCGTGCCGACGCTCTGCTGCCCGTCCGTTCCGCGTCGAACTCCGCGGCGCTTGGGCGGTACCTACGCCCCGCAACACCCTACGGTGGACGCTCACAACGTGAGCGCGACCCACCAATCACCCAACTGTGGAGGATGAGAATGTCTGTTAAGCGGTATTTGCCGGTGGCGCTGCTGTTGGCCCCTGCGATCGTGCTGGCTCAGGAGCCTTTCGACTCCGTGCAATGGAACCAGCTGGTCGGCGTCATCACTGCCCCGGGCATCAACAACCCGGTAGGTGGAATCAATGCCGGGGCGGGTCCCTGGTCGGTTCATGAGGGCCATGCCCGCGTCAGTCTCACGACTGGCCAGGCAAGCTTCGAAGTGCACGGTCTGGTTCTCAACGGCAGCAACAGCAGTGGCACGCCGGGGCCGGTCGGCACGGTGACCGGTACGCTGGTGTGCAACGCCGGAACGGCTGATCAGGTGATTCGGGATACGGCGGAGGTGAGACTCACTCAGCAGGGTGATGCGCATTTCCGCGGTGAGATCGCCGGCATTCCGGCACTCTGCGCCAATCCGTTGTTTCTGGTGCGGATCGGGCCGAGCTTCCCGGCTGCAGGTGCAGTGGGTCGCTGGCTCGCCACGGGCGCCGTGCGCACCGTAGACGCCGATTGATCTGACGAAGTGATAGGTCGCGCAGCGGGCCGCTGCGGCGCCCGCTGCGCGACCGAGCGGCGATCAATGGAAGGCGAACTAGAGGGCGGTTCGCGGCGGCCACCCCCCGTGGTGAGTCAGCTCTCTTGCATCGGTTCCGCGCCCGGCGCGCTGGCTTCGTCTCCCGCCGGATCTGCGGCTGCCTCGCCGGCGGCTGGCGGCCCGGCGGCTTCGGAGATGACCTCCCGCAACTTGCGTCGTGCGTAGAACATCCGCGTCTTCACCGTATTGACCGGGCAGTCAGCGATCGCGGCGATCTCTTCACAGGAATGGCCGACCCCGTAGGCCAGGACGATGACCAAGCGCTGTTCCGGGGGGAGACTCGAGAGCCCAAGATCCACCAACTGCCGGTCCTCGGTCTCCCGGGAGACGTCCTCGACGGCGGGCTCGACACCTTCGAGTTCAGGTACCAGGACGCGTGATCGGGCCGCCGACTTGCGCAGGGAATTGAGCGCGCGGCGATAGGCGATGCCAAAAATCCAGGTCGATACACGGGCCGTGCCGCGGAAGTCGTCGGCGTGCTGCCATACGGTCAGCAACGTATCCTGGATGACTTCCTCGGCGTCGTCATGGTTGCGGATGACCCGGGACAGGAACCGGCCCAGGCGGGCGTAGTACTTGTAGTACAGCTGTCTGAATGCCTCGCGATCCGCTGCGGCGATCCGGCGCAGTAGCGCGCGTTCGCCGGAATCCGCGCCGCCGGAGTCGTGCCCCCGCTCGCGCGACTCCGTGCCGTCCGGCACCACTCGCGCGCCGTGCCCGTCAGGGGAGCGGTCCATCAGGACGACCCTGCCGCGGCGGCGAGGCGGCGCTGCCAACGCAGCACCGGCGGTTGGGTGCGATGCAGCGGATACGGGTCCGGGGTCGCCGACGGCCACGCAACACCGGTCCCTGGGGCCAAACGGCGAGGTAGTCCAGGCCACCGCCGAGTGTGGAATGGCACCTTGCCGGCGCGGTCGTGCATGGCTTCGGCCCGAGTGGTGTCCGGGGATTGCGGACGGCGGGCACGTTAGGCGCGCCGGCACTCGCACGAATGGGTGGCGCCACCCATTTTTTGACCCCCGGCCACCTATATCTTGGGGCGCGCCCTTTCCGGGGCGGAGTCTCGCCCAGCGCCCGGGCAGGCACACTTGTCCGCGGGATGACCCGGCAGACCTAGTGGGTGGTGGCCGTGAGCCGCAGCAGATCCTCGACCGACACGCTGCCGCCGCAGCACAGCAGCACCAACGTGCGATCGGTGAACTCCTCGCGGTGCTCGAGGGCTGCGGCGAGAGCGATCGCGCCGCTGGGCTCGAGCACGATCTTGAATTCCTCGAACGCGATGCGCATCGCGCGCCGTACGGCTTCGTCATCGACGGCGATACC
>DASTDD010000045.1:0-6123 GCA_035710545.1 Steroidobacteraceae bacterium
CGCAACCGATCCACGACACCCGAGGCCACCCCGGTCGCAGGCGCAAGGCTCCGCCGATCCAGCACGAGCTCGACCCCCAGAAACAGCCCGGAACCCCGCACGTCTCCAATCACGTCGTGACGGCTCATCAGGTCACGAAGCGCTGCCAGCAGATACTCGCCCACCGAGTGCGCATGTGCCTGCAGCTTCTCTTCAGTGACCGTCTGCAGGACCGCGAGGCCGATCGCGCACGAGACCGTGTTGCCGCCAAACGTGCTGAAGTACTCCATACCGTTGTCGAATGCGGCGGCGATTTCCTCCGTCGTGACGACCGCACCGATCGGGTGGCCGTTGCCGATCGGCTTGCCGAGAACCACGATGTCAGGCTCCACGCCGTACGGCTCGAAGCCCCAGAAGTGGCTGCCGATGCGGCCATAGCCGGTCTGAACTTCGTCCGCGATGCAGACCCCACCCGAGGCCCGGACCGCCCGATAGACCTCCGGCAGGTAGCCCGCGGGCAGCTCGAGCTGTCCCGCCACGCTCGGCCAGGACTCGGCAATGTACGCCGCCGGGCCTTGTCCCCTGCCGCGCAGCTCATCCAGGTGCTGCAGAACCGTCTGCGCGTATTTCAGCCCCGCGTCGGTGTCCTGCCGCTGGTAGCGGCCGCGGTACAGATCCGGCAGTTCGGCGGTGTGCACCCACCCCGGCGCCCCGCAGCCTCCCGGGCCGCCGTGCTTGTAAGGGCTGATATCGATGAGCGTATTGGTGTTTCCGTGGTAGGCGTGCTCGAGGACGATCACGTCCCGCCGGCCCGTGTACGTGCGCGCCAGGCGCAGAGCCAGCTCGTTGGCCTCGCTGCCGGAGTTCACCAGAAAGCATGTCTTCAGCGCTCCGGGCAACGTGCCCGCCAGCTTTTCGGCAAAGGCGATCGCGAGCTCGCTCAGGTAGCGCGTGTTGGTATTGAGCACGGCCATCTGGCGTTGCCCGGCCTCGACCACGCGCGGGTGGCAGTGCCCCACGTGCGGCACGTTGTTGTAGCCGTCAAGGAAGCGCCGGCCCTGCTGATCGTACAGATACTGCATCGAGCCGCGCACCAGATGAACCGGATTGCGGTAGGAGAGGCTCAGACTGCCGCCGAACAGGCGCCGTCGGGACGCCAGCAGCCGGGGTACGCCTGTACAGGCCCGGCGGATCTCAGCTCGTGCCTCCTCGGCGGGAATCTGTCTGAGCTGAGTGAGCAGCTTCCACGCCGATTCCTCGTGAATGGTCTGGTAGGCATCCCCACTCTTCGCGATGGCGTTGAAGGTCGAATAACACACGCTCATGCACAGCCGGCAAGTCACGAGAGCGTAGAGTGAATCGATCTCGTACGCCGTAAGCGGGTGCGACTCGTGGTAGGCCGCAGCAATCGAGCACGCCACGGCGAGGGGGTCTTTCTGATCGAGCATGGCATAAGCAGTCGCGATCGCCGGATCGCACACCACGGCCGAGTGGACCATGTCGCCGAAATCGAGGAGCCCCGATACGCGCCCGTCGCGCACCAGCACGTTGTTGTCGTTGATATCGCCATGGATGACGCTCGGGCGCAGCTCCTCCCAGCGCACGCCTTCCCACAGGCCACGGAAAAACCCGATGAGCGCCCGCCGCTCGGCGGACAGAAGCCCCAGGTGTGCGAGCGCGAGACCGATGTGGCGCAGGTCCCAGTGCAATTGCCTGTGCATCAGGGGATGGCTGAAGTCCTGCAGGGCATTATCCAGGCGCGCCAGAGCGCGCCCGAGGGATGCCAGCAGCTTCGGGCCACGCTGCGAGACACTTGCAAGCAGCTCGCCATCGAGCCAGCCAACCAGCCGCATCAGATAGCGACGCCCGGCGGAATCGGTGATGGGCGTGACCTCCTGACCAGAGCGGGCAGGCAGCACTCGGGGAATGTCCACGGCACAGAGCTTCGCGCGAACGTGCCGGAGCGCAGCGTTCTGGAAATCCAGCACCGCCGGGTCCTCGTCGGACTGGGCGATCTTGAGTACGAAGCGCTCGCCCGCTGGGCCGAGGAGGGCAAAGTTCTGATCCCGCTCGCTGGGCAGCGCGGTAGCGCGTGCATTCAGGCCGAAATGCTCGTGCGCCAGGCGGGAGGCCGCGGCCAGATCGAATCGGGGCGTCGAATCGGGAGTTGCAGTCATCGCGTCGCGGACTTTCCAAGCCATCGTACCGAGAGGGCCGGAATGATGAAAAGGGTGGTCAGCGTAGAGGTCACCAGCCCCCCGAGTATGGCGATGGCCATGGGCCCCTCGATCTCGTGACCGGGCTTGCCGGATTGCAGCGCGACGGGTAGAAGCGCCAGCGCGGTCAGCAGCGCGGTCAACAGCACGGGCGTGAAGCGCTCCTCCGCGCCCCGCAGGGCTGCAGCGCCGCCCCACTCCTGTCCCTCATTCATGACCAGGTAATCGTAATGCGAGACCAGCAGGATGGAGTTGCGGGCCGCCATGCCGAACAACGCTATGAACCCCACCATGGCCCCAATGGTGAGCGAAGCGTCCGCAATGGCAAGAGCGGCGACGCCCCCGATCAGCGTGCTCGGCAGGGCTAGAATGACGAGCAGGACCTGGCGCGCCCGGCCAAAGGCGATGGACAGCAGCACCACGATGAGCACGATCGCTGCGACCGAGTGCAGCAGCAACTCCTCCAGGGCGCCTGCCTGCTCCACCGCCGAGCCGCCGAAAGCCAGGTAGACACCGCGCGGCAGTTTCACCTGGCGGGCGATCGCCCTGCGTGCCGCATCGGCGAATCCCACCTGATCGTTGCCTCGGGGAGTCGCCGCCACGACCTGGCGGCGCAGCCCGCCCTCGTGATTGAGAAGGGCCCGTCCATCGATCACCTCGACATCCGCGACACTCGAGAGCCGCACCAGATTGCCATCGTGTCCGCGCAGCAGCAGATCCCCGACGGCCTGCGGAGTCGCCGCCGCGACCGGGGTCCGGATCACCACGGGAATACTGCGATCGGCGAGGCTGATCTCGGAAACCGGCGTACCACTGAAGGATGCGCTCACGGCCCCGAGCACCTCCGACGCCTGCAGAGCGTGCAAGGTCAGCTCCCGCGGCTTCAGGCTCACCTGAATCTCCGGCTGGCGCGCCGGCACGAGCAGGCGAACCTGGCCGCTGCCCGGCAGGCTCCTGAGAACCTCGGCCGCGCGCTGCGCCACCTGATCATCGGCCTCGAGATCCGTGCCGAATACACTGATCAGGAAAGGCGCGGCCTCCCCGGAGAGCGTCTCGCCGATCCGCTCCGTGAGCATCGAGTCGATCTCGGACAGCTGGTCGGGAAAGTCTTCGAAGAGGGCACGGATCTGCTCGACAGCCGTACGCCCGATGGCCGGGGCGACCTGCACTTCGAACTCGCTCTTGTTCGGAGTATCCGGATCCTGTCCGTTCTCGGCTCGACCGATCTGCGCCGCGACGCTCCCCACACCGGGGATAGCGGCCAGCCGGGCCGAGATGCGCTGATCCACGCGCACGGTCTCATCGATCGAGACGCCCGGCCGCAGTGTGGTGTGCACGATCAGGTAACTCTCGCGAAAGTCCGGCAGAAGCCGCGCGCCAAGCAACGGTAACGCAGCGATACCGGCGAGCGCCGTGACCGTCAGGATCATCCATGCCAGCCGGGGACGCTCGTTCAGCCAGGCGATCGCCCGATGTTGAAAGCGCTTCATGCGCCGCAGAAAAGATGCCTCCTGCACGGGACTGTGACGGGTCATCACCAGCACGCACAACGCGGGCGTCACGCTCATCGCCACGAGCAACGAAACGGACACCGCGAGGAGGAAAGCGATGGACAGAGGCGCGAAGAAGGCTCCCTCCAACCCCGATAGCAGCAGGATGGGTACGAACGCCACGACGACCGCCATGGTCGCGAAAAACACCGGGCGGCGGACCTCGAGCGAGGCGGCCAGGATGAGGCCGCGGACATCGACCTCTCCCGCCGCGTTTCGGCGCCGCCTGAGGATGTTCTCAACATCGATCACCGCATCATCGACGACGACCCCCAGCGCCACGACCAGTCCCCCGATGGTCATCGTGTTCAGACTCAGCCCGGCGCTCGCGAGAATCCACGCGGCCACGAGCAGAGACAACGGGATGGAGCTGAACGACACGAGCGCGGCACGCCAGTCGCGCAACGCGCCGAGAAGCAGAGAGACCACGAGCACCGCCCCTATTGCTATCGAGTCGCGTAACTCGCGGACCGCGTCTTCGATGAAGCTGGCCGGACGCAGCAGAGCCGGATGGTACTCCACGCCCTGCGCGCGCAGGGCGGGAGCGATCTCGTACAGTCTCTGCTCCAGCAGGCGCGAGACCTCGAGGGTGTTCGCGCCGAACTGGGTAGCCGTCTCGACCAGCAATCCCGGCTTGCCATCGATCAGCGCTTCACCGAATCGCGGCTCCGCACCGTCCTGGATCCTCGCGACGTCCGCGAGCCTGATGGGCAAGCCCGCCCGGGTCAGCACGAGCGCCTGCGCGAGCGCATCGGGAACGACCCCCGGACTCTGCGGCCGGATCACGATCCGCTGCGAGTCGCTCTCGACGTAACCGCCGCCACTGAGCTGCGTGCCGCGCTTGACGGCCGACATCACGTCCTCGAAGGAGACCTCCAGTGCTGCGAGCTTGCGCGGGTCGACGATGACCTGCCGCTGGCGCACCTCGCCTCCAAAGATCTGTACCTGCGCCACGCCCGGCACTGCCAGGATCTGCGGCTTGACGGACCACTGCACGATGTCGCGCAGCTGCATGGGCGACAGGGTCGGGCTCGTGAACCCGAAGTGCAGCAGGTACTCGACCGAGGAGCTCAGTGGCGACAGTTGCGGCGCATGCACGCCTTCAGGCAACAGCGGCAACGCTTCGCTGAGCCGCTCGGCGATCACCTGGCGCTGGCGATAAGGGTCGCCACGGCTGGCGAAGATGACCTGAACGACGGAGAGCCCTTGACTGGAGGTTGAGCGCACCGTTTTGACATCCGCGCCGCCACCCAGAACGCTCTCGAGCGGCCGGGTTACCAGACCTTCCACCTGGCTGGCGTCCAGCCCGGGTGCTTCGGTCTGGATGAATACGTGGGGCGGCGCGAAATCCGGAAAGACATCGCAGTGCGCACGTGTCAGGGAGGCCGCGCCCAGCACGGAGAGCAGCAGCGCCAATGTGGCGAGCGTTCGCGGATTCGCGAGCGAGATCCGGACGAAGGCGGCGAGCATCAGCGCAGCCCGTCAGTCATCTTCGTCTTCATCACTGGAAGTCACGTTGACGGCCTGAAGGGACCAGAGGGCGCCGGCGCCGCGCACGACGATCAGGTCGCTGCTGCTCACGCCCTGGACGAGCCAGCCACTCGACTGCCGTTCGAGGAGCTGAACGGGCATCTCGGCATATCGCCAGCGGTCCTTGCTGCCCGTACTCGGCATTTGCTTGAAGACTCGGGGGCCTCGGACTCCATACAGCAGTGCGCTGTCCGGCACGAGGACTCCGTTGCTCGGGGCCATCATCAACGTGACGGGGATCCGTGCACCGGGACCCAAGCCCGGAATCGAAGAGACCTCCAGCAGCACGCCGGCACTCTGTAGATCAGCCGATGCCTGAGTCGTTACGCCGATAACCTGTGCAGGCACCTGGATGCCATCCACTTGCAGCTGCGCCGACTGTGGAAGCGCGCCGATACTCTGTCGGCCGAGCAGACTTGCGCGCACCAGGAGATGCTGGCCGTCTGCGGCACGATCGATCAACTGGCGTCGCTGGCCGGGTGGCAACCTCGTAACCGCTCCCCAGCGGGAGGCGCAAGTCGACAAAGCCAACTCGTACTGAGTCCGGGCGCGGACCTGCTCAGCTTGCGCGGCCTGGACCATCTTCAATGATGAGGCCGCGTCGGCCTTGTACAGACCCTGCAGTCGCTCGAGCTCCGCGTGCGCGGCACGCTCGCTGGCAGCCGCCGCTTCGAGTTGCCCGAAATCCGCAACCAGGGAGGACACATCCAGCACCTGGCCCAGGGCGTCCCAGCGTTGCGAGACCTGCGCGGCCTGCGGATGGGCGACTTCGATGCCAGCGCTGTCGCGCTGCCGTGCCGTCAGGGTTGGCACGGGGCCGGCGGCCGTCGCGCGCTCTTTCGGTGTCT
>DASTDD010000046.1:0-4061 GCA_035710545.1 Steroidobacteraceae bacterium
CTCCGCGACGAGCCGCGTGCAGAAGCTCTCCTCGCGCAGGTCGCCGGGAATGCCTACCCCGGTGCGGCCCTCCTGCTTGATGAGCTCAATGACCTCACGGGCATCCGGCTCCTCCGCCGGCAGGTAGTTGATCGCCACGTCCGCGCCTTCGCGTGCGTACGCAATCGCCGCCGCCCGCCCCATGCCGGAGTCGCCGCCGGTGATCAGGGCCTTGCGCCCCGCCAGGCGCCCCGAACCGCGGTAACTCACCTCACCGTGATCCGGCTTGGGCTGCATTTCGCGCGCCAACCCGGGCCAGGCCTGCGGCTGCTTGGGAAAGGGAGGATGGGGATACTTGCTCGCTGGGTTGTCCATGGTGTGCTCCGTGCCTGATCCGCGCCTCACCCGCTCGACAGCGCAGTGTTACGCACGAACCCGCTGTGCTCTGTAAGGATCATCCGCCGGGTCTCGTGCGAATCAACCGACCCGACGTCAGCGACATCAGGGCATCAGCGGCCGAGGTCCTCGAGCGCCCGCACCGCACGCTTCAGATCGTGAACCAGGGCGGCGCGCAAGCGCTGCGCTCCTTCGTCGGCTCGCAACAGCGCGGACGGGTGATAGGTGGCGAAAATGCGCGCCCCGCTTGCGTGAACCAGGGCGCGCCCGCGCAAGGACTCGATTGCCGCGGTTCGATGCAGCAAGGAACGCGCGGCCGTGGCGCCCAGGAGGATGATGACCCGGGGCTGCAGCGCGGCGATTTCCTGCTCGAGCCAGGGAAAGCAGGCTTCGATCTCGGTGACGTTGGGGCGGCGGTGGAGGCGCCGTTTGCCACGCGACTCCCATTTGAAGTGCTTTACGGCGTTGGTCACGAAGCAGACCGAGCGATCGAGCCCCGCCTCATCCATGAGCCGATCGAGCATCTTTCCCGACGGCCCCACGAACGGCAGGCCGGCGCGGTCTTCCTGGTCCCCGGGCTGCTCGCCGATCAGCATCACGTCGGCGCGCGGCGGCCCTGCGCCTGCGACTCCCTGGGTGGCCCGGCGCCACAGATCGCAGCGCCGGCACTTGTCGATCACCGCGCGCGCCGGGATCTTGCCCGGCTGATCAGCGGACGCCGGCTGTGCCTGCGCACCTCTGACTGCGCGTTCCCTGCCGGTGCGAGCGACATGGCGCCGCCGGTCCAGCGCTGAGCGCAATCCCACCACGCGTTACTTCGGATGTGGGGGTGCGGCGGCCTTGCCGCTCATGCCGCAGTCGAGCGAGCCGTCCGGCTTGAGTCTGGCGCTGCTGCAGGCGGTGCCCGGCGCCGACTTCTTGCCCTGGGCACCGTGGTAGACCGCGGTCTGCGATCCCGCCGTGGGCGGAGTCGTTCTCGCGGGAGGAGTGCTCGGCGCGGGATGCCTGGCCGTGGCGAGCTTGGTGACCTTCGCGCTCGCGGCCGGGGCCGATGCGTTCGGGTCATTCCCGGTCGCCTGAGCCGCCACTGCGGACTGCCCCGCCAGGCCAGCTGCGCAGAGGACGAATACGAATGGCATGCGGATCTTCATGACGGCGCTCCCGCGCGACAAGCGCCTCGCCGCACCGTAGCGCGCGCAGCGCGCGAGTTCAGTAAGCGCACGCCCACAGCCATCATGAGGCCGCGACCAATTCAGAGCCGTGCGTTGCCCTACCCCGGCGCCCGGGCCGCGGCCGTCAGGCGCCAGGATAGAGTGACCGGCCGGCGAGGACTACTTGGGAGCCTCGCTGGTCTCCTTGCAGTTCACGTTCGTGTTGTCGCCCTTGCACTTCTGCTTGTGCGACTGCTGCTCCTTCGCGGACTTTGACGTGTCCTTGCTGCCAGAACTGGGCTTCGTGGCCGACATGCTGGAGTCAGACGACGAGTTCGCAGAATCCGACGTTGAATTGCTCGTGTCCGGCGGCGGTGAGCTGCTCGTGTCGGCCGGCGGTGACGTGGAAGAGCTCGCAGGGGCGTTCTGCGCCTGTGCGGCCGCGCAGAGCACCAGGGCGAAGCTGCCTAGAATGCTGACGATGCTGGAACGAGTCATAACAACTCCTTGACCGGGTAACAACGTACGGCCGAGGTTTACATGCACGCGTCGCATCGGGTAGCCCAACAACTACGCTGCAGACAGTCGGCCAATGCTGACGCGACGGCTACGTGGCCACGTGGAAATGACCGGGAGCCGGACCTTGGCGGAGTCGCCGTGCCCCGGGAACGAACTCACTCGTACCCGACGGCTCGAATGGAAGGGAGCTTCGAGCGCGAGGCTCAGAGGCTCAGGACCGTGGCCAGTGGGAGGTGAGATGAAGCACAAGGCGCCCGCCCCGCGCAAGGAAATGCCCGACCCACACCTGTCTGCGACTGAGTTCAAGGCGCGCTTCCGCGCGCAGTTCACAGACCCGGCCTTTGATGAACTCGGCAAGGAACTCGACCGCGTGACCGCCGCGGCCTGGGACGCCTACGCCGGCGGCCGCAAGAGTCCGCGCACACGCAAGGCCGGACCGGAGTTCGCGGATGCTGACTACGAGCTGGCCACCGACTGGCTCGCGGCACGCGCGGCGATCGCCGCCGCTCAGACGTTGCACGACGACCGGGAATCCCCCGCCCGCTTCCTCATCATCAACGCCTCCAGCCGCAGCGAACATACCTGCCCCGGCGAGAGCTCGAAGTCCTATCGTCTGGTCCAGCTCGCGCGCGGCATCCTCACCCGGGAATCCGGCGTCTCGGTCGAGGTGCTCGATCTCAGCCGGCTCGCCTCCGAGTATGGGCGCCACATCCACCCGTGCAAGGCGTGCTTCTCGACGGCCGCAGCGCTGTGCCACTGGCCCTGCTCGTGCTACCCGAACTATTCGCTCGGGCAGACTCAGGACTGGATGAACGAGATCTACCCGATGTGGGTCGCCGCGCACGGCATCATGATCGTGACGCCGGTGAACTGGTTCCACGGCACGTCACCGCTGAAGCTCATGATCGATCGTCTGGTGTGCGCCGACGGTGGCAATCCTGACCCGACACGCACGCACGGCAAGGACGCGAGAGCCGCCAAGGAAATCGAACTGGCCGGCTGGGAGTACCCACGACACCTCGCGGGGCGCCTGTTCTCGTGCGTCATACACGGCGATGCCGAAGGCGCAGACGCTGCCCGCCGCAGCGTATGCGACTGGCTGAGCTCGCTCGGACTCACCGCGGCCGGTCACGCCGCGGTGCTCGACCGCTACATCGGCTACTGGCAGCCGTACGCCACCAGCCACGAGGCGCTCGATGACGATGAGGCTATCCAGGAAGAGGTCAAGAACGCCGCCCGCGCGCTGCTGGCGGGAGTGCGCAGCCAGCGACAGGGGCTGCGCCCTGACGCCGATGCCGGGCTCAAGCCGCCGCGGGAGAAGTAAACCGCGCAGCGCGTACCCAACTGCCGACTCTGTAATCTCTTTCGGAGCACAGCATGATTGCCCATACCACCCTGACAGTGAGCGACTATCGGAAGTCCAAGGCCTTCTTCTCCAAGGCACTGGCACCGCTTGGCTATACCAGCAACATGGAGGACGGCGAAGCGGCCGGCTTCAACGACGGCAAGAACACCGACTTCTGGATCAGTAAAAAGGCCAGCGTCATCCCGCTGCACATTGCATTCGAGGCACACAGTGCCGAGCAGGTGCGCGCCTTCCACAAGGCCGCGCTGGCGGCAGGTGGCAAGGACAACGGCAAGCCAGGTTACCGCGACTATTGGCCCGGCTACTACGCCGCGTTCGTGCTCGACCCCGACGGGAACAATGTCGAAGCGGTGTGGTACGACTACAGCAAGGCCAAGTGAGGCGGAGTCAGGCCGGACGCACCTGAGTCCTCTCGGGGCAATCAGCGGGTCGCCTGCCGCGCGTCAGCGCGCAGAAAGGCCGGAATGGTGACAGCTGGCTCGGGCGTGGCCGCCTCGCCACTCAATTCGCGCTCCAGCTGCCGGACGCGGGCCCGTGCCCGCTGCAGTTCCTGGACCTTGCGTGCCTTGGAAACGATCCGTGTCAGCTCCTCGGCGCTCATGGCAGACCCTCCGCGCCGTCCGTGTAGGCGCTCGTTAAAAAATCACTAT
>DASTDD010000047.1:0-55186 GCA_035710545.1 Steroidobacteraceae bacterium
GCCAGAGCCGCGAATGCCGCCTTCGCCGATGCGCACCCACGTGTGCACAATTCGTTCAAGGTCGTCCTGGGAAAGCAAACACTCGTGCGGGCGCTGCTCGAGGCCCAGGCGATGCAGGTCTGACGTGAGCACCGAAGCGCCCGACCCGGCGTCGAATCAGGGACAGCCGGCCCCTCGCATCGACGCACGCATCAAGGTGACGGGCGAGGCGCGATACGCGGCCGATATGCCGCTCGGTAATGTCGCTTACGGCGTGCTGGTGACCAGCGACATCGCCCGCGGTTCGGTCAAGGCACTGCACCTGCAGGCTGCACGCAAGGTGCCGGGTGTTCTCGACATCGTGAGCTACGGCGACATCGGTGACCTGAAGCCGCCGGACTTCGGCGCGGGCGCTTACACCTCGCTCGGTCCACTGCACGCTCGCGATGTCCGCCACGATGGTCAGATCATGGCGCTGGTCGTTGCCGAGACATTTCAGGCGGCAGAGGAGGCAGCGAGCCGCGTGACCGCGGACTACGCGCCGCAGCGACCGAGCGCGGAGCTGGACTCGGAGGGGACCGAAACCGTTCCGGCGGTGGGTCATGCTGCGCGACTCAAGAAGGATCCCTCTCACGGGGACTTCCAGGCGGCTTTTGATGCCGCTCCGGTGCAGATTGACTCGACCTATAGAACGCCGACTCAGACGCACAATCCCATGGAGCTCTACAGCACCACAGCCGTGTGGAATGACTCGCGCCTGACGATTTATGAGCCGACTCAAACGGTCTATGGCCTGCGCGCCGAAGTAGCGCGCCAGCTGGGCATGGACCTGAGCGACGTCCGCGTGGTGTGTCCCTACGTCGGCGGTGCATTTGGCTCCAAAGGGGCGGTGACCCCACGCACGGCCATCGTGGCTCTCGCGGCGAAGCGCCTGAATCGCCCCGTGCGCTGCGTCGTCAGCCGCGCCCAGGGCTTCACCACCCAGCCATATCGGGCGCCCACACGCCAACGCGTGCGCCTCGGCGCGCGACACGACGGCAAGATCGTGGCCTTCAGTCATGAAGGGTGGGAGTTGACTTCGCGTGTAGATGACTACGTCGTGGCGGGAACGGAGACCACTACTCGCATGTACGCCTACGGCGCGGTCGCCAGCCGCGTCAACATTGTCCGCGCAGACCGGCAGACGCCCTCCTATATGCGCTCACCCCCGGAGCTCCCCTACATGTTCGGGCTCGAGTGCGCCCTCGACGAGCTGGCCTATGAGTTGCAACTGGATCCGATCGAGCTGAGACGGATCAACGACACGGCCGTCGATCCCATCGAAGGCAAGAAGTTCAGCAGCCGTCAACTCATGCAGTGTTATGACCACGCAGCGCGGGAGTTCGGCTGGTCCGGCCGCAACGCGGCTCCGGGCTCGATGCGGGATGGGGACTGGCGCATCGGCATGGGATGCGCGACCGCCGTATATCCGACCCATATCGGCGCGGCGGCAGCGCGTGTGCGCCTGAGCTCCAGCGGCAGAGTGCGCGTGCAGTGTGCTTCTCATGAGATCGGCACGGGCGTGCGCACCGTTGCGGCGCAAATGGCCGCCGAGCAGCTCGGTGTGGAGCTGTCGGCCGTGACCGTGGAGATGGGTGATTCTGAGTTGCCCCCCGCGCCGGTCTCGGGAGGCTCCAACAGCACGGCCAGCGTTTGTTCGGTGGTGCTCATGGCCTGCCGTCAGATCCAGACCAGGCTGTTCGATGGCATCACCCGCGGCGGGAAGGGACCTCTCGCGGGGCGCGATCCAGCCACGCTGCGCCTGGTCAAGGGTGCGGTCACCGCGGAGGGCGTTTCCCAGCCTCTGACGGAGGCTTTCGACGGACTGGGCAGCGCGATGATCGAGGAATATGCCGAGTTCGTCCCGGAGGGCGCGCCGCCCGATGCGGTGCGCAAGCTCTATGCCGGCCACAGCACGCTGGTCGGAGGTCCGAAGGGAAATGTCGTGAAGTTTGCCTTCGGCGCCGAATTCGTCGAGGTGCGGATTCATGCCAGGACCCACGAGATCCGCGTACCCCGCCTGGTGGGCACCTTCGCGGCGGGCCGCATCATGAACCCTCGCACGGCACGCAGTCAGCTGATGGGCGGAATGATCTGGGGCATGGCCTCCGCGCTACTGGAGTCCACGGAGCTGGATGCACGTACGGCGCGCACGGTCAATCGCGACCTGCAGGAATACTACCTGGCCGTCAACGCCGACACGCCCGATGTGCGGATCGCCATGCTGCCGGAGGTGGACCCGGCCGTGAACCCGGCGGGCGTGAAAGGAATCGGAGAGCTGGGGGATGTCGGAACGAACGCGGCGGTGGCCAATGCCATTTACCACGCGACTGGGAGGCGCATCCGCACTCTGCCGATCCGGCTGGAGGATCTGCTCAGCTGACATTCACCATGGAGCCGTGAATTTCGTGGCACTCCTGCACGCGGCGGCGCCATGCCTGGGTGTGTGCGGTGCGGGGACCTGCTCGCGCGCTCAGCGGGAGTCGAGCTCCGCATAGTGCCGGAAGATCCCTTCTTGATTGAAGGCGATGCGGCGATCCGAGGCCAGGTACGCGGCGATCCGGGGGCGCTCCTGAACCGCTCGCGAGAGTTTCAGCACCCGCTTGTAATGCCGTGCGGCGCTGGCCATGGCCTGCGGGAAGGCATAGTCGAGCCCCACCACGAGCTGGAACAGCGACAGATCCGCATAGGTGAGCCGGGCCCCCATCAGATAGGGCCCGCGCTTGTTGCGCGACAGGACGGACTCGAAGTATCCCAGGTACTTCGGCAGCCGCGACTGACGGAAGTCCTCGGCACGCCTGCGCGCCTCCGACTTCTGGTCCTCGTAGTACAGTCCGGCGGCCACCGGATGGTGTGTGTCGTGTGCCTCCGCGACGAAGTCGGCGATCGTCAGCTGCAGTTGGTGTGTCCACAGCCGCCCGGCCTCGTCACGCGGTGCGAGACCGTGGCGCGCGCCCAGAAACAACAGGATGTTGGCAGTCTGACCGATGAGATGGGGTCCGGCCTGCAGGAATGGCGGGGCGAACGGGGCACGCGCGACGCGACGCGCGTCCATCAGCCGCATCAGGGCCGGAATCCCGAACCCCTTGCCGGGCAGTCGCGCCACATCGAGGTAGATTGCGCCGACGGCCTCCAGAGCCAGGCGCACGAATTCGCCACGACCCTGGATCGAGGGCCAGTAGTAGAGTTTGTATTGCATCGCCGACCTTCAGACGGAAAAACTCATCCCGCGGCCATCGGTTCCGTGGGGCGCACTCAGGCAGCAGCGGCTCAGGGCTGCAGCGCCTGGACGATGAGCGCGCTCAGGATCCTCGGATCGACGGGCTTGACCAGGTGCCGGTCGAACCCTGCTTCCTCGGCTCGCCGCCGGTCCTCCTCCTGGCCCCAGCCGGTCAGTGCGACGAGGCTGATCGAGCCACCCCAGGGCCGGCCGCGGAGCTCCCGGGCGGTGGCGTAGCCGTCGAGCCGGGGCATTCCGATGTCGAGGAGCATGACCTGGGGCCGGAAGGACTCGCCGATCTCGATGGCCTCCAGACCATCGTGCGCGACACGCACGTCGTGACCGTCAATCTCGAGCATGAAGGCGAGGCTCTGGGCGGCGTCCTGATTGTCGTCGGCCACCACGATACGCGCGCGCTGTTGAGGAGGCTTGCGCCGGGCAGGCTCGTGCGCAACCGCGGTCGTGGTCGCTGGCTGAACAGTAAGGCCGTCAATCAGCTTCACCAGTTGCTGCACCTGGCGCTCGATCATGGAGCGCGCCGCCGTGGTCACTGCCTGGTCTCCGGCGGACACGCGCATGACCTCCAGCGCGTTGCGAATGGGCGCCAATGGGTTGCGCAGCTCATGGGCCAGGCGCCCGAGAAAGCCCGCACCATCGGTTCTCGGCTCGAGTCGCAGCAACACCACCGTGCAGTCCCCGGATGTCCGCCCTTCCCCCGCGAGGTATCTGGCGCCGGCCGCGTTGAATTCGAGCTCCGCCCCTTCAGCATGGCGGAACGTGAGGGAGCCCGCGAGCAGGCGCTCGCTGCCCGCGCAAGCCTGCAGGTATTCAGCCACGGCGCTCGGCGGATCCGAGACCAGGAGGGCGACCGCCGTCCCGTCGAGCGAGCTCCGCGGGCGCCCGAGCTGGCGCGTAAAAGCCTCGTTGGCTGCGAAGATTTCGCCACTCGAGCCGACGAGCAAGATGGGCTCAGGCAACAGATCGATGCAGGCGAGAAGTTCCCGGCTGACAGGCACGGGTGTCGGTTTCGTAACGCAGCCGTAGCTGCAGATGGTTGCGCACGCTACCAGTTTTGGGGGGGTGGGTACACTATCCGGGCGGCTTGCTCACCGTGCCGCGGATCGAGATGTCCACCTGGTCCCCGCCCGTCCACAAGCCGTGAGGCAGCCTGAAGTCCGACCTCTTCACGCGAGCGTGCCCGTCGAACTGGCAAGGGCTTCCCGTCCGGCAGTTGACGAACGTGACATGCAGGACCACCGGCTGGGTCACCCCGTGCAGAGTCAGCTCGCCGTTGGCCGTAGCGTGCCCGTCCCCCATCTCGATGTCGGTTGCAAGGTAGGTCATCCAGGGGTACCGAGGCGCATCCAGCCACTCGCTCGAGCGCAGGCGCTCATTCCAGCGCGGATCGCTGCAATCCACCGAGGCGATTCCCACGTGGACTTCGACCCGGCTCTGGCGGCCCTGATGATCGAGAACGAGCTCGCCGGAGATATCCCGGAAATGAGCGGTCACCCAGCGGATCCCGAAGCGCTGCACTTCGAAGGCGACCTGGGTATTGGTGGCGTCCAGGCGGTAGGTGTCGACCGCCTCGGCCCTGACCGTGCCCAGCGCGGCGAGCATCCAGAGTACGTACTTGACTGGCCGCGCAGGCTGTCGGGGTGGCATTGCTGGTGCTGAAAGAGATCCTCGAACGTAAGTGCGGCGCCTGGGGCCGCGGGTTCAGCGGCGGGGGCGCCGCCCCATCGCGCCCCTCGAGCGTGGCCCCGCCCTGGGGCCCCAAGGGCCTCCATCAGTGGTGAGACTTGAGGTCCTCGTAGACGATGGCGATGAGATAGGGCGCCTTGATCAGATTGCCGCCCCAGGTCTTGTCCAGGTCATCGAGCGGGTGGCGGGCGATGAGCGCGTCCTCGGACAGCCCGGCCGCGATCCCGCTCGCGACGCGCCCGCGGACCTCCCGGAGCATCGCCTGGTAGGTGCGGATGTCCTCCCGGCTCGCGACCGGCCCGTGTCCGGGAATCACCTTGGTGCGGGGGCCGCACATCCTGTACAGCGTGTCGTAGAGGGCGATCATGCCGTCGATCGTGCCGCCGTGCTCGATGTCGATGTCGGGATAGAAGCCGTGAAAGAACGTGTCCCCGGTCTGCAGCACATCCGCTTCAACGTAGCGCACGATCAGATCGCCGTCCGTGTGAGCCGGTGGCACGTGTATGACTTCCACAGTCTGCCCGGCAAGATGGAATGTCGTTCCGGAGCCTACCGTCAGAGTGGGAATCGCCGCCGGATCGGCCGCGTAGGGCTGTCCGGCGGGGCTGCCCGAGCGCTGTGCTTCGACGATGTGACGGCGGGTCTGCTCGCTCGAGATGATCAGCGCCCCTGCCCTGGCAAAATTCGCGTTGGCGCCGACGTGATCCCAGTGCCAGTGCGTATCCACGACGTAGCGGATAGGCGCGGATGAGATGCGGCGGACGGCCGCGACCACTTTGTCATTGAGCTGTGGGTACTCCGCATCCACGAGCAGCACGCCCTGCGAGCCGCCGATCACGCCGATGTTGCCGCCGAAGCTCTCGAGCATGTGGACGCCATGTCCGAGATCGCGATCCTCGACCGCTGTCTTGCTCCAGTCGGGCAGCTCGATGTGCTCGGCCGGCCGCGCCATGGCCACGCTCGCCATGCAGCTCAGCCATGCGAGCCATCCGCAACGCAAACGGAGCCCCGCCGCGCTCTGGCGGGCGGGGTGCCTGGTCATCAGCCGCCGGGACCCAGCGGCTATCTCCGCGCTCCGCTGTGGACAGCCGCGCCACCCAGTCTTGCCGCATCGCCGGGGAGGGTCCGCATCTTGACCGTGTCGCCGGTGGGGCGGCGGATCTCGACCTCGCGCCAGACGCGGCTCGGCTGGTACGCCATGGATAGGATCTCCCGCCGCGCCTCGGTGAGCTGCATTTTCAGCAAAGGCTTGAGCATCCGCAGCGGCTCCACCGTGCGCTGCTCCTCTTCGGTGTCCGCCAGCTCCACATCGCAGAAGATTCTGAAGTAATCCGTGTAGCGTTCCTGGTAGAGATGCAGCGGCTCGGCAAAAGCGCTGTCTTTCATCAGCCGCCGGGCAAGGTGATGCGCGCACCAGTAACTGGAGGCACCACGCAGATAGTTGCCATGCTCGGCGATCAACGAAGAGGTGTAGTCCTTGAAGCTGTGGAACAGCGCGATCAGGCGCCGGCGCTGGGCCGCAGTCAGCGGCCGATCCTGCAGATACTCGAAGATTGCTTTTCTGTGCAGCAGCGACAAAGCTGTGGCGCGCAGTGCGGTCACCTGGCGATGCAGGAAATTGTGGCGCGAGACCTGCCGCATGAGAAGCGCGTGCTCCGATTCCCAGCGCCGATACGTTTCCGGGTGCGAGAGCAGCCGTGTAGCGACGAGCATCTGCGCCGGCGTACCGAATTTCGCAGTCTCGGAGACACAGATTTCGGACTCGTCCATGAGCCGCGTGTGCGTGATGCCCTGGATGCGCATTGACCCCCCCGCCTGTTGCGGTCCACCCACGAGGGTGGCGTCGACATAATGCGGTGCCGGCCAAGTGTGCGCCGGTCGCACGAGGGATGCCAACTCTCGTCAAATCGGGCGTCTCCGCCTGCCGACACCTGGATCCGGCTGAACGAATCCGCTGCAGCCGGCGTGCTTCCCGGCAGGTTTCGATGCTCTGGCCACCTTGAATTCAATGCAGTTACCTTCTTTACTTAATGTGCAGTGGTCGCAGATCGGCCGCATTCGGAGGTGATCCGGTGATGCCCAAACCACTCCTCGGAGGCGTCGAGCTGGGGGGAACCAAATGCGTTTGCATCCTCGGGAGCGGACCGGATGACATTCGCGGACAGGCTCACATCCCCACCGTCGACTGCGAAGCGACTCTTGCCCAGGTCGAGTCCGTGCTCGACGGCTGGACAGCGGTGCACGGGCCGTTGGAGGCGATCGGACTGGCCTCCTTCGGACCGCTGGATCTGCGCCCGGGCTCGGCCCGGTATGGCGAGATCACCTCGAGCGCAAAGCCGGGCTGGGCCGGAGCGAACATCCTTGAGCGGTTGGGTACGCGACGCGGCATCCCGGTTGGATTCAACACTGACGTCAACGCCGCGGCACTTGCTGAAGGACGCTGGGGCGGCGCGCAGGGGCTCGCGGATTACGCCTACATCACAGTTGGCACTGGAGTCGGCGTCGGGCTGGTCGTGGGCGGACAGCTCGTGTTCGGGTGCAATCACACCGAGCTCGGGCACGTGCGTCTTGCAAGGCATCCGGGCGACAGCTGGCCCGGAGCCTGTGCGTATCATGGCGATTGCATCGAGGGCCTTGCCTCGGGGCCGGCCATCGCCGCCCGCGTAGGCATGCCGGCCAGCGAAGTCCCCGCGGACAGTCCCATCTGGGAGTTGGTCGCCTACCCGCTGGCCCAGTTGCTGCAAACCTTGCTGCTCGCAACGGCACCGATGCGAATCCTCATCGGCGGTGGCGTCATCCAACACCGTCCCGAGCTACTGGCGCGGACGCGACGGTTGCTCGTCCGGAGCATGAACGGCTATCTCGATCTCGAGGAGCTGACCGCGGGCCTGGATGGTTATGCGGTTCCACCCGGGCTCGGGGCCCTCGCCGGTCCGCTTGGAGCGCTCGCCCTCGCAGCGGACGCCCGCGCCGCCGCTGTCGGCGTCCGCGCGGTCACTGCCGGTGCGCACGTCACCGCTGGCGGTCCGCAGGGCGTGCAAACCTGAGCGGCAGCGCGGATTGTTTTCGGCCCGATGCGGTTGTTAAGCTCGCAGCCTCTTCATTCGCGGGGAAACCAAGATGCGCCTGGAAGCGATCCCGGTAGGGCGCGATCCGCCGGCGGAAGTCAATGTGGTGGTCGAGGTTCCGGTGGGCGGAGAACCGATCAAGTACGAGATGGACAAGCCTTCCGGCGCGTTGATCGTCGACCGGTTCCTCTACACTGCGATGCGCTACCCCGGAAACCACGGATTCATTCCGCATACGCTCTCGGAAGACGGCGACCCCTGCGATGTGTTGGTTGCGAATCAACGCGGCGTGATCCCGGGTGCGGTGCTCGCCGTGCGGCCGGTGGGTGTCTTGAAGATGCAGGATGAAGCCGGGGGCGATGAGAAGATCATTGCGGTTCCGGTGCCTCGCCTGACCCGCCGGTACGAAAACGTGCACAACTACACGGACCTCCCGGAGATCACCCTACGGCAGGTCCAGCACTTCTTCGAGCACTACAAGGACCTGGAAGCCTCCAAGTGGGTCAAGGTCACAGGTTGGGGAGACGCCCAGGAAGCTCAGGGCTATATCCGGGAGTCCATCGAGCGCGCCCGCCGCAAATCCGCCGCCCCGGCGCGCTGATCCAGCGCCCTTCGGGGTGAAAGTGGGGACTCTTTGCGTGGATTGCAATCCCCCCGAAAGCGCAGGGCGCGTCCCCCGCAAGGGCTCTATCGCCGCGCTGAAGCATCAGTAAACTGCCCCCGCTGACAGATTCGGAGGGCTTCTCATGGTAATTCTGACAATCGAAATCGTCGCGACCGCCGTGCTGCTCGTAGCGCACCTGGCCGTCGTCGTACGCAATCGCTTCCTGCCTTCCAGGTAAGTGATACAGAGCTGTCGGCCAGGCATCGGCCGGCGGCTCTGACTTTTTCAGCCCTCGATCTCGATGAGCCGCCCGTTTCCGGCGACCGGACGCAGCCCCGGAAGGTTTGGCTGTATGGATCGGCGGATGAGATAATCGCTGGCGTTCATAGTCGCTGTAGGTCTCGCCATGACTTTGCTCGCGTTGGTCGGCTGGCTGCTGCTGCTGGTGCTGTGCTGGCCGCTGGCGATCCTGGCCCTGTTCCTGTGGCCCATCGTGTGGCTGCTGTCACTGCCATTCCGGTTGGTTGGCCTGACGTTCGAGGCCGCCTTCGCGCTGCTGCGCGCCCTGCTCTTTTTGCCTGCCCGCGTGCTGGGCTATCGCGGTCACGCCTGACGCTGCTGCGACTTATTCTGGCTGACGCAAGCGCTAGAAGCCGGTATCGAGCTCGAACATCGCGCGGATCGTCCACTTCGCGATGACGTAAATCAGCGCACCCTGTGCTGCGAAAATCACGTAGCCGGCCACGGTCAAACCGATCGCCGCGCGTCGTGTCGGGGCGGTGACTATTTTGGTGGTCACCAGCGCGTGCGTCAGTCCGCGCACGCCGATATAGGACAGGCCACCGAGCACCGCGCCGGCGACGAACATTCCGATGACGAAGAAGACCGGCGTCTGCCAGGAGATCAGCCGGGCTTCCGGCTCCGAATTGAACAGCAGAGCGCCGGCGACGATCCAGACGATTGCCGCGAAAGTGCCATGGCTCGATCTCATCGGTTATCTCTGTCCGCTGTAACGTCCTGCCCGCGCCTCGCGGGTTTCCCGAAGCCCGTCAGTGTAAGCCGTTTCCCGGCACGGGTGACAACGCTGCTGCTCGGGCTGGTCAAGGCGCGTCCGCCGCGCCGCACGGGCGCATTCAGCCGTGCTCGGGATCGGCGACGGGTTCGATCAGCGCGGCGTCGTTCGGCGTCTTGATCGCGTAAAGCCGGCGGCTGACCTGCCAGGCGACCATGAGATCGGCTGGATAGGGCACGAGCGTGCTCTTCGCTTCCGCTGCGCTGCCGCTCAGCCACGCTTCGTGGTGCTCCTCGCGGAGCACAGCGGGCATGCGTTGCTTCTCGTTGTGCACGGAGGCCAACAGCGCGTTCGGTGGGATGGTGATCAGCGTGCACGAAAGGATGGTATTGCCCGCCGGGTCCCGCGAGCGATCCCAGAGTCCGGCGACGCCAAAGATTTCCCGATCCGCCACGTGCACGTAGAAGGGCTCCTTGCGGCCGCCGTCGTAAAGATGCGGCTCATAGAAGCCGGCCATGGAAAAGAGGCAGCGCTGCCCGCGCTCCCACGGCACCTTCCACGCATACCAGCTCTCGAGCTTCTCCACCGTTGTGTTGATGAGCGGAAACCGGGCCTCGCCGGTAAAGGGAATGAGCCCCCAGCGCATCATTCGACCGGTGCGCTGACCGTTCAGCATCAGCACGACGGGGACTGGATCGGTCGGCAGCACGCGCCAGCTCTGCTCGTAACGCCACAGCGGATCGATGAGCTGCCAGTAGCGCTCGGCAGCGGCCTGAGCCGGGGTCTGAAATCGTGCGCACATGGGCCGACGGCCTGCTAGAGGTACTTGGTGACGCCCTGGAATTCGCGGATCAGATCGCGCACCTCATGTGGAACGGCCGCCGAGGTCTCCTCCCGCAGGTTCTTCAGCGCTCGCAAGCCGCGCGACCCGGCGTAACGCCGAGGCCCCTGCAGCCGTCTAGAAACAGCTTCACGACGTCCTCGGCCCACCGGTCCAGCTCCCTCGCTGTCATGGGGCTGCCGAGGCCCATGGCTCGACGCTGCGGCAGGGCGACCACCATGTGCAGAAACTGATGAGCGGCGAAGGTCCTCTGCGATGCCGTCAGACGGGCTTCCGGGATCTCGCGCTCGAGCAGATTCCCGATCAGCGACCCTGCCTCGTGAGCCCACCCCTCCTCGTACACGGCGCGGACCAGAATGGGAAAGCGGCCCGACTCGCCCATGACCAGCCGGTGCAATGCAATCGCGCGAGGCGCCAGCGCAGCGCGCAGCGCGAAGCCGGCAAGTCGGCACAGGATCTGCTGCAGGCTCGTGCCCTCGAGTAGCGGCACCTCCGGCGGCGGTCGGATTTCCTGGATGATCCGATGAACCACGGCGGCGAACAGACCCGCCTTGTCCTCGAAACGGTGATAGAAGGTGCGCTTGGAGATCCCGGCGCGGGCGGCCACCGCCTCGATGCTCGTGGATCCGTAGCCTTCGCTCAGAAAAAGCTCGGTGGCGACATCGAGGATCCGGTCGCCCAGTCGGAGCGCCTCCATGCGCGAGGGTCTGCCGCCCGGGCGCGCTTTGCGCCTCGGCGATCGACGTCGAGCTTCAGTGACGGCGATAGAAGAACCCACCCGATGCGGCGCGGCCATGGAAACTACTCGCCGCAGTGTAGCGCGGGTGAGGCCCATAGTAACCGCGCGTGGGTCCGGCCGAGTCGCGCGGGAACGCTTGCGGCCCATAGCTCGGCGCACCGTAGCGCGTTCGGGGCAAAGCCTCTGGGTGATAGTAGGGGGCACCGTAATACGACCGCGTGTAGTAAGGGCGCGTGTAGTACGGCTGCGGGCCAGGGTAATAACCGGGCGCGCGCCCGTGATACGCACCGTAGATCGGCCGGCGCGCGTAGTACCCGGGCGCCGGCGGATAGTACGGCGCTGGATAGTATGACGGCGGGGAATAGGCCGGAGCTGTACTGTAGCCGCGAGCAGCGTAACCCGGCGCTGGATAGTAACCCGGCGCCGTGTCGTATTCGGACGCCGGTGAGTACTCCAGGGCGGGAGCTACCGAAAGGGCAGCTGACGCCAGCACGAGCGGCACGCTGGCAAGGCGAGCTGCCGCTCCGAGCACATGATGGGTCAAAGCAAGCGGACCGAGGAGCAGGAATGGATGGGCACGCGCGGGCGAGACCGGGAGGCAGAGTAAAGCGGCAAGCGCCGCGCACTGAATGGCCTGCTTGAGCACTCTCATGATGCGCCTCCGATCCTGCCTCACCCGCCCGGCTCAGCCACCGTACTCCGGCTGCCCTTGAAACGCAACGGTACCGTTGCGTTAATGGTGCGCTCGCCAGCCCGCCCCGCCGCGTCGTCTCGGGCCACGCGGCAGGATCCGGAACCGGTAAGCCGATTGCGGAGCCGCAGATTCGGTTATTTGGCCGTCAGGATGTCATCCAGGCGCGCCGGCACGCCGCTCGCGCGCTCCAGATGCGGGTAGCGCAAGCCTCCGTGATAGTCGACGTTCGCGACCATGTAGCGGTCCCCTGTCTGCACGATGAGCTCAATCGGCGTCTTGCCCGTCTGCGCCGTGCGGATTGCATCCTTCAGGACGTCCGGCATACACGCAACACCGTTGACGGCCAGCACCTTGGCACCCTCGGTGATGTTTGCTTTGAAGGCCGGGCTGTTCCAGATGACCTCCTGCACGCCACAATCCGAGTCCTTGGTGTCGAGCATCAGCCCGATCGAATACTGGAGGCTGAGCTGCTTGCGCTGCTCATCGGTCGCCTTCAGAAAGTCGCTCGGCGTTTCGGTATACACGAGCTTGTAGCCGCCGCGCTGCAGCCCATCGAGGGGCGCCGGCCTGGCGACGGAGTCGAGCCGCTCACGCAGGAATGTTGACCAGTCATAAGGCTCGACAGCGTTCAACGCCTTCACGATGTCGGCAAAGGTATAGGTGACGATCGCGTAGCTGCCGTTGTCGATACCGAAGAACGCGCGCGCAAAATCGTCCAGCGAGCGCTTGTCGCCCGATCGATCCCGGATCAGCGTGTCCGCATCCAGCCAGATGAGCTGGCCTTCACTGTAGTAGTCCTCGAAGCGCTGGAAGTCCTGCCAGGACTGCGGCCGGCGCGGATTGATGATCTCATCGTTCGTCGTATCCTGCAGCGGCCGCCACGCGCGACCGGACTGGTTCTGGTAGTACGCCGCGGTCAGCGCCAGCGAATCGAGCGCTTGCTGACGCGTGCGCAGCCCCGAGCGTCCCGCCAGAACTTCTCCCCAGTACTGCGTCTGTCCCTCGTAGACCCAAAGCAGGCTGTCCTGCATCGGCACGTTGTAGTTGGGCGTCCACAGGTCCGCCGGCCGGCGGAACTTGCCGTTCCACGAGTGAGTGAATTCGTGCGGCAGCAGGTCCCGGACGTAGGCGGTCTTGTCCCACTGCGTGAAGGATTCCGGCTCGCTGCCATCCTCGCTGGACTGATGATGCTCCAGCCCGCTCTCCTGGATCTGGTCGCTCAGGGAATACAGGAAGTCGTAATGCGAGTAATGATGCGAGCCAAACAGCTTGTAGGCCTGCTGCACGAGCGCGCGGTAGGCCTGCAGCTGCTCGGGCTTGACTGCCAGGAATTCCGGGCGATCGGCGAACAGATCCAGATGCACCGGGACCTGCCCGTCCGGGTCGAGATCGTGACGGGCAGCATAGCGGCCGGCATACACCGGACTGTCGATCAGATGCTCGAGGTCCACGCGCCTGAAGGCCGTGCGCCCCCCGTTGCTCGTCAGCGGCTCGAGTGCGGTGCCATACTGCCAACCGGCCGGCAGCGCAAGGTTCACATCAACAGGAATTCGTCGCGCGAAATATCCCGCCGGGTACAACACGAGCTCGTTCCATTCGAGCATGAGGAGCTCGCGGCTGACCTCGAGTGCGCCGGTTCTCGCGCTGGTGGGTGAGAGGTACGTGAAGTCGATGTCGATGGCGCGAGTGCCGGGCTTGGCATGCACGCGGAAGGCAAACACATCCGCGGGATCACGCGTCCAGGGGACCCGCTGGCCATTTGCGCTGATCCGCAAGGCGGCCAGCCGGTCGATCGTGCCTTCGGGCGCGTGCGTGCCGGGCAGCCATTTCGGGTAGAGCAGGACCGTGTCCGGGTCGATCCCGCTGAGACTCTCATGCACCTGGATGACCCTGCGACCGGTATCCGTCGCATCGATGCTCAGCTGCATCACGCCCGGGAACGCACGGTCCCGCGGCGCCTCGATCGCGATTATCGGCGCCGTCACGGTCGGACCGGCGGCCGGGGCCGCGGCAAACCCGGGTACGGCGGCGATGAGCATCACAATCCCGATGAGAGCCGACTTCATGATTACCCCTGCGGTTTGCGTTCTTTACGGCGCAATGAAACTGTTATCGTAGCATGAGGTCCCTTGCGCATTGGCTGCCCGGCGGGCGATCATCTGATTTCTTCAGACTGCCTGCGTGTTGGATCGGGGCGCCGCCTTTGCAGGATCGTCACATCGCCGTCTTCTTCTACGGTCTGTTCATGGACGCACAGGCCCTGCGTGCGCGTGGGCTGAATCCGCAGGCGGAGCGGCCCGCCCGCCTCGATGGTTTCACGCTTCGTATTGGAAAGCGTGCGACGCTCGTGCCCGATGCCGCAGGATGCGTCCACGGGATTGTCATGGATCTCACGCACGCGGAGATCGACGCGCTGTACTCCGACCCGAGCGTCCAGGTCTATCGCGCCGAAGCTGTGCTCGCCAAGCCGACGGGTGCGGCGCAGGTGCCCGCTCTGTGCTTCAATCTGCCCTGCCCTCCCGACGGCAGCGAACGCAATCCGGACTATGCTGCCCGGCTGGGTGAGCTTGCGCGCCGACTCGGACTACCGGCGGACTACGTTGCGAGGATTACCGGATGAGAGGCGCCCGGGTGCTCATCAGCACGCTGCTCGTCCTTGCCGGGCCGCCCGCAAACGCACGGACGTGTCGCGGCGTCGATTTCCCCGAACGCCTGCAGGTCGAGGGCACCAGCCTCACGCTCAATGGCCTCGGCGTCCGCAAGGCAACCTTCCTCAAAGTGAACGTCTACGTGGCTGCGCTGTACGTCACCCGACCGTCACGCGATGCGGGCACCCTGATCGACTCCAGGGACCTGCAGGAGCTGACTCTCCACTTTGTGCGCGCAGTGGGCGCAAGCGACATCCGCAAGGGCTGGAGCGAAGGCTTCGAGCGCAGCGCTGGTGCTCAGTTGCCGGCACTTCAGGCACGGATCGCTACACTCAATGGGTGGATGGCCGACGTGCAATCCGGACAGCGCCTGACGTTCGTCCGTCATGCGGAAAGAGGAATCCAGGTGAGCGTCAACGGCACCCTCAAGGGGACGATCGAGGGAGAGGACTTCGCGCGCGCCTTCATCGCGATCTGGCTCGGTGCGACTCCGCCGAATCCGGAGCTGAAGAACGGCCTGCTGGGAGGTGCATGCGAATGACCCATGGAACTTTCCTTCGCCGGCGCGTGTCACCGACTGGCTGAACGAAGCGCACAAAGAGCGTGAGATCGCCTCCCGGAGCCAGGTCGAATCGGAGGACGCCGCCGAGCGAAGGGCCGGCGCGCTTGCGGCACGCACCCGCCCACCGCCGGACTGGATCACGCCGGAACCTCAGCAGCCCTGGGTTGGCTGGTCCGAGCGCTCACGCGGGTTCGAAGCCTCGCGGGGCGCGCTGATCTATCACCTCAATGATCGTTGCGCGATTGGAGTCGTGATCGTGCTGCCGGTTTTCGGCTGCCGGATCGGGACAATCGAGCACCGCGGCGATCTGTTCAAGGACCTGCGCGCTCCAGTGCGCTTCGGTGACTGGAAAGATCGCTGAGCGCTGCGCCTCTCACCCACGAGGGCGCAGCTGAATCACGGTGTCCGGCGCGGGACTTGCTTTCGCGGCCGAAAGTATACGTCGTCTGCGAACGAGCATATGTAGCATCAAGTGTCGCACGCGACCCTTAAGTCAAACGTGCACTCCGCCAGGCAATGTTTGTTTGCGGCCGCGCCTCACCCTGTGTGATAGCGCTCACAGTTTTCTGCTCCACGCATCCCTAATAATCCGTGCACGCGTCACACATGGACGTCGCTCGCCAACTGCGGCGGCCCGTAAGCAGCGCGGCAAGAAGATCAAATACAGGGGATCCGTATGTCAATCATGCACACGTGGCAATCTCACCTTGCGGCGGTCCGCTCGACGACCGCGGCGCTTTTTCTGGGTCTCCTGCTCAGCGCGTGCGGCGGCGGAGGTGGGAGCGCTGGTCAATCTTCCGGCGGCGGTGGAACACCGCCCCCTCCTCCCCCTCAGAGCTACACCATCGGCGGCTCCGTCAGCGGCCTGTCCGCGAGCGGACTGGTTCTGCAGGACAACGGCGGCGACAACCTATCCATCCCATCCGGCGCGAAGTCTTTCACGTTCGCGACGTCGGTGGCGAGCGGGTCCCAGTACGCGGTGAGCGTGCTGACGCAGCCGACGAATCAAACGTGCACCGTCAGTAACGGCAGCGGGACCGTCGGCAGCGCCAACGTCACCACGGTGGCCGTCGCTTGCAGCACCAATGCTCCCAACACCTACACGATCGGCGGCTCCATCAGCGGGTTGTCCGGCAGCGGGCTGGTTCTCCAGGACAACGGCGGCAACAATCTCACCCTCGCGGCCGGCAGCAAGAATTTCACGTTCTCGACTGCCCTGACAGCGGGGTCCAGGTATGCGGTGACCGTGCTGACCCAGCCGAGCAATCAGACCTGCACCGTCAGCAATGGCAGCGGCACCGTGGGTAGTGCCAATGTCACCACGGTGGCCATCGCATGCAGCACCAATGCTGCCAAAACCTACTCGATCGGCGGCGCCATCAGCGGCCTGACCGGTAGCGGGCTGGTTCTGCAGGACAATGGCGGTGACAACCTGGCCGTCGCCACCGGCAGCCGGGGTTTCACCTTCGCGACCAAAATGACCAGCGGGTCGCACTACGCGGTGACCGTGCTCACGCAGCCGAGCAATCAGACGTGCACCGTCAGCAACGGCACCGGGACGGTAGGCAGCGCCAATGTCACCACCGTCGCCATCGCCTGCACCAACAATACCTACACGATCGGCGGGACCGTGACCGGCCTGACGGGCACCGGCCTGGTGCTGCAAAATGAGGGTGGCGACAACCTGAACGTGCCCGCCCCCAGCGGGAGCAACTCGACGAACTTCAAGTTCGCCACCGCTCTCACGAACGGCAGTCCGTACGCAGTCACTGTATCGACCCAACCCAGCTCGCCAGCCCAGCTCTGCTCGGTCGCAAACGGCACCGGCACCGTGGGTAACAGCAACGTCTCCAGCGTACAGATCAGCTGTATCAACGTTGGCAGATTCGTGTTCGTGGCGAACAATTCCGACGGACCGCAGGGCGACCTGGCCGCGTTCACCATCGATCCGCTCACGGGAAAGCTGACCGCCGTTGCGGGCAGCCCGTTCCTTGCCGACCAGGGTCCGAATGGCGTCGTCGTGGATACGACGGGACAGTATGTATATGTGAGCAACGGAGCCACTCTCGACGTCAGCCGGATGCTTCTGGATCCGAGTGGAACCCTGACTCTGCGGGGGCAATTCAACACCACTTCGAGTGTGCCGGTGTCTCTGGCGGTAACCCCCTCGGACGCGTTCCTCTACACCGCGGGACACGGAACCGTCGCCACGGGCACGATCTACGGCTTCACCATCAACCCGCTCTCCGGTTCGCTGGCCGGCATCTCCAGTGCCTCTGGATTCAGCAATGCGCAGCTAAGCATCGCCATCGACCCGACCAGCCAGCTGATCTTCAGCGCCGGTGATCCGCACTTCCTGTACGTCAACAGCATTGCGGCGGACGGCACGCTCACTCAGACCGCGAGCTCGGGTATATCGACCGCGGAGGGTGTGGTCGGTGTGGCAGTGTGGCCCAAGGGAGACTCCAGCGGGGGGTACGTCTATACCGCCAATTCGATCACCGGCAACGTGTCGGCCTTCTCATACGATGGGCAGGGTAATCTCTCCACCCTCACAGCGGCGAATGCGGGCAACGGCACCACCGGCATCACCATCGACCCGGCGGGCAGATTCCTGTACGCGACCAACTTCAATGACAGCACCATCTCCTCCTTTGCGATCAACGCGCAAACGGGAGCGCTCACGTCACTCGGGCCGGACATAGCGACCGGGAATTTCACCGGCGTCACCAATCCCGGCCCCATCGACCTCAAAATCGATCCGTCGGGCCAGTTCCTCTACTGCGTGAACAAGAACGATGGCTCGGTGTCGCTCTTCACTATCGATGGCAGTGGCGGGCTGCACCTCGTCGAGTCGTACGCGGCGGGGCTGGACGGCCGCGGCGCCGGCTCCGTCGCGGTGGCGGTCTATTGAACAGCGGACCAGTCGCCGCTGAGGTTGAGTGTTGGATCGGGGGGGGTGCCTTCGGCACCCCCCTCTTCGCAGCGCACGAGGGCAGATCGCGCCGAATTCCGACTGTAGTCGTGGTGCATCGCAAATCGCGTGTTGACGCACAACGCGCGCGCCAATGAAACGGAAATAAGCGGCGCAGCGACCGCAAGTGGCGTAGGCTTCCGCGCAACCAGGTCACGGAATTGCAGGAGTCGCCATGCTCATCTTGACCCGAAGAGTCGGTGAAACGCTGATGGTGGGCAATGACGTCACCGTCACCGTGCTCGGCGTGAAGGGGAATCAGGTCCGCGTGGGCATCAATGCGCCCAAGTCAGTCGCGGTGCATCGGGAAGAGATCTTCGCCAGGATCCAGCGCGAGAACGCCGCGGCCTCCACTGCGTTACCTGACGCTTCCGCGAGCGAGGGCCCTCGCGCTTTGTAAGCGCTCACGCCGGCTCGCCTTCTCGCCTTGACCTGAATCTGAGCGTGTGCACGCCTGGGAGGAGATTGGCGGCATGGCAAGACATGTCTACGGATTGAGCCAGCAAGCCATTCTTCGCCGGCCCCCGGCCGCCGCTCCATCTGGTGGCCAGCGATTTGATCGCCGATGACTTGATTCGGTTGACGTACGTTCCAGCCTGATCGCGCGACGCGCACGGCGGACCTAACAACCTAACTCTCGTGAGTGTTTGCGCTTTGGATTGCGGCTTCACCGGGCCGGCAGTTGGCGTATAGTGCGGCCTCTTGCGCGAGAGAATCGACCGGCCACCGGAACGGCGCCCATTCAAGCAGATGCAATCGGACCGCGCACGAGGGGGCACACTGAATGCGCAGCATCGCGGGGAGGAACTGGCGTTGTATCCTCGGCTGCCTGCTGCTGGCGGCCGCGGGCCCCGCATCCAGGGCGGCCACTGTTCCGGCCGGATTCACCGATAAAGCCATCAACCGTCCTGACGGGAAGCCGTGGGCGGCCGCCGCGGGAATGGTGCTGGCCGAGGGCGGTCGTCAGTTCGTCTGGGAGCGCGGCGGCAAAGTATGGGTGATGGGTTCCGGAGCGTCGCGGACCCGCCCGCTGCTCGATCTGTCCGACGAAGTCACCACCAACGGTACACTCGGCCTCACCGGCTTCGCGCTCGATCCGCAATTCAATGAAAACGGCTACTTGTACCTCTTTTATGCCGTCGAGCCGCAACATCTCGCAAGCTGCGACACCCCGGTCACCGGCCCGCCCAGCTGTCGTGGCAACTACCGGCCGGGCGAGCATGCTCCCGTGGGCGCCACCATCGGGCGCCTGGTCCGCTATCAGCTGGTCCGCCCGGCCGCCGGCGGCTTCCGCGATTCCCGTGAAGTGAATTACGCGAGTCGCCGGGTGCTGCTCGGTGAGTCGACAATCGAATCCGGCGCCTCGCCGAGCTGCGTTGCCACGGACACGGGACACGGGAGCGGGGCAATTGTCTTCGGCGCTGATGGGACCCTGCTGGTCGCCTGCGGAGATGGCGCGAGCACGAGCGCCCAGGACGCAGGCAGCGAGCCGGGTACTCAATACCGTCAGGCGCTCGCCGCAGGCCTGATGCGCGCCGCCGAGAACGTGGGCGCCTTTCGCGCGCAGCTGCTCGACTCTCTATCCGGCAAGATCCTGCGGCTGGAGGCCTCAACTGGCGATGGCCTGCCGGGCAATCCGCACTTCGCGCCGGCGGCCCCCCGGGCCGCACGCTCGCGAGTCTGGGTGATGGGACTGCGCGACCCGCAACATTTCGCCGTCCGGCCCGGATCGGGGAGCTCCCGTGCGGCGGATGGGCGGCCGGGTACGCTGTACATCGGCGACGTCGGCTTCTCGACGTGGGAGTCCCTCGCGGTCGCCCGCACTGGCAACACCAACTTCGGTTGGCCCCTTTACGAGGGGATCGGTAACGACACGACGAGCTATGCGGGCCTTGCGCCCGCATCCGCCGACCTGCCGGAGCAGTCCTGGGCGCGTTCGCGACCCTCGATCGATTGGCTGCACGGGGCCGCCGATGCTCGCTGGGCCGGCTTCGACAGCTCGGGCGAGCCGGTCGCTGTCCTGCTCGGCACGCGGGCACCCAACGGCGTCCTGGTCACCGGGCCGCTCTTCGGGGGCACGCAATCGATCGGCGGGGTCTGGTACCAGGGTGCGGATTTCCCGCCCCTGTTCCGAAACGTCTATTTCCAGGCGGATTCCGGCGGTGGATGGATCCGAGCCTTCGCGTTCGATAGCCAGGACCGTCCCATTGCCGTTCGCGACTTCCTCACCGAGGGAGGTCCGATCGCGGCGCTCGGAGCACATCCGGACTCCGGTGGCCTGTATTACATAACAGGGCTCTTCGGCTCCGAGCTACACCACCTCACGTACTCCGCTTCGGGCGCAGCCTCGGGCAGCCCTGCCTCGGATTCCGCGGGTGCCATCGGCTCAGTGGCCTCCAGGGGCTCCGTCTCGGCCGACGGCAGCGTCAGCGCAAAGGCCGGGGCATCGGCGGCCAGTCGCGCTACGCGGTCGGTCGCGATTGGATCCGCGGCGCGGCTCGCTCAATCGGCGGCTGCGAGTCCGACCTGGAGCAGCCAGGACATCGGTGCGGTGGGCGCTGCCGGCTCCTTCGCTCTCAGCGGCAGCACGTTCACCGTCATGGGCTCCGGGGCGGATATCTGGAACAAGGCCGATGCCTTCCAGCTGGTCTCCCAGTCCCTCAGCGGCGATGGCTCCATCACGGCGCACGTCGTCAGTCAGAGCAACACCAACGTCTGGGCCAAAGCGGGCGTGATGTTGCGCGAGACCGCCAATGCGGGCTCCGCCTACATCGCGATGGAAGTCACCCCCGCCGAGGGCACTTCGCTGCAAGCCCGCACCGCCACCAGCATCAGTGCCGTCAGCAAGCTCGGACCGTTCGTCAAGGCCCCCTACTGGGTGCGCCTGGTGCGCGCCGGAAACCAGTTCACCGGCTTCGCCTCAGCCAATGGGGTCACCTGGACCACCGTCGGCCAGTACACCATCCCCATGGCCTCGCAGATACTCGTCGGACTGGCGGTGTGCAGTCACGCCAACGGCTCCCTGAGCACCGTGGTCTTCGACAATGTCACGCTCTCCTCCGCTGCGCCGCCACCTCCCGACACTCAACCACCGACCGTGCCCACCGGGCTGGCCGCCACGAACCTCACAACCAACAGTGTCACGCTCGGCTGGAATGCCGCCACCGACCTGCCCAGCCCCGGTGGCACCGGGGTCGGCGGCTACCTTATCTATCGCAACGGCAATACCGCCGCACCCTTCGCCACGGTCACCACCGGCACGAGCTTCACGGACTCCGGTCTCTCGGCCGGCACGAACTATACCTACCAGGTCGCCGCCTTCGACCTGGCAAGCCCAGCGAACGTGTCCGCGCCATCCAGCGCACTCACCGTCACAACCGCCGCGCCCGATACTCAGCCGCCCACGACGCCGAGCGGGCTCACGATTACCAACGCGACCCTCGCGAGCCTTACGCTGATATGGAATGCCGCTTCCGATCTGCCCAGCCCTGGCGGCACTGGCATTGGCGGCTACTTCATCTATCGGAATGGCAACACGACCACGCCCATTGCCACGGTCAGCAGCGGCACGACATTCACGGACTCCGCGTTGACACCTGCCACGACCTACAGTTATCAAGTTGCAGCGTTCGATCGGGCCACGCCACCCAACGTTTCGCCGCCCTCGACGTCGGTGAGTGGAACCACCCTGCAACCTGACACGCAGCCACCCACCGTGCCGGGTGGGGTCACCGTGCTCGGCACGACGGCAGCGAGCGTCACACTCTCGTGGACCCCCTCCACCGACTTGCCGAATCCGGGTGGTGCCGGCGTCGGCGGGTATTTCATCTACCGCAACGGCGACACGACCAATCCGGTGGGCACGGTCACGGCGGGCACCGTCTTTACAGACTCCGCACTCACACCCGGGACCTCCTATTCCTATCAGGTCGCCTCTTTCGATCTCGCGGCCCCGCCAAATGTATCGACTCCCTCGGGCCCTGTGAGCGCCATCACGCAGAACGTGTTGGGGGCCGCACAGATCGGCAACCTGATCGTCAACAACGGTGGTCAGACCACCTATGCCGTCTGCGGCGGAGGGGGGAGTTGCGCCTCCTCCTTTGTGGCTGGCGCGCCGCAATACGTCGACAGCAGCGTGATTACGCTCGCTGCGCCCATTCCGCCCATTGCCAATGGGCAGACATACATTCAGACCGCTCAGGCTGACGCCTCGGCCGCCGCCGGGAGCGCCACCTTCGTCAGCTTCACGGTCGCTCAAAGTGCCGTGGTGTACGTCGCCCACGACGTCCAGATCGCACCGCCCGGGTGGCTGACGAGCAATTTTCTGGACACGGGCCTGTCATTCACGAACAACGACGGCAGCCCGGGTGCTACGTTCGAGATTTACAGCAACGTCTATTCTGCCGGCGCTCAGGTGCAACTCGGTGGCAACACCCCAGCGGGCGTCATCGGGCGCAACATGTATTCGGTGGTGGTGGCTCCCACGGCCACGAGCACGATAGCTCCGGATGCACCGAGCGCCCTCGCGCCGATTCCGGGCTGCCAAAGCGCCACAGTTGCGGGCTTCACCTGGAATGCGGCTCTGGTCAATCCAGGTGGCCTCCCCATCGCCGGGTACAGGATCACTCGGGATGGGACCACAGTCGCCACCGTTTCGTACGCGCAGACGATGTACCAGGACACCTCGGTCACTCAGATGACGACCTATGCTTACGCCGTCACCGCATTTGATCAGGCGGGCAACCTGTCCGCGCCCGTCACGCTCAGCGTCGCGACGAATGCCCAATCCCCGACGGGCGATGCGCCTTATTGCCCGAGCACTTTCCTCACCGGAATGTCGTTCAACTATCTCAGCGCCTACAGCGACACGAATGGAAATGGCAACTCTACCCCGACGGCACAGGTGGACTCACCTCCCTTCACGGATGGCAGCGATCTGTGGCCCCTGACCCAGGCAGCCGATAACAATACCTATGCATTCTTTGGTGATGGCTGGGGTATCTGCGGCACCGCCGACACGGGATCCGGCGAGGCCCAGGACCGGACCAGCTTCGGCTTTGCGAGACTGGCGGCTGCGCCGGTTGGCCCGGGATGTCCGGCGGGCGCGGCCAACGTGTATGGCGGCTATAACTCGTCCCGCCCGTTCGGGGGGTTTTCGACCTGCTGTACCAGCAACGCAGGTCTGATTCTCGGCAAGGCCACCGCCGTTCTGGCGGTCGGCAATGACTTCTATGCGCTGGGGAATGCATGGCGCAGCCTCGACTCGACCAACTGGATCAATGTGAAGCTGAACAATCATCCGCCCTCCGGTGCGCCGGGCAATCACCAGGAGGTCATCTCCTCCACCGGGGCCGGCAACGGCGCTCAGCAATGGACCGACAGCGGTGTTGACCTGTGCAACGGCTCGGGCACGGCAGCCAATCCAATCTGGGGCGGGGCCCTCGCGGTGTGTCCAACTGGATTCGTTCAGTTTGGGCCGGGCCACACGGGGCTGCCCGCGAGCCTGAGTGGCTATGCCTACGTTTACGCGATGCCGACACCGTCCTTCCTCGCCGGCATTGGGGCCGCCGTGACCTATCTGCTGCGAGTTCCGCTCACGCCCACCGTGCAGATGCTCAACCCCGCGGCCTGGCAGTATTTCGCCGGGCTCGATGCGAATGGAAACCCGATCTGGAGCAGCAACGGCAGCCGCAAGCAGGCCGTCTTCAACGATCAGATCGATCAGAGCTACCAGTACTTCAGCGCCGACGGGACCGCCTGTGCGGGACAGAAAATCTCGATGGGCATGGTGCTGGGTGAGGCGGTTTACGACCAGGCGCTCGGTCGCTTCATCGCCACCGCGCAAGGCGCTCACGTCGGCCAGGTGTCTTTCTACGAAGCACCGAGCCCCTGGGGCCCCTGGTCGGTGATCTCCTACTCGAATCTGAGCATGAGCAACCTATTCTCCAGTGGCTGGGGCGCCGCGGGCGGCGGGCTCGGCGGCGGATTCTGCAGCGGCGGGACGTACATTGACGCCGAATCCCTCGGCATCCACATTGCCAGCGGGTTTACGGATTCGACCGGGACGGTGCTGCAGATAGTGTTTTCATCCTCCGGAGTCGCCCCGGCAAGTGCGGGTGCCCTGGGTGGCTTCAATGCAAATCCCAACGGCTTCGGAAACTCGATGGACTCCTTCAACATGGTGCCGGCCACGCTGGTGATCAATCAGGGTTCACACTAGGAGCGCCCGACCTTGAGGCCGAATCATCGGCGTGCGGGGCTGCGCGGCTAATCGTTCCCAGTGATCTTCGCGCTGGCCGTCCAGTGACGAGGCAACGCGCTCGGATCAACCGCGACGCGTGTGGCCTGCCGCAGCCATCTGGAGGTGCCCGGCGAGTGGCGGCTCGCCCATTGGGGCTGGGTCTGCATCTTCAGGCGCTGGCGGATCGTGGTTTGCATGGCTGGGAACACTACGCACCGCCGCCCAGCGGTACATGTGCCTAAGGTCACACGGATTGGTGGAAGTTGAATCCGGCTGGAAGGTTCAGCCGTTGGGCTTCGCGCCGCACTTATAGATCGTCGTACCCCGAATCGTAGTGGCCACCGCGTATTTGCCCACTTTGGCGCACTCCAGCTGCTTCTGTTGCAGCAGCTGCGCCTGCACTCTCTTTTGCGCTTCGCTCTGTTTGGGCGGGTTCGTCTGCGCCGTGGCGACGCCCAGCGACGCCACCACGGCCAGGAATCCCGCCCATGGCGCGCGCATCGTCATTCGAAGGCAGCCTTCATTGAGCCGGAACCGGCTGGTGGATCTTCCCGCCGCGGACGACCAAGCGTGGCCAGATGGAGAATACGGCATAGGCCACGGGCGAGAGATAGGCGACTCCGGCTACGAGCGCCGCCTGGCGCGAGCTGAGGCCACCGCACTTTGCTTCCCCGTTCATGGCCGCGAAAATCTTACTCAGGAGGGGTGCAGATACTTGTCCACCCACTCGATCCAGCGGCGGTAGACGTCGGTGGATCGCACCGGGTCTCCCGGGAAATGCCCGGGAACGGGGTAGGCGACGAACTGCACCGTAACCCCGTGATCCTTGAGGGCGTGATACATCAGATAGGACTGAGAAATCGGCACGCGCGCATCCCCGGTGTCCGAGAGGATCAGCGTCGGCGTCGTGATATGCCAGGCGTACGAGATGGGTGATTGCTCCTGATATGCCTTGCTGAACTTCTCCGACCACGGCGGGCCGCCGAAGCTGTAGCGCTGGGTGACATTGAAATCGGAGAGGGCATAGGCGTGAACCAGGTCGTTGACGGCCGCTCCCGAGACGGCGGCCTTCCAGATGTGATAGTGCCCTATCATCCATGAAGTCATGTAGCCGCCGTACGACCACCCGGAGACGGCAATGCGGCTTTCATCCACGAACCCCTTGGCTTTGAGCGCGTCCAGGCCCGCCATCACATCGCGCCCGGGCCCATCGCCCGCGTCGTTGAAGATCGCATGCTCGTAGGTGTTGCCGAGGTTGTCGCTGCCGCGGTAATTCGGCGAGAACACCACGTAGCCACGCGCCACGAGCAATTGTGCCAGGGTGTTGAAGGCCAGCGTGGAGGAAGCTTGCGGGCCGCCGTGAATGACCAGCACCAGAGGGTATTTATGCGCGCTGGTGAAGTCCGGAGGGTAGACCACCACACCGTCCTCCTGCATTCCGTTGGGTCCCTTCCAGCGCAGCTCCTCCGAGCGGCCGAGCTCGCGCGTCGCGATTTCCTGATTGAACGAGGTCAGGCAACGCGGCGCACCCCCCGCCGCCGGGAGGTAATAGATCTCGGCCGGATGCGTCGGGGTGCTCCCCGCGATGGCCAGATCACCGTCCTTGCCGAGTGAGACGTCGGCCCAGAAGGACCAGGACGGATCGAGGTCACCCAGCTCGAGCCGGCGCGCCGCGCCCTTGCGTGGCTGATACCACAGCCCCACCCTCGCGCCATCATGCGCAGCCACCAGCAAAGAGTCTCCGCCGCGGCTCCAGATTGCGCGGACGATATTTCGATCGAGCGTTCGCGTCAGGTCGATGCCATCGCCGCCGCGCCCATCCGTCACGAAGAGCTCAGTGCCGTTGTTGGGGTCGCCATCGCGGGGGTACCAGTACGCAATCGATGCGCCGTCCGGCGAGTAAAGCGGGTAGCCTTCGAGCGCCTTGTGCGAGGTGAGCTTACGGACCTTGCCACTGGCCACATCCACGGAGGCGATGACGGACTGATCGGCGTCACCCCAGTTGGGCGTGACCTGCTGCACGATGAGGATCGACTTGCCATCCGGCGACCAGGACAGCGGCGAGGCGGGCGAGCTCGGCGGAGCCGCCTTGGGCAGGCTCCACGTCCCGGAGGTCAGGCGGCGTGCCGGCCCGCCATCGGCCGGCACCAGCCACAGATGAGAAGGCATCTGGGCTTCCGCCGTCAGGTAGTCGTTGTCTCCGACCTCGAAAGCGTCGTTGTGCCGGGTGATCTCCTTCTTGTTCGGATTGTCGTCCGCTGCGACGTAGGCTATTTGCGTTCCGTCGGGACTCCACTCGACCTGTTCGACGTCCTGCGACGAGCGGGTGATCCGGTGAGCCTCCCCGCCGTTCATCGGCATGACGAACACCTGATACTTCGGCTCGCTGGGAGGAGACTGCTCGGGCGCCGATGCGGGCGCGGCGGCGCGTTCCGGGCCGGCGTCACCCTGCTCCGGCATCGCGGGATCCAGAAATGCGATGCGGGTGCCGTCCGGCGACCAGCGTGGGTTGCTCACTCCCTTGCGATCGTAGGTGAGTACGCGCTGCTTTCCGGTTGCAACGTCTACGAGAACCAACGATCTGTCATAGCGGGCCTCCTTGACGTTCGGTCGCGCTACGACGAAGACGATGGACTTGCCGTCCGGGGAGAGCTGCGGGTCGGATACGCGAACGATCTTCGCGACGTCGCTCAGCTCGAGCCGCTGACCGGCCGCCGTGGAGATGCCGAAGGGGCAGATGATCAGGGTAAGGGCGAGGCCGCAGAGACTCGTTCTGCTTGTTCTCACGTCCAGTCTCCCAATCAGGGGCGAAGGCGGTGCGGATTATGAAACCGGCCACCTGGACACGCAACGCTTCAGTGCGCGTACTCGCTCAACGCCGGCAATACGTCCTCTGTCAGAAGACGGTCCGTGAGTGCCCCAGCGCCGGTGACGTGGAAATTGGTCGTCGTGATGACGATCGTGAGCTTTTCATCCGGAAAGACGTAGACTTTATTGCCCCCTGTGCCATACATCGCGAAGCACCTGAAATCGTGGCCCGCCGCGTGGAAAGTGTGCAGCCACCACAGATAACCGTAGTCCGTGTCCTCACGAGCGCGGGCATGCGCTGTAGTCGACGCTTCGACCCACGCGGAGGACACAACGCGCTGGCCCTCCCACAGCCCTTTGTTCAGATATAACTGCCCGAGCTTCAAGAGGTCACGGCTGCGCAAATTGAGGCCACCACCGGTCATCGCAGTTCCGTCAGGTCGAAACTGCCATTTGAGGTGCACGATTCCGAGTGGAGCGAACAGGAATTGTTGGGCGAAGTCAGGAATGCTCCGCTTCGTCGCACGCTCGAGCACCGATCCGAGTGTCACCGTCCCGGCCGTGCAGTAGCTCCAGCTCCGGCCGTGGGGTGAGTCGGCGGGCCGGCTCACCCAGTCAGGAAAACCACGGATCGGCAAGTCGAGCGTGAATCGTACCCAATCTTCAACCAGGTACATCCGCTCCTCGTTCCCCCGCGAAAACGGATTCTCGTCGTCGCACTCGAGCAGCGAGCTCATGGTCAGGAAGTCTTCGATGGTGATCTGTGCCTTGCGGGGGTCCGGATTCTGCAGCGGCAACTTGTCGGGCAGGTATTGCAGTACCCTGGCGCGCACGTCCGGCAGCGCTCCCCGATCGATGGCTATGCCAACGAGCATTCCGGTGATCGTCTTCGTGGCCGAGCGTGTGTTGCGCAGGGCCTCCGCGCCGCCCTCATCGAAATAGCGCTCCAGGACCAGGTTGTCGCCCCGGCCAACGAGGACGCTGGTGATCTGACTGAATGCTCCGCTGCGTACATCCTGCTCCAGATGCGCGAGCCGGTCCGGAGCTATTGCCTTGACATCCATTCCCGCCGGTACGGGCTGTTCCGCATGCGCCGCGGTCAACCAGAGGACCCAGGCCCAGCCGCAGCAGCGCCGGGCTCGCATGGTGCTCATCTGATGCGGCGGCGAGTGCTCGGGGATCGTGCCCATTGGACCAATTGTGCCCATCCTCCCGAGTCAGTCTTGTCAATTTGCAACCTGAAACGACACCCTTCGCGGCTCCCGACCAGAGTGCGATAGCGCCCGGGTGTCACACCCAGCCCCTTCTGAAACGCCTTGGTGAGCTGACTTTGATCCGCGAAGCCACACTTCAGGGCGACTTCGGCTAGCGGCAAGGCGGAGCTGGACAGGAGGTCCGCGGCTCGCTCCAGGCGCCGGAACCGCGTGAAGACTCCCGGCGTGCATCCGAAGTAGCGGCGGAAGCAACGCGCAAGGTACACGGGATGGACTCCGATGACCTGCGCGACGTCGGCTATTGAAAGCCCGAGACAGTAGCGATCCTGCAGATACTCAACGGCGGCTGCCAGCCATCCTGGGATCGCACGGGACCTCCGCGGTGCCGGCAGCGCGAGTGTCCCGACCAACTCGAGACACAGGCTCTCGAGACTGAGCTCTGACTCATTCCCGGAACACAGACTGCCAATAGCCCGAGCGAGCATCAGCTGCTCGGACGAGCGCAGGTACCGCGGCTCATCGGGCAACACCAGCGCCCCCAGCATGTGTGGAGCATCCGGATCCAGCGAGATCGAGAAGAAGCTTCCGCGTCCGCGCTCGAAATGGTCACGGTGCGTCACGCCGCGCGGATTGTAGACAAGAACGGGTTCATCACCGGGAAGACTGCCGGCGGCCGACACATAGGCTCCTCCAGTCACGAGAATGAAATGGAGGTCTGCGTGCGTGTGAGAAGCCACCGAGTCGGGTGGGCCTTCGGCAAGGCGGTGGGCTACCTCCATACCGTGTATCGCGCAGCGTCGGCGGGCACTGCCGAAGAATTGTCCATGCGCGAGATGCAGGTCGCGACCCATGGTCAGTATCCGCGCTGCCTTGTCGTGTCCAGTCGCGCCGGAAGACTAACGCGGTTCATCGTCGATGGCAGTCTCTGTATCCCGGTGAGCGTCCTCTTTCAAGGCATCGCGCAGAAGCTCCTCGCCAGCCTCGAGGTCCGGATGAATCTCGGAAGGCTTGATGTCATACCGTTTCGTCCATCGCGTGCGAATGACCCCGATCAGCATGACACTGAAGGCAGCCACGAGGCACAGATTCAGAACCTTGTTGAACGTAGCCAGCATGCCTGAACCGATGACTGATTTATGCCCTGCCGGCGGCCCTCTGGCAAGCCCGCTCCGAGCGGGCCCGAGGCTGCGGCGGCCGCTGATAAATGCGCATACCCGAGCGCCGGTCCGATACAATGCCCGGAATTCCCTGGGTTTTCTTGAGCGGAGCCGTATAGTGCGGCCGACATTTGCAGCGTGACCAGATCGCGTACACAAGGAAAAGGGAGACACTCCCGGCGCTCAGGTGCACGCCCCACGCAGGCATCAGGTCAAGGCAAGACCTCCGCGCAGAGCGCGAAGGCCGGTCATAGGGCCGGAATGGCCACCCGGCGCCATGCCCCCGCCTTGGCTACCGCAGAACTCGAGCGCGCACACGCCCACCTCGCTGCAATCATCGCCTCCTCGGAGGATGCCATTGCCAGCAAGACGCTCGAGGGAATCGTGACATCCTGGAATACGGCGGCCGAGCGGCTCTTCGGCTACTCGGCCGCCGAGATGGTGGGCCAGTCCATCTTGACCATCATTCCTCCGGAGCTGCATTACGAGGAAACGGAAATCCTGACCAAGCTGCGCGCGGGAGAGCGTGTCGAGCGGTTCGAGACGGTTCGGCTCCATAAGAGCGGTCGCCAGGTGGAGATCTCCCTGACCGTATCACCGGTGAAGGACTCCTCCGGGCGGGTGGTGGGAGCAGCGAAGATCGCCCATGACATCACCGAGCGCCGCCGTGTCGAGAGAGCCCTGAAGGACGAGGCAACGGCCCTCGAGACCCTGAATCGCCTAGGCCAGGCTGTCGCCGCGCAGTTGGACCTCGATCGCATCGTGCAACTGGTCACGGATGCAGCCAAGCAGCTCACGAACGCAGCGTATGCCGCGTTCTTCTACAACGTGATGAAGGAAGAGGAGTCTTACTGGCTGTACGCGCTGTCCGGCGCCTCGCGCGAGGCGTTTGCCGGTTTCCCGAACCCGCGTAATACGGCGGTTTTCGGCCCCACCTTTCGCGGCGAGGGAATCGTCCGCAGCGATGATATCCGCCTTGATCCTCGGTATGGGCACAATGCGCCCTTTAATGGCATGCCAGCCGGGCACCTGCCGGTATGCAGCTACCTTGCCGTGCCGGTCAGCCTGCATACCGGTGAGGTCATCGGCGGGCTGTTCCTGGGTCATCCGAACCCCGGAGTTTTCACGGACCGCTCCGAACGACTCACGTTGGGCCTTGCCGCGCAGGCGTCGATCGCCATAGCCAACGGCCGTCTGTTTGGCTCGTTGCGCGAGCAGGAGTCAAAGCTGAAGGATGCTGCTGCCGAGCGCGAGCGACTCCTGGACTCCGAACGCGCGGCGCGTTCCGAAGCGGAGCACCTGAGCCATATGAAGGATGAGTTCCTGGCGACCCTGTCCCACGAGCTCAGGACACCGCTGAATGCGATCCAGGGGTGGGCCGCCCTGCTGCGACAGCAGGGCGCCAATGCGCAGGACCGCGAGCGCGGGCTGGAGACGATCGAACGCAACGTGCGCGCCCAGACTCAGATTGTGAACGACCTGCTGGACATGAGCCGGATCATCTCCGGCAAGATTCATCTGGAGGTGCAGCCCGTACAACTCCACGAGCTGATCGACAACGCGATCGACGCCATTCATCAGTCCGCGGATGCAAGGCACATTCGCATCCATAAGGTGCTTGATTCCAGCGTAGGCTGGGTGCGCGGCGATCCAAATCGCTTGCAGCAGGTGCTGTGGAATCTGCTCTCCAACGCGGTGAAATTCACTCCACCGGGCGGGAGGGTCCAGGTGGTCCTCGAGAGAGTCAACTCACACGTCGAAATAGTCATCGAGGACACGGGCGTGGGCATCAAGGCCGAATTCCTGCCGTACGTCTTCGACCGGTTCCGCCAGGGCGATCCCAGCATCACGCGCCGTTACGGAGGTCTCGGTCTAGGCCTCTCGATCGTCAAGACTCTGATTGAGCTGCATGGTGGCTCGGTCCGCGTCAAGAGTGCGGGCGAAGACCAGGGCTCCACGTTCGTCGTCGTGTTGCCGATCTCGCACGTTCGCGCCGAGGATGTCGCCGCGGAGCGCCCGCCGATGTTTGCATCACCCGATCCTCTGGAGACCATCGAGCTTCCGCGGTTGGATGAGGTGCACGTACTGATCGTTGACGATGACCAGGACGGGCGAACATTGATCGCCCGCATCCTGAGCGAAAGAGGCGCACTGCCGACGTGCGCGGCCGGTGGCTTGACGGCGCTGGATCTGCTGAGGAGCCGGCACTTCGATGTCATCCTGAGCGACATCGGTATGCCGGACATGGATGGCTATGAGCTCCTCCGACAGGTGCGCACTCTGGACTCCTCGCGACAAAATCCGATTCCGGCCATCGCGATCACCGCCTACGCACGCCCGGAAGATCGCCAGCGCTCGTTGCTGGCCGGTTATCACATGCACCTCTCCAAGCCAATTGAGGCCCGCGAATTGATTGCGGGAATTGCCAGCCTGCTCCAATTGACGCGCTAGGCGCTCACTCTCCCGTAGGCCGTCTTGGAGGAACTCCCGGGCTTCTGCGCCCTAGGAAGTCACGGGAGTGTCCTGCTTCGGTGCCGGCTGTTTCTGCCCCCCTGGCAGACGGCGCTTGGCCGGGTCCTTCACGAGGTGCAGCACGCGTTTGAACACCTCCTCGCCAGCCGGTGGGCGTCCCACGTGGATCACCCCGCTGTCCTTCAGTTCTTTCGCAAGCGCATTCCTGACGAGCTTCAGAGTGTCTCCATCCACAGAGTCGAGCACTTCATCCATCACGAGCCAGGGCGGGGCATGCAGCACCACGCGGGCGAAGGCCAGGCCGATCAGCTCCTCGGCACTGAGCTGCTGTTCCCACCTGCTGTCATCCAGAAGGGGGATCAGCCTCTGCAGACTCAACTCGTTGAGCGCGCTCTGGTAGGCTCCGTCCTGGAAATCCTCCGCCGAGCGTGGATAGGACATCGCCTCGCGCAACGATCCGGGCGGCCAGTACGGCGTGCGTGGCATGTAAAGGATCTCCTGACTGCGGGGCCGCGTCACCGTGCCCGAACCCCAGGGCCACAATCCGGCCAGCGCCCGGAACAGCAGTGTCTTGCCGGTGCCCGGTGCTCCCGCTATCAGCACCCGGTCGCCGGCCTCGATCTTGACGTGCGGCTCCTTCAGCATGGTGCAGCCTGCCGGGGATGCGATCTCGAGTTGCTCGATCGCGAGCGTGCCCGCCGGTCCCTCCGGAAAGGAGATCTGACTTTCGACGGAATGCAATGTGTCCATGGTGAGCATCGCGCGGCGAAAGTTGGCCACGCGCAGCAGCGTCGCGCGCCAGTCGGCAATTACGCTGAAATTGTCGACAAACCAGCGCAGCGAGCTCTGTACCTGCGTGAACGCGCCCGCGGCCATCATCAGTCCGCCGAAGGACAGATTGTTGGAAAAGTACAGAGGTGCCGCCGCCAGGATCGGCGCTACCAGCGTGAACCATCCATAGCCGGCGGTCACCCACGTCAGATTCGTGAGTCCGAGCACCAGCCGCCCGGTAGCATGGAGAACGGCGGCGAGGTCCCGCTCGATCCGCCGCGCTTCGTGCGCTTCGCCGTTGGCCAGCGCGATGGCATCCACGTGCTCGTTGACTCTTACCAGGGAGAACCTGAGGTCCGCCTCGCGTGCATACCGCTCGGCATTGCGTGCGACGAGACTGCGGCCGACCCAGTAAGTCAGCAGAGAAGCCGATCCGGCGTAGAAGATGGCCGCCCACACCATGTAACCGGCGATGGCGTAGGTGTGGCCATGCACGTGGAACGTATAGGTAGAGGATATCTGCCAGAGCACGCTGACGAAGGAGGCGACGAGCACGCCCGCCTGCAGGAGCTGCGTGCCAAGGTCCGCAGAAAGCTCAGTCAGGTGACGCGCATCCTCATGCATGCGCTGGTCTGGATTGACACCGATGGGACCGGCGCTCGCCAGGCGGAAAGTGCGTAGGGGCTGGAGCCAGTTCTCAATGAGATCGTGGACCAGGCCCTCACGAAGCTTCAGTTTCGACGTTTCGACCAGCCAGCGCTGCCCGACGTTGAGAATCAGCAGTCCTCCGGTGATCATCCCGAAAACGGCCAACTGATCGAAGAAGCCGCGCAGATCACGATGCGCCAGGGCGTCGTAGAACGGTCGGTTCCACGCGTTCAGGCGGACTTGCCCGTAGGCAGTGAGAACCACGACTGCCACGAGCGCACCTGCCAGCGCGAACAGCGTGTTGCGCACGGGCGATGCCAGCAGCGCGCGGAACATCATCCACATCTGCGGAATGAGCCTCGCCTGAGCCCCGTCCGCAGCATCCGGCGAACTGCTGCCGGAAGATTCCTTTGGCTGATCCGTCATGAGAGCCGCCTCCGCTGGACTTTCAGGACGGTGATTTTGCCAGAGCGATGACTCGGGCACTGCCCGGCCGGTTGCGGCCGCCTCGCGACCTCCGCGAGAGGAACGGACGAGTGCGTGGGGAATCAGGAGCGGTCAACGCCCGTGCTTCAGGCGGATTCCTTGGATGCCAACAGGGCGGGGTCGATCGGCAGGCGGCGGATTCTCTTTCCGGTCGCAGCGAAGATCGCATTGGCGATCGCCGGCGCCAGTGGAGGAACCCCGGTCTCGCCCATCCCTCCGGGCGCGCTGTCGCCTGGCACGAGGTGGACCTCGACATCCGGCGCCTGGTTCATACGCAGCACCTGATATGTGTCGAAGTTGCTCTGCTCGACCGCGGCATCGCGAACCGTGATCTCGCCTGAGAGGACCGGGGTGAGCGCGAAGTTCAGGCCGCCCTCGGTCATGGCCTTGACCCCGTCTGGATTTACAGCGGTGCCGCAATCAACCGCTGCGACCACACGCCGGACCCGGACCATGCCGGTCTTCTTCTCGACGGCCACCTCCGCGACATAGGCAATATAGCTCCCGAACGAATAGCAGCAGGCGATGCCGCGTCCCTCGCCCGCAGGAAGTGAAGTGCCCCAGCCGGCTTTCTCGGCCGCGAGCTGCAGGACCTTGCGAAACCGTCGCGTCTGAAGCGGGGGATCGTCGTTCGCGGGCACGCTCGGCACCTCCCGGTCCTCCTCGAGAAGCGCCAGACGAAATTGCAGCGGATCGCGTCCCAGCGCATGAGCCAGCTCGTCCACGAAACACTCGATGGCAAAAGCATTGAACGATTGCGCTACGGACCGCCACCACGCGCGGGGCAAGGCCGAGTGGACGGGAGAGTAGTCCACGTGAAACCGGGCGACGGGATAGGCAAGCACATCGGCACCGCCGAGCTCCTGAGAGGCCACCCGCTTCGGGTCCCGCAGCTTTTCGGGCGTGTCGAAGGTCGGCCGGATGGGGGTCGACACGATCCGATGGCGCCAGCTGAGGAGCTTGCCCCGCTGATCGACCTCGCCCGACAGGCCGTGACAGGAGTATTGACGATAGAAATCGCGCTGCAGGTCATCTTCACGCGTCCAGAGCAGCTGCACCGGGCGACGGACTTGCGTGGCCACCTGCCAGGCTTCGGCCGCATAGTCCCATTGGTAACGCCTTCCGAAAGAGCCTCCGCAAAGCATCATGTGCACCTTCACCTGCTCATCAGGCAGGCCGGCCAGCAGCGCGATCTCCCGCTGCAGTTCGGCTCCGATTTGCGTCGGGGACCAGATCTCGATGGCATCGGACCTGACCTGCACGGTAGTGTTCATCGGCTCCAGTGTGGCGTGGGCCTGGAAGGGCAGCTCGTAGAATGCTTCGATCGTGTGTACTGCGCCCTCGGGCTCGGTCAGCGGATCACCCCGGTCAACCGCGACGAATGCCGGAGGAGCCTCTGCCGCTCTCTTGAGCTCGCGGCGCAAGCTTGCGCTGGACTCGTCCCCGCCGGGCCCCTTGTCCCATGAGATCTGCAGCGCCTCGCGACCCTTGATGGCTGACCAGGTAGAGTCCGCCACCACGGCGACTCCGCCTGCCGTGTTGATGTTGACTCCCAGCCCACGCATCAGTCCGATGGCTGGAACCGTGAATACGGCGTGAACGCCGTGGACCTTGCGGGCCGCATCGACTTCGCAACTCTGCAAGCGGCCGCCGAAGTGCGGACATCGGGCGATGACCGCAAAGAGCATTCCGGGAACGCGGACGTCGATTCCAAAAATCGCGGTGCCGTCCACCTTGGCTGGCCCATCCACGCGGGCCACGGATCTGCCGATCACGCGGAAATCAGCAGGTGCCTTGAGGGGAATCGCTGCGGAATCCGGCAGCCGCAGCGTTGCAGCAGTCTCGACTAACTGACCATAGGTCAATCGGCGACCGCTCGGTCCGTGGATGACAGAGCCCAGGCGCGCCTGACACTCCTTCGGGCTCGCTTCCCATCTTTGCGCCGCCGCGCTGAGCAGGAGCTCGCGAGCCTGTGCGCCCACGGCGCGCAGGGAATCCCAGCAGGTTGCCGTGCCGCCGCTGCCGCCGGCCGAGAGATTCTTGTAGATCTTCGGATCAACCGGGGCCTGTTCGACGTGGATGGCTGACCAATCGGCCTCGAGCTCCTCGGCGAGCATCATCGTCGCTACCGTGCGCGAGCCTTGACCCAGTTCCGGTATCTCGGTGAGCACCGTGATCACATTGTCGGCCGTGATGCGGATCCAGGCATTGGGCTGCCAAGTCCGTGCGCTCGCTGGGCTCGCCACGGATCCACAGGGAAGATAGAACCCCAGGGTCAGTGCGAGTCCACCGGTACCCACGGCCTTGAGGAAGTCCCGCCGGTCGAGCTGGGTAGACTGGTCCATCAGACGATCTGACCGGAAGCGCGCTGGATGGCGCGTCGAATCCGCTGATAGGTCCCGCATCGGCAGATGTTTCCGCTCATCACGGCATCGATCTGCTCCCTGCTCGGCCGGGGATACTGCTTCAGCAGGCTCACCGCCTGCATGATCTGTCCGGACTGGCAGTACCCGCACTGGGGCACCTGTTCGGCAATCCACGCGCGCTGCACCGGATGACTGCGATCGCGCGAGAGCCCTTCAATGGTAGTCACTCTTCGGGCGCCCACCGATCCGAGAGGCGTCTGGCACGAACGCACCGCAATGCCCTCCAGGTGCACGGTGCAGGCGCCGCACAGTCCCTTGCCGCATCCATATTTCGTGCCGGTCAGTCCAAGCGAATCGCGAAGCACCCACAGCAGCGGCGTTTCGGGGGCCGCCTCGAGCGCGTGGCGCCTTTCGTTGACAACGATCTCAATGGACGGCATTGGCTCGCCCTCTGCGTCGGACTTAGCCCGATCCTCTCCAGGCCGAGGGAAGTCGCAAGGCGGCGGGGACGAATCGGCAAACGTGCGGGATGAAGCGTAGCGAGATCGCTCACCGACGCACGAAATGCAGATCGAAGACGACCTCCTTGCCAGCTTTGATCTGTGTCCATCGCTCGAAGAAGTGATCGTGGTCCGCAATCGCCATGACCATGCGGCGAATGTGCGGAGCGCCCCGGTCGTGCAGGTTGATCGCGCTCGCCAGATCGAATATCAGCCCTTCGCGAACGGTTCCGGACTGATGAGTGACCAGGCGTACCTGGTGGCCTTCCGGCGTCAGTGCGCAAAAATGGGTCAGCAGGATCCGTGCACCATCACGCGTGTAGATCGACACTTCGTTGTCGGCGGCCGTGCCGATGGTCTCCTCGACCGCCGTGGCGTGCGAGACCAGGCGGATCGAGTTGGAGATCGTCCCGTAACCCGGCAAGTCCGCCCGCCACTCTCCGGCGAGGGATTTGATGCCCTCAAAAGGATCCTCGCGCAATGGCTGTGCTCTCGCGCTGGACACGAGCGTCAGTACGGCGCAGGTCAGAAGCAGAATGCGCATCGGCGGTCGGTCTCCGGGCATCATCTTTAATGTAGCATTGACTTAAATAAGCAGCCACTAAATAATAGCGGCATGGACGCCTTCGGAGCGATCGCGGACCCGATCCGGCGGGGCATTCTGGACCTGCTGGGGCCGGGGCCGCGCGCCGCCGGCGAAATCGCGGCACGCTTCGAGGTGACGCCCTCCGCGATTTCTCAGCACCTGCGCTACCTGCGGTACGCGCGGCTGATCCAGGTCCGCGCTCAGGCGCAGCGCCGCATCTACTCGATCGATCCGCGTGGTTTCCAGGACCTGCAGCGCTGGTTGAATCGGTATCGGGCGTTCTGGGAAATCAAGCTCGACGCGCTCGAAGCTGCCCTTCTCGAAGGCGAGCGGTCACGCAGTCCGAAAGCCCCCGGCAAGTCCGCGACGAGCAGGCGCGCGAGGGCGCCTGGGGCAAGGCCCCGTAAGGTCCAACATGAGCGATGATCCATCTGCCCGCGAGGGCGCACTCGGCAAAGTGACGGCTCCGGACGCCGTGATCCTCGAGCGCGTGCTGCCCGCGGCTATCGAGCGTGTGTGGACCTATCTGACCGATCCCAGATACCTGTCAGCCTGGCTCGCCGGCGGCACGATCGACCTGCGAGCCGGCGGCCGCGTTGAGCTCGACTTCGCGCATTTCAAGTGCCCGGGTCGGGAGAGCGTTCAGGGTACGATGTCGGGCGTCATTACCGAGCTCGATCCCCCTCACCTTCTGACGTACAGCTGGCGGGAAAGCACCACCACGGGCCCGGGCGGTCCGGAGTCGCTGGTCAGTTTCCGGCTGCGGGCGATCGATGATCGACAGACGCATCTCATCCTGAGCCATCGTCTCATTCGCCCTCAGGAGCTCCCCGGCATCGCCGCGGGGTGGCACGTGCACCTTGCGGTGCTGGTCGATCGATTCACAGAGCGGGAGCCCGCTCATTTCATGAGCAGGTGGGCCACCCTCGAGCGCGAATACCGCGAGCTGCACGAGTGGATTGGCAGCGGAAAGGAGCAGCCCCCGGTCTGAGGGTCAACGGCGCGCCTGGCGGGCCGACCGCGCGCGAAGTCAGATCGCTCTCGGCGAGCCGCAGCTCAGTACGAGGCTGGAGCGGCCACCACTGGAAGCTCCACGAAGCTCGCCTTCCCCGCCGTGTGATAGAGGCGCTCGGTGGCCTTCTGATAATCGCCAGGCTTGGCGAAAAAGATGTTCGGCACGAAGGTCTGCGGATTGCGGTCGTACAGCGGGAACCACGCCGATTGGACCTGGACCATGATCCGGTGCCCCGGCAGAAAAACGTGGTTGGTCGTCGGAAGCTCGAACCGGTATGCGAGCGGTGTATTGGGCTTGACGGGCTTTGCGACCGAGAAGCTCTCGCGATAACGTCCGCGCAGAATATCCATCGCCACGGCAAGCTGATAGCCGCCGAGCTCCGGCTGCCCGGCTACCTCGTCCGGATAGACGTCGATGAGCTTGACGACCCAGTCCACATCCGTGCCGGTCGTGGCAGCAACCAGATTCGCCACCGGTTGACCGCTGATGGCCACGGGGCGGTCCAGCGGCGCCGTGCTGTAGGTCAGCACATCGGTGCGTCCCGAGAATTCCCGCTGATCATCGACCAGCCAGCGTGTCCAGGACATCGGCGCGACGTAACCCACCGGCTGGCTGGGTCGCGCCCGGAACGGCACCGGTTTCGCCGGATCGGACACGTACTCGTCGTAGGCACTTCCGCCGCCGGGCGAGTCAAATCCCAGCCTGCCATCAGCTTGCAGGTAGATCGGGGTCGCGTGCGGCTGACAGGACCCATCGCATGCCGACGGCCACGAGGGTAGCCGCTCCCACGTGTTGGTTCCGGTGCGAAATGCCGTCACCGGGGCTGTCTGCTGACTCGAGGGCGCATCATCCTTCAGATAGTGCGCCAGGAAGGGCGAGAGAATCTGGCGGCGGAAATACAGACCAGTGTCGCTGCCCCACTGGATGGCGCCCAGCGCGCTCGCCTCTTCGATCTGCTGTCCATGAAACCATGGCCCCAGCACAAGGAAGAGCTTGCCATGATTGGCGGGCACCGCGGACAACGCCTTGTAGACGGCGATTGCCCCGTAGATGTCCTCCTGGTCCCACAAGCCCGCCACCAGCATCGTCGGGACGGTCAGAGGCTCGCGTGCCAGGAGCCTGTCCATAGCCTGGTCCTGCCAGAAGGAGTCGTAGGCCGGATGCGCCACCAGCTTGTTCCAGAAGCCGATCTGCTCCATGCCGTGCTGGCGGGCCAGCTCACCCGCCGAGCCGGCCTTCATGTACTGGTCATAGTCATCGAACGATCCGGATTGCCACAGCTCATCGTTCGAGCGCGTGCCGGTCTGTTCGTAGATGTAGGGGAGATTCTGCTGACGGAAGGCGCCATTGTGGAACCAGTCGTCGCCACGCCAACCATCCACCATCGGATTCATCGGTACCGCGACCTTGAGCGCCGGATGCGGATTGATCAGGGGCGTCAGGGCGAGGAAACCGTCGTACGAGATGCCGAGCACGCCCACCTTGCCGTTCGACTCGGGGACGTTCTTCACCAGCCAATCGATCGTATCGTAGGTGTCGGTGGACTCGTCCACGGGTGTCGGATTCAGCGGCCCGCGCATCGGCCGATTCATCACGTAGTCACCCTCGCTTCCATACTTGCCGCGGATGTCCTGCACGACGCGGATGTAGCCGCCCTCGATGATGGTCTCGACCGCATTGTCATAGCCCCACAGCCTGGGACCGAGATGCAGGCTCGGCCGGATGGCCGCCATGTGTTTCGCCTCATAGGGCGTGCGGGTCAACAGGATACCCGCGTGCTTCGCGCCCTTGGGTACCAGAACGATCGTGTGCAGCTTGACGCCGTCCCGCATCGGGATCATGACCTCACGACTCTCGAAATCGGCGCCATAGGTCGGCCGCACGAATTTCTGAGGGGTCTCGCTCGGCAGTCCCGGATACTTCGGCGCCGATGGCGCTTCCGGACCTGCATCGCCTGCCTTGGCATCAGGGGTCTGGGCTGCCAGACCCGAGACCGTTGCCACAGTCAAGAGCGCGCCCAATGCTCCGGCGGATAGGATGTGCTGGATCGACTGCACGATGCGTCCCCTGCTTTTTGTTGGCGCGGCAGTCTACCAGAAAGGCCCCGTGCGCTTAGACGGCGAAGCGTGCAAGGCCCTCGAGACAGCCCTCCCATCCGCGCGCATGGCCCACACGCGTCTTATCGTCGCCAATGCGTTCATGCGTCACCATCACTTCGGTGCCTTCAGCGATGGCGGAGAACGTTACGGTGACCCGCTCGACGGTGGCGCCCGGCGCGTCCAATTGCCATGAAAACACCAGGCGGGTCGGACGCTGTACCACCTCGAACATTCCACTGATCCACAGGATTCTGCCGTCGGCAAGCCGGTTCGCAATGCGGTAGGCTCCGCCGGGTCGCGCATCCAACTCTGCGCTGTGGCAGGCGACACCCTCGGGGCCCCACCACTGCACCAATTTTTCGGGATCGGTCCAGGCATCGAAAAGCCGTTCAGGGGTAGCGCGGATGAACCGGCGCACGACGAGCGCCGCGGCAGGGTGCTCGGGTGGTGTCTGCTCCTCGCTCACCTCTTTCGCCCGCGCTCGACAGCTTCGCCGCTCTCGGCGAAGCGGGCGAGCGCCTCGAGCCTATCGGTCCAGAAGGTTCGATAGTCGCTCAGCCAGCGTTCGACCTCGCGCAAAGGCTCGGGGCTGATTGAACAGCGATGGATACGCCCTTCGACGCATCGGGAAATCAACCCCGCGGCTTCCAGCACCCGCAGATGCTTGGACACCGCGATCCGCGACATCGCAAAGGGCTCCGCCAGCTCCGTCACCATCGCCTCGCCCGCCGCGAGGCGTCTCAACAGCGCTCGACGCGTGCGGTCCGACAGGGCGTGCAGGACCCGGTCCAGTCGATCGGCCCCGATTGCTGTGCGGGATTGCACCGGAGGATTCATCTGACTATTATGTAACCGTTTGGTTACCTATTCAAGTCCACACGCCTGCGCCGCGGAGCATCCCCATGAACGATTCTCATGCCCTTCAACGCGAGCGATCCCTCCTGACCCGTCGTCAGCTGGTTCAGCTCGGTACCTTTGCGTGCGGGACGGCCATGGCCGCGCGGGCTCTCGCGCTCGAAAGCACCGATCGCATCTCGCATTCTGCCGAGTCGATTCATCAGGAGCCGGTCTTTGCGGCAAAGCGCCCCCGCCTTTATCGCGCGCTCACGGATGCCGCGCAATTTGACCAAGTGGTGGCCCTCAGTGCGGCCGGTCACTCGATGACCACCGGCGGCCAGCCCGCACAGATCTCGGCCCGGGCAGGCGGGGCGTTTTCATTGTTCGGGGGCTACATCAGCGGACGATTCATCGAGCTGATACCCGATGCCCTCATCGTCCAGGCGTGGCGGGCCGGCAGCTGGGATCGGGGAATCTACTCGGTAGCGCGCTTCGAGTTCCAGGACAAGGGAGGTGGATCCAGGGTCGTGTTCGACCACGCCGGTTTCCCGGTGGGACAGGCGGACCATCTCGCACAGGGGTGGTATGCGAACTACTGGGATCCGCTGCACAAACTTCTCACGTAGGCCAAGGAGCGCCTTTGCCGGATGCGCGCGCCACACTCGGGTCTCGCACCGGTATTGGGCTGATCCGGACCGCGACAGCCATTTCGTCCAAAACTAGGGGTCCCGGCGACAAACCTGGGGAACGGTCCCGATGTGCCGGATCCCTCGGCACTTCAGCATGCCTCGGTGAACCACTTCACCTCCACTCCGAGGAAACACATGTTTGCTTGTACGCGTCCCGTCGCTGCGTTGCTCGCGGCGGTGGCGACTTCCGGGCTCTTCACCCTGCTTGACCTTCTGGTGCGCTATGCGGGCCAGTGACCTGTCGCGGCGCGGCCCCGTCGACCGAGACCCCGGCGCAGCGTCGCGCTGGCACAGTACGTTGCGCCGCTCCCATCCCGCCTGGGCGGGCCTCAACCCCCTCCAGTATGCGTCGATGCAGCGCGTTTGGCACTGGAAGACCTGGTGCCATCGCCGCTGAACACGGCATCCCCCGCGATTGACGCGTCGATCCGACGACGCAGGATGTTGGACCGGTGCAATCTTTTACAAAGAGGCAGTCATGTCACGTGTCACAGTGTTTCTCTACGGCTTGCTCTGTTACGCGGCGTCGCTCGTGGTCTTCGTCTACGGGTTCGGTTTCATTGGCGGCTTTCTGACTCCGACGATGCTCGATGGCCCGGCCACGCGCCCGTTGGCCGCATCCCTGGGGATCGACCTGGCCATTCTGGCGGTATTTGCCATTCAGCACAGCGGGATGGCGCGGCCGGCATTCAAGCGCTGCTGGACGCGCCTTGTGCCCCAAGCGGCCGAGCGCAGCACCTATCTCCTGCTGAGCTGCACGGTCATGGGGCTGCTGTTTGCCTGCTGGCAGCCCATAGGAGGAGTGATCTGGAGCGTACCGGTAGGGGCGCCCCGACAGGCGGTCATCGGCCTGTACGTGATCGGCTGGCTGCTGCTTCTGTACACCACCTTCCTGATCGATCACTTCGACCTCTTCGGCCTGACACAGGTGTGGCGCAACCTGACCGGGCAGAGCTACCGTCCACCGCGATTTCACACGCCGAGTCTCTACAAGGCCGTACGGCATCCCCTTTACATCGGCTGGCTGATCATCTTCTGGGCTGCGCCGGTCATGACCTTGGCTCACCTGCTGTTTGCGGTCGTGACGACGCTGTACATCCTGATCGCCATACGGCTCGAGGAGCGGGACCTGGTGAGCGCATTTGGCCGTGCGTACGAGGCATATCGTGCGCGCACCCCAATGCTCCTGCCGCGCCTCGAGGCGTTCCGGCGGTCAGGGATCGCTCCCGAATCCGAAGCGCAGGGGTAGAACGATGGCCCACGCGCGAGCAAGGCGACCCGCGCGTGGTGCCCTCACCGGGGCTCGCGGATCAGGCCGACGATCTCTTGCGCTCGGCGAGCTCTATCCCCAACCGGCGCGCGGCATCGGCCGCTTCGCGCCTCGATCCGATGCCCAGCTTCGCGAGAATGGCGCTCGCGTGGTGATCCACGGTCTTCGAGGACAGGAAAAGCCGCTGTGCAATCGCCGCGTTGGAGAGGTTCTGAGCCACCAGCGAGAGGACCTCGAGCTCACGCGCGGTCAGGCCGGCTGCGTTGGCACGCGTCGCGCGATTCACTCCGCGCTTGACGCCCCTCACTCCTTCGGCCTTCAGCTGTCGGCGGATTCTCTGCGCCAGCGACTTCGCACCCAGCCTCTCGAAGATCTCGAGCGCCTGTTTGCGCGGCTCAGGATCGGAACTGTCGGCAAGCGCCCACGCCTGCTCGTAGGGACAGCCGATCTGCGCCCAGGCGGCGGCGGCGCCGAGGCAGTCCCCGTTCATATGAAGGCGAAACGGCGTGCCGGTCCCCAGCTTGGTGTCCACCGGAAGACCGGCTCGCCACGCCCAGAAAAGCAGCTCGCCCACGCGCCACTGATTGCGATCGCGCAGCCCATGCTCGAGCGCGCTGTCCACTTCGTGGATCACCCTCTCGGCTCCGCCTCGCAGCGTGACGTACTCGACGAGCGCGGCTGTGACGGTCACTATCCGCTGCGGCTCGCGGGTGGCCAGCGCCAGCGATCGCGCTTCCTGCAGCGGCTCGATGGCGCCCTCGACACCCCGCCGCATCCGCACCTGACCCACCACCGTGAGCGCAGGAATCCTTGCGGCAATGGACACTCCGGGCTGTCGCAGCAACTGCTCGGCCTCCTCGAGCGCTTCGGTCCACGCTCCCTGCTCGAGGTTCATGCGGGCACGAAACGCGCGCTGATAGCCTTCGGCCGTGTACAACTCATGCTCGGCACAGAACGCGAGGCCGGCTTCCAGATGCGGCCGGGCCGCCGCGTAATCCCGAGCGGCGATCGAAAAGGTCGCCAGATTCGTGTAGGCGCGGGCCACGTGCTCCTGGAACTGGCAGCGCAGGGACAGCTGCAGGCTGCGCTGGACTTCCTGCCATCCGGCATCTCCGGCCTTGCATGTGCGAGCCGAGCCGACGTTGTTGAGGGCATGCGCGAGGATTTCGTCATTGCCCAGCTGACTGGCGAGCTCGATCGCCAGCTGACCCCACTCGATGGCGCGTGCGTCATCGGATGCCAGCATCGCAAGCTGCGACATGTTGCTGAAGGCCATGGCGAGCTCATCGCTCGGACCCAGGGGTCCCAACGTCGTCACGGCGTCGCCTGCGTAACGCTGGGCTTGCTCGCCTTGGCCGCGAAACCAGCACATACGCGACAGCCACCGCAAAGTGTCCCCGGCGCGCATCGCATCGCCCAATGAGCGCCAGATGGCGAGCGCCCTGGTCCGGGCGTCGACTGCCTTGTCGATCTCGCCGGTCAGGAAGCATTCGTAGGCCAGGGCATCGAGAAAGCAGGCGCGGTCCGCCTCCGGCATTCGATCCTCATGGTTCAGCGCGGCACGATAGTAGGCGGTCGCCTCGCGATGGGCACCCACGCCGGCCGATTTTTCTGCTGCGCGCGGCGCGAACTCGAGAACCGCTGCGGTATCGCCGGCCCGAATGGCGTGGTGCACCAGCCGGGACTCCGCGACGTCGCTGCGCTCGTGTGCGGTCAGGGCCTGCAGAATCTGGGCATGGATCAAGCGCGCCTGGGTGGGAGTCATCGAATCTTCGACCGCGCGGCGCGACAGCTCATGGCGGAACGACAGGGATTCGTCCGGGTTTCGCGCCATGCCGCTCTGGGAGCACTCCTCGATCGCCGCGTCGGATGCGTTCAGGACGGCACGGATGAGCCAGGCTTCTGCATGGCCTGGCACGGCGGAGGTGAGCTCGGCGACCTTGCGGGCTTCCGGCGAGAGGCGTGCGACTCTGGCGATGACCGCATCCCGGACCGAGGTTGGAATTTCGCCTGGAGGCGCCGCAAGGAGCTCCGTGACGTAGAACGGATTGCCGCCGGTTGCCGCGAAGAGTCCCGCCGCGGAGCGGCCCAAAGTCTGCGCGAGCTCGGCGATGGCGCCCGCCGACAGCGCGGCGAGCGGCACGCGGCGCACCGCTTCCCCGGGAAGCAACCCGATCGCGACCTGCAACGGGTGACGGGCATGAAGCTCATCGCTTCGATAAGTGCCGATCAGCATGGCGCGCGTTCGCGCGATGCGCCGTCCGAGATACTTCAACAAATCGAGCGTTGCGTCATCGGCCCAGTGCAGGTCCTCGATCACGAACACCACGGGCTTGCCGGGACGCTCGAGCTCATCGAGCGTGGCCGCAAAGATGCGCTCGCGGCTCGTGCCCTCGGTCATGCCCTCGAGCAGCGAGCCGCCCACCTGCCGGCTGACATCGCGCAGCGGTCCAAGCGGCTGTGGCGTTGACAGCGGGTCACAGGCGCCCCACAGCACGCGGATCGAGCCCGCGCGCCGGCGAACGAACTCCGTCACGATGGCCGTCTTGCCGATGCCAGCCTCACCGGTCACCAGCACCACGCAGCCACCACGGGCCTCAGTGGCCTCATGCCAACGTGTCAGCAAGGCCAGTTGCTTGTCCCGCTCGAGAAGCAGCATCGCGTTATTCAACCCCCCAAATCGATGACCGGCCGGGACGCCGGTCAGGCCGCTATGGCTTCACCACTTCCGCCCATCTCCTTCGGCACGTCCTTGAACTTCGGCTTGCCGTCGTGCAAGGCCAGAACGCTTTCCTGATAGTGCACATGGACGCCCGGCTCGAAGCGGAGTGTTGGCAACAGGGCCGCATACACGTCGACCAGGCCCAATGAGGGATGATCGGTGAAGAGATGTCCGCCACATCTGGTGCACCACTTGCGCGTGCTGCCCGGTGTCTTGTTGAACTCTCCGATCTGACTCTTGCCGCGCTGCACCGTGAGGGCGGACGGCTGCCACAGGGTGAATGCATTCACAGGCCCCGCCGACCAATGACGACACGACTCGCAGTGGCAATAGCCCATCGCCACGGGCGCGCCCGTCACCTCGAATTGAACTTCGCCGCAAAAGCAGCGTCCAGCGTGTACCATGGGGGTGACTCCTGACTCATGACTGGCAAGGCCCGGTTGAGGGTGACACCATACCCAAAGGGCCCGTCGATGCGAATGACCGCGCTGCCGGTTTTCATGCTCAATCGTCCACGAGGTGCGCGGTGGATCCATTATCCGATGTCCTGCAAGCCGTGCGCCTGACAGGCGCCTTCTTCTTCGATGTCAAGGCGAGCGAGCCCTGGGTGGCCGAAACCCCGCTCGGCAAGGCGATCGTCGAGGCGATGTTTCCCGGCTCCGACCATCTCATCTCGTACCACCTGATTCTCGAGGGCGCGTGTTGGGCCCGCGTGGAGGGGGAGCCTGACATGCAGCTCTCCGCAGGGGACATCGTTGTGTTGCCGCACGGCGACACCCATGTACTCTCGAGCATTCCCGGCCTGCGCCAGTCACCTCAAATGAAGATGTACCGGCGCCCCAACGATGGCCGCTTGCCGGTGTCGATTGCAGTCGGCGGCGAGGCCGCCGGGGGCGCCCGCTTTGTCTGTGGTTTCGTCGCTTGCGACTCCCGTCCCTACAATCCCCTGCTGTCCGCGCTGCCGCGCATTTTTCGGCTGAGCGACCACGTCAGCGGCTCGCTGGGTGCGTACTTTCACGCGGCGCTCACGGAGACGAAGGATGCCCGACTCGGAGGCGCCGGCGTGTTGCATCGCATTAGCGAGCTGATGTTCGTGGATGCCGTACGCCGTTACCTCGAAGGGCTCCCCACCGGCCACAGCAGCTGGCTGTCCGGTCTGCGCGATCCTTATGTTGGCAAGGCCCTCGCCTGCCTGCATCGCGAGCCCGCCCGCTGCTGGACACTGGAGTCCCTGGCGCAGCAGGCCTCGCTGTCCCGATCCGCCCTCGCGGAGCGCTTCACCCAATTCGTCGGTCAACCTCCCATGCAATACCTGACAAGCTGGCGGATGCAGCTGGCCGCCAACGACCTGCGCGCGGGTACAGACAGTATCGCCGCGGTGGCACACCGGGTTGGCTACGAGTCGGAGGCCGCCTTCAGCCGCGCCTTCAAGAAAGCAGTCGGGACTCCCCCAAGCGCGTGGCGGGCGCGGTCGCAGCGAGAGCGCACGGCGCCTCCCCTCTCCCCGTCCCCGGGCCCCTGAGCCCGTGTGGTTGCATGTTGACTTCACAGGGCGCGGAGGCGACCCAGCATCTGCCTTGTTGACTTCGAAGATCGCCTTCGACCGGTGTGCTTCGGCAACGGGGGCTTGGTAGCGGCCCCCCCGTGGGCGATTGCCACTCGGCTCCCTTGACGTGTTGTTCGCCCGGCGGGTGCGAATAGCGTACTCACCCGGGGGAACGATGCTCTGAGGGAAGCAGATGCCGCCCCGAGTCCGGCGCGTTCCAGGGGGTTTTGGGCTCCCGGGGCCGTCAGGCACCCACACCAGGGCCAATTACCCTTACCAGCCTGTTCCCGGCAACGCGGGTGTTCCCCGGCCTCGCGTCATAGTGTCGGCGGAACATACAGCGCGCCGCACCGGCTAGCCACAGGGGCGCGCGACGGCTATGCTACCTAACAATAAACAGGTATGCCCGGATGCACACCACCACTCAACAACACCGCCGCGCCTCGGACATCTCGGGCAACCGTGCTGCACCGGGGCTGCTGTGGGGCATCTTCGTGCTGACGGCGCTCTGGTTGATTGTTGGCGCGATCTTCGTCTCGGTCAGATAACAAGCGGCAGGCGCCTTCGCCTCTCGGCAGCATCGCCAGGTCGATCCAGAGTGAGCGTGCTCGCGTCGCGCGGGCACAGCTCAAAATCAATGCCCCCTCCCGTTGCCGCCGGTCGCATATCCGGGTAAAACCGCTGCGGTGATGAAGCCTATCTATCGAAGCCTTGGACTTGGGAGGACACGCGGGCATGAAGAGTGAGCCGACGAAGAGCCAGTCGCCTTCTCAGCTGATCGACGCGAGAATCAAGGAGCTGGGCGACTGGCGCGGGCAGATGCTGGGTCGCCTCCGCGCCCTGATCAAGGAAGCCGATCCGGAGGTCGTCGAGGAGTGGAAGTGGAGAGGCGTCCCGGTGTGGTCGCACAGCGGATTGATCTGCACGGGCGAGACGTACAAGAGCGTCGTCAAGATGACGTTTGCCAAAGGCGCTGCTCTGAAGGATCCTGCGCGCCTCTTCAACTCCAGTCTCGAGGGCAGCACGCGGCGTGCCATCGACTTTCACGAACACGACAAGATCAATGAGTCGGCATTGAAGGCGCTGATCCGAGCCGCTGTAACCCTGAATCAGTCGAAAGCCAAACGTTGACCTGGCCTGGCGGATCTGCCCAGGCGTCCGCACGCCGCGCAGCCAGAGTCCCGGACGTCCGTATCGCCGAAGCGCCACGCCCGTGTTGCTGTCATCGGGCACGTCACCCGTCATCGGGCCACGTCACCCGCCTTCTCTGCGAAGGGCCGCGCGAAGCTCACGAGCGACACCACGAATTTGCCGGGCTCCTCGGTCATCGGCATGTGCCCGGAGTGCTCGAACCAGACGAATCGCTTCGCGGGCGCCTGCACTTTGGCGAACCATTCTGCCGCCACTTCGGAGTTGACGTTGTAATCGTGACGGCCCTCGAACAGCAGCAGCGGACAGCCCAAGGTGCGTGTCCCGCTCCAGTCGTGATCGATCAGATCCGCCAGCAGGTAGCGCTCCGCAAACTCGTTGCCGTCCCAGATGTGCCGCAGTTCCTGCGACGTATAGTCAGGCGATAGTCGGGCCAGCCCGCTGTCGGCCTGGTTGTCGCGTCGATAAGCCATGACGCCCCCGAAGTGGCCCACCCACTTGCGCTCGAGGTACAGATCCTTGAGGGGATTGGGGTGCCCGGGTGCGAAGTACGGTGCGATGGATTGCAGCTCGCGTTGCGCCTCCTGGTTGCCCGACCGGCGCGCGGCATCCATGGCGAACGCCCAACCGCGGCGCTCGCTCTCCGGCATGTCGGCCATCTGGCCAACGCCGATGTAGGCGTATAGCCAGTCGGGGTGGCGACGGGCAATCTCCAAACCTGCGTAGCTGCCGGCCGAATGGGCCAGCACGAAGACTTTGTGCTTGTCGAATTCCCTGCGCAGCCAGCCGATCAGCTCCTCGGCGTCGGTCACCGAGCGTTCGCGCGTCATGGTGGGGGCAATCTTGGCCGGATCGTTGATGAGGTAGGTCTTGCCAGACCCGCGCTGGTCCCACTGTACGACGGTGAAGTACTCTTCCCAGTCGCGGCTGATCCACCAGCTCATCGGCATCAGTATGTAGCCCGGGCCGCCGTGAATGACGAGCAGAATCGGGTTGCGCTTGTCCCGGCCTCGAATCGAGACCCACTGATCGATCCCGCCGATGCGTACCTGCTCCAGCCGCTCGATGCCGTCCGGTGTCAGAATGCGGCGCGCATGGGCAATGATTGCCGCCGCCTGGCCGGGTTTGTCCGGCTCGTTTGCCGCAGCGGAGGAGGCGGCAATCGAAACCAGCCACGCCAAGCCGATCGCGATGGCCCAGGAACATCGTTGCGGGCCGTTCGGCCTGAATGCCGGCATCTCTCGCTCCTCCTTGTTTTGCCGGGCCGCTAGTCAAGCGGCCACGGTGCTACGCTCGTCAAGCTGGTGTCGGCGGGGGCATTGCCCCCGACCTGGTCGGCGCTGTCCACGCCTCGCCACCAGGGCTCAACCTGTCCGGAAGCGAGCTCCGGTTCCACCGGCTCGCCGAGTCGCGGCATGATGAAGCGGGCCGCGCTCTGGGGCCACAGCTCCAGAAGGCGCTCCGCCGGCTGATCCCAGTCGTGCAGTCCGAGGCGGAATGTCGCCCAGTGAACCGGCAGGAAGGCGCTGCCACCCAGGAGGGCCAGTGCCTTGAGCGCGTTGTCGGGCCCGAGATGCATGTCGCCCCAGGCTGCGTTCCACGCGCCCACCTCGAGCATCACCAGGTCGAAAGGCCCGAGTCGCGTGCGAATGTCGCTGTACTCCGAAGTCAGCCCGGTATCACCGCTGAAAAAGACGCCGTGCCGCTCCGAGCGCACCACGAAGGAGGACCAGAGCGTAGCGTTCCGCGTTTTCACCGTCCGCCCGGAGAAGTGCTGGGACGGCGCCGCAGTCACCCGCACTCCGCTATTTGCAACGTCATGCGATTCCCACCAGTCCAGCTCAGTGATGCGGTCCGGGGCGATGCCCCATGACTCCAGATGAGCCCCCACTCCGAGGGAGGTGACGAACGGCACATCGCTCCTGGAAAGGGCGCGAATCGTCGGATAGTCGAGATGGTCGTAGTGATCGTGCGAGACGATCACCAGGTCCACCGGCGGCATCGCGCGCAGCGCGACGGGAACCGGCTGAAAGCGCTTGGGCCCCACGAGCCGCAAAGGCGATGCGCGCGGCCCCCATACCGGGTCGGTGATGATGCGCACGCCGTCGATCTCGATCAGCACGGTCGAATGGCCCAGCCACGTGACGCGAAGTCCACTGTTTGGTCTGCGGCCCCATGTCTCCAAGGGATTCAGCGCAGGCAGCGGACGCGAGGGAATTCCGCGCCCCGATGGGCAGAGAAAGTCCGACCACGTGGGCATGGCTGCATCCGGGTCTCGAAGCCCTGGCAGGATGGGATGTTTGTTGCGGAAGCCTTCGCCCGCCCACAGCGGCGAGGCCTTCATGCGTTCGAGCCGGGCGCCCGCCGCCCTCGAGCCAAGTGATTTCATTGTCTAAGCAGCCAAGGTGCCGTCATCAGAGCGGCTAGTATCGGGCCATGCTTACCGAGGTGCCAGCGACACGCCGAAGCCCACGGCAGCGGCCGTGCATACTGGCCAGCCCGTGGCCAGGGCTCCGGCGCAATGGGCCATCGATGCAACACCGCTCCGCCAAGCGCTCGCTGCGGGTGCGCTTCAGGGCTTGCGCCGCGCCTTTCTCGCTTCCTGCATCAGGCCGTACTCCGCAAAAAGCGTCAGGATTGCCTCGCGCAGAAGGTCCTGCCGGGTGCGGCCGGTCTTCCTGGCAAGTCGAGCGAGAAGCTCGACGTACTCATCGTCGAGATACAGCGCGACCTGGGTACGGAGCGTTCGGCCCATGAGCTAATATTAGCTAGCTGATATTAGCTTGTCGAGCCGGCGCCGGACCAGGCGTGCCGGTGCCGGCTACATGCGCATCGAGTGCCTGGCTTTGCAGCCGCTTTCTCTCGGCTTTCTCCGGCATTCCGCTCGCTTCACAGCCTCATCCAGCGTTGCGGACACACGCTTCCGGGGACCGCCGCCCGGCGTATTCTGTACATGCAGACCTCCGCGAAGCAGACAATAGGGCATGCGGCTACCAATCACCGCTCTGACCCGTCGTTCAGTTGGAACTTCATCGCGAAGCTCGAGCAGCCCGGGTGCCCCGGGGGGCGAGGGGGATTGCGGCTCGCTCCCTTCCTGGCCAACGCAATGGCGCCATCGTCCAGGCGATCGCTGCCGCTTGATTGGATGATTTCGGGGTCGCGTACCTTCCCGGACTCCTCGAAGCAGGTACAAACGATTGCCACGGGGCGGGGGTCACGATCCGGTGGTGAGGACGCAGAGCTCACCGCCCCCGGAGACTTGAGATCGCCACATGTCTTGCTGAAACCTGAATCCCAATCGACCCTCCACTTCCAGCCGTATTCGACCACTGTCGCTACAGGCTTTCCGCCTTGCATAGCCGGCTGGAAGCGCACCGCCGCGATGCATTTTGCCGCAGCCGCATCGAATTGCTCGGACCCGGACGACCGCCTCACAACCGCCCTCGAGACTGCGCCCGTCGCATCGATCTGCAGACCGAGGATCGTGAGTCCCCCTTCGAAATTCTCCGCGGCTGCTCCCGAATGATGACATGCCGGAATCTCCGCCATCGAGCCGGTCTCTTTGGGGAGAACGACCTCTGGCATCGACGCTGCCGGACGCGGCACGTCGGCTATGAGAATGGATTCAAGATGGATCCACGAGCCTGCCGGCTTCTTGGTCGAGGGCCCGGTTTCCTCGGGCCGAGTGACTGCTGAAGCCTCCGTGCCTGCTTGACCTGCGGTCGCCAGCGCACTTACCTCGACTCTGGCCGTGTCGTAAGTGGCGCGCGCGCGGGAGATCATCGCGTCAATTTCCGCTTGCTGTCGAGGTGTCGGCTGTATCGGCCGCGCCGGTCCGCGCAGCGGAGGCTGTGCATTTTGCAGGTAGGTCACGAGCTCCTCGACTGCACCCATGATGCTGAGCAAGTCCAGATAGGCCTCGCGCTCCTGTTTGAGGCGACCCCGGCTTGTCTGCCACAGCTTGGTGAATGAGGTGCGTTCAGTCTCGCTGACATCCTCTGAACGACCCAGCTCATCGAGCTTCGCAATGAACTCGGACACCAGCGCATCGAGCTGCTTCAGAACGACTTCGGCGTTGTCTGCGTAATCCTTGAGGCGCGCCAGCTGCTCCTGATCTCCAGGCACGCGGGCCAGGAGATCGATGTGCTCACGCAAGGGCAAGAGCTGTTTCGCCTGCTTCCTCAGTGCCTCGAAGCGCGGCCTGAATTGCGCGCTGAGCAGCTTGTGTCTGTGTGACAGCGTTGGGAACCGTGGATCCTCCTTCAGTTCGAATCTGGCGTTGAGGTCATTGCAGCCCGGAGTTGCGGTGCCCTTGTCGAAGGCGGGTTGGAAGTGGCCATCCCCGGCTTTCGCAAGCGCCAGTCCCGCCGTATCGAGCTCCTCGCTGCCGGAGGACTGTTTGATTGAGGGTGTTCCGGACAGTCGGCCCTCAGCATCTACGCAATAGTGGATTGTAACGACGCCTTCCTGGCCCCAGATCCTCGCGTTGGTGGGATAGAAAGTCTCCGACGTTGGAAAGTCCGGGCGAGTGTGAGGTGGTTGGAAGCGCGAACTAGCGCACCCCTGCAGCTGTGTGATGCAGCACGTCGCCGCCACTACAACCAGTACTTGGACCTGCAATTGTGCGCGAGCTCGGCCCATCAGAAGGAAGCCCTCCCTGGTACACCCGAAATTGTCGTACGTTCTTGTGCGGGCATCTGCGGCTTCGAACACATTTTGAATGCAAGCGGCGCCGAACTCAATGCCGCACGTGCCTGCCGGTAACCCTGGGGTCGGGGGGCCTTGTTGAAGCGGCTACTGGATCGTGATGCTCATTTCATTCGCGCCCCTCCCGGCCTCGTGGCGCGGAGTCTCAACGGAACGGGGTGGATCAACATCGGCCAACGTTCGGTCATGACTGCCCAGGGGATCGGGGCCTTGACGGCCGCCTTGGTGGGTGGCTGGCTGGCTCAGTGGACTATGGTTTCGTCGCACACCGCGCAGGCGCAGTCGGAGCACCCGCGAGATGTACGAGCCCGAGGAACCGCATATGGCGGAATTTCTGGGCTACCCGGGATGCGAACAGCCTGGGATATACGCAAGCACTATTTTCACGAGGCATTTGGGCGGTGGGCAGACGAGACGATCACGGCCGCTGAAAAGTGCGCGAGCGTGCCCCTGCTCTATCGAGAGGGGATTGCGCAGACCTGAGAGTGCGGGATGCCGGTCATCAGGGACGATGAGGTTCCTCGGTCACGTGCCCAGCCGTCCGTCGACCTGTATCCTGACCGTGACCGCAAGCGAGCCCGAAATAAACGGGTCCGGCAAGATCAAAACTGCTACGGTGATCCATGGATCGGGCAGTCCTCGAGCAGCATCTGGCCGAAGCCGACCTGCGCGTCACGCAGAGCGAACGGCATGTCTGCTGGCAACGCGGGATCGTCGATGGGCTTGCCAAGGACGGGCACGATACCAGCGCATCGCGAATTCTGTTGCGAGAATTCGAGCATTGGTTGGTCGTGCACACGACTCATCGCGACAGGCTGCGACTGGAGCTCACTGCCCTGCCGGTAGCGCCCGTCTAGCCGCGATCGCAAATCGTCCTGTGTGTCCCGGAAGCGCCCGGCGAACAAGTGCGCGCCGCGCGTAGCCGCGGTGAAAAGGACGATTCGCGGGAGCGCCGTTCCAAAAAGCGCACCCCGAGAGCCTGCAGCGCGGGCGAACTAGCCGAAACACCAATGGAGGAGTAACCTGAAATTGCACGCGAATCTGGACGCACGATGTTCAGACGATCAAGGAGCAGTTATGCGTACCGTCGTAGGAGCGTTCATCTGCCTTGGTGCATTCACCTCTCTGGCTCTCGCTGCATCTGAAAGCGCCGCACCCCTGCCGACATACCACATACGCGGCTACTACAAGCTGGGTAACCTGACGGCGATTTGGCAGTACAGCGACAGATCCCCGTGGCAAGTTGTCGAGAATGAGCCTTGGATAGATCCCCGGCTCGTGAAGTGGGGCTATGTGCCGATGAGACATGACTCCAAGAACTACCTCTGTCTGATCGATGACAGGCCCATAACCGGCTCTAACATCGCAAAGAAGACATTTATCTGTGGAGATGTTTCGACGGCGAGCGTGAACTACGCCAATAACTGGCGACCGACGCTGTTGTTGTACGGCGGTGGCCCCTAGGGGAAGCTCTGCAGAGGTGATTCGGGATGACCGATACTGTGCGCAGCGGACAGCATCGGGGGTGATAGACCCGGCGCCGAAGCCCATAAAGGACCGAGGTGCTTGGCCCCTGGCCTACGGCCGCCCTGCTCTCGGGGCGGCCCTCCTTGCTCGCTGGTGCGATATACGACCGAACTCTTCGGCACGGGCAATCCGACCTTGCGGCAGACAGCGGCGAAGCGCGGGCCATCCTTGTAACGCAGGATGAAGGGTCGAAGATCAGGCTTGCCTGTGACTTCTTCAGATGCTCTGGCACAAAAGAGAGCTTAGTTTATAGCGGGTCCGTGCTCTTCGAGGGGAGAGATCACGATGATCC
>DASTDD010000048.1:0-20833 GCA_035710545.1 Steroidobacteraceae bacterium
CGCGAACCCTCGAAGGGGAGACAGCAGCGCGCGGCCGCAAGGTCGTCATCGCCGCCGCCCGCTTCAATGATTTCATCGTCTCGAGCCTGCTGAAAGGCGCGACTGCCGCATGGCTGGAGCATGGCGGCGCCGAGCAGGATCTGTTGGTGGCCCGCGTTCCAGGTGCTTTCGAGCTGCCGGTCGTTGCCCGCAAGCTCGCGCTCAGTGGTCACTATGACGCAGTGGTTGCTCTCGGCTGTGTCATCCGTGGCGATACACCGCACTTCGACTACGTAGCGGGCGAGTGCGCGCGAGGCCTGCAGCTGGCGAGCCTGGAGACCGGTGTTCCCATCGTCTTCGGCGTGCTGACTGTCGAAAACGTCGAGCAGGCGCTCGAGAGGGCGGCGACCAGCGGCGCCAACAAGGGCGGCGAGTCGATGAGGACCGCGCTCGAGATGGTTTCCCTGATGCAACAGCTATGACGCAGTCCCCGAGCATCAACCCGCACTTCGGGGCCACGCGCTCCGTCGCACGCAAGCTGGCACTGCAGGCATTGTATCGATGGCAGCTCAATGACTGCCCGTGGCAGGACCTGGTGCAGGAGTTCGGCGACGCGGAAGACATGCCGCGCGCCGACCGGGAGTATTTCCGGGAGTTGATCGAGGGAGTCTCCGGGGCCAGGGTGGCGCTCGATTCGCACCTCGCCAGCATGATGGATCGAAAGCCGGAGCATCTGGACCCCGTCGAGCACGCGGCGCTGCTGATCGGCCTCTATGAGCTGACCTCCCGGCCGGAAGTGCCCTGGCGCGTCTCGATCAACGAGGCTGTCGCCCTCGCCCGGCGCTTCGGCGCCACGGACGGACACAAATTCGTCAATGCCGTGCTGGATCGCGCCGCTCGCGAGCTGCGGCCGAACGAGCACTGAACCGATCGGGCACTGCAGCGATGGCGCTCACCGAGTTCGCGCTCATCGAGCGGTACTTCCGCAAGTGCGGTGCGCGACGCGCCGACGTGCGCCTGGGTGTTGGCGACGATGCAGCCGTGCTCACCTGTGCACCCGATTGCGAGCTGGTCTCGGCCATCGACACGCTCGTGTCCGGCGTTCATTTCCCGCCTGGCTCGCCGCCTGCCTCCATCGGCCATCGGGCGCTTGCCGTCAATCTCAGTGATCTCGCCTCAATGGGCGCGCGGCCGAGCTGGGCACTCCTGGCACTGACGCTGCCTGCGGCGGATGAGCCCTGGCTGGAGGAGTTCGCGGCGGGATTTGCGGCACTTGCGCGGGCGCACGATGTAGCGCTGGTGGGGGGCGACACTACCGCGGGCCCCCTGTGTGTGACGGTGCAACTCACGGGTCATGTACCAAAGTCCGGGGCACTGCTGCGATCCGGTGGTCGTGCCGGAGACGTGCTGTTCGTTTCCGGTACGCCCGGCGATGCAGCAGCGGGGCTTGCGCTCGAGCAGGCTCGGCTGACGGCCTCTGTCGAGGCTGCGGGTTATCTGCGCGAGCGGTTTCTCTACCCGTCGCCGCGTGTCGCGCTCGGGGACTGCCTCAGAGGTTATGCGAGCGCGTGCATCGATGTGTCGGACGGCCTGCTGGGCGACGCTGCGAAGCTGGCGCAATCAAGCAACTGCGGCGCCGCGATAGAGCTCGAAAGAGTGCCGGTGTCGGAGTTGCTCGTCAGCACGGTCGGCGAGGACCGCTCGCGTGAGCTTGCGCTCACCGGCGGTGACGATTACGAGCTGTGCTTCAGCGTGCCGCCCGCGAAGCTCGAGAAGCTTCAACATAATCTGCCACCCCAACAGTGGGGCTACACACGCATTGGCGTGCTGCACGAGACCGCGGGTGCCATCGTGACAAGAGCCGGGAGCGTGATTGAGTTCGCGCATTCCGGCTTCGATCACTTCGCCTCCTGAGCCGCTGCGGCGGCCGGAAACGTGGCGCGCCCCATGGGCCGGGGCCCTGTGGCTTGCATCACAGTGGCGCACCTGCGCACAACGTATCCTGTCGCCTGTTTTTCGCCGCGGCGCGGGTCAATGTCACTTACGGCATCCAAGTCCTCACTGCCTTCAAAAGGGAATCCGCCGCGCAAGATCCCGGAGAAGATCGGCAAGTACGTGGTCATCAAGGAGGTTGGCCGCGGAAGCACGGGCATCGTCTATCTTTCGCACGATGCCTACTACGGTCGGGATGTAGCGATCAAGCTCTACAACCTCGAGACCAGCGGTGACGAAGAGCGTGCCCGCATCGCGCGCAAGATGTTCCTGTCAGAAGCGCACCTCGTTGGAATGCTTCAGCATCCTCACATCCTGCCGATCTACGACGCCGGTGAGGAGGATGGACGCTGCTACATCGTGACCGAGCACGTGCATGGGGCGCGTACGCTCGCCGCCTACTGCCGCCCGGACAATCTGCTGCGCGTCGATGACACGGTGGAGATCATATTCAAGTGCGCGAAGGCGCTGCACTACGCGCATTCTCGCGGGGTGATTCACCGCGACGTCAAGCCTTCCAACATCATGCTGACGCAGGACAGCGATGTGCGCATCATCGACTTCGGCATCGCCCTGGTGTCGGATTCCGATATCTCGCGCATCGAGGGCATCGCCGGCAGCCCTTCCTACATGTCCCCGGAGCAGGTGCAGAGCCTGGAGCTCACCAACCGCTCGGACCTGTACTCCCTCGGCGCCGTCATGTACGAGCTGCTCACCGGCTCACGGCCTTTCCGGGCGGGGAACCTGCAAAAATTGTTGCATCAGATCGTGTATGCGACGCCGCCGCCGATTCACACTCTGCGCAAGGACATCCCGGAGGAGCTCGAGACGGTGGTCGCGATGGCCCTGCAGAAGGAGCCTGCGAAGCGCTACAAGAGCGGCCTGGATTTCGCCGCGGAGCTGACCCGGGTGCACCAGCGGCTGCGCGAGGCGAACGCACGGATCGACCGGCAGGAGCAGTTTGGCGTGCTGCGTCGCCTGAAGTTCTTTCATGAGTTCTCGCACGCCGAGATCTGGGAGGTGCTGCGCGCCAGCAACTGGCAGGACTACGGCGCGGGCGAGGAAATCGTCAAGGAAGGCGAGATGGACGACCGGTTCTACATCATCGTGTCCGGCAGCTGCGTGGTGGAGCGCCACGGTCAGCGCCTGGGTACGCTGGACACGGGTGATTGCTTCGGCGAGGCGAGCTACGTGCCGGGGGCCAAGCGCACCGCGACCATCCGCTCCGACAACGAGGTGACCGTGCTGAAGGTCAGCTCGACACTGCTCGAACAGGTGTCGGCTTCCTGCCAGCTGCGCTTCAACCGGGTGTTCCTGAGCTCGCTCATCAGCCGCCTGCAGAGCGCCGAGAACACTTACAACGGTCCGGCGCTGCTCGAAATCCCCGACTGAGCCGCCGCCAGCGGCCCGCAGCCGCCGGGGCGCCGCCACCGGTCACCCCACCGAGGCCCCGCACCAGACCGCCCACTCACGGGCTTTCGCTCAACGCGGCTCGCTATCCTTGTCGTGCTCGATGAGCGCGTAGGCGGAATGGTTGTGGATGGACTCGAAGTTCTCCGACTCCACCACATACGCGGCGATCCGATCATCCTCGTTCAGGCGGACCGCCACATCCCGCACCATGTCCTCGACGAACTTCGGGTTGTCGTACGCGCGCTCGGTCACGTACTTCTCGTCAGGCCGCTTGAGGATGCCGTACAGCTCGCAGGAGGCCTCGCTCTCGGCCACCTCGATCAGCTCCTCGATCCAGATGTGCTTGCGCAGCTTCGCCTTGATGGTGACGTGCGAGCGCTGATTGTGAGCACCATAGTCGGAGATCTTCTTCGAGCACGGGCACAAGCTCGTCACCGGCACGATCACCCGGACCCACATCTCGGTGCGCCCCTCGTGGCGCTCGCCGATCAGGCTCGCCTGGTAGCTCATCAGGCTCTCGACGCCGCTCACGGGGGCTTTCTTCATGACGAAGAAGGGGAAGCTCATCTCGATGTGGCCGGTATCCGCTTCCAGCCGCTCGGTCATCGTGGCCAGCATGGCGCGGAAGGACTCCACCGAGATCTCCCGCTCCGCGTGCAGGATCTCCACGAAACGTGACATGTGCGTGCCCTTGAAGTTGTGCGGCAGGCTCACGTACATGTTGAAGGTGGCGATCGTGTGCTGCTCGCCGGCGGACCGGTCGCGCACCCGCACCGGATGGCTGATGTCCTTGATGCCGACGCGGTTGATCGGCAGACGGCGGTTATCGGCTCGGGCCTGGACATCCTCGACCTCGGCAAGAACCGGGCGGGAGATCTTTGCGGTGACAGGAGGAGTCATGAGCTCAAGCCTACCTCAACGGCGTGCCGGGCAATAATCCTTCCCGGCTATGACACGATAGCCGCCGGAGATGCTGGGGCCGGGCACCGTCCAACTCAACCCCCACTTTCGGGGTAGATCCTTGCCTGCCGGGCCGGGCTCCGGGCCCGCGCGACGCTGGGAACGTAGCCGCGGGAACGCTGTTATTGTCAGCCGCCGCCGGCGGAGCGGATGCGTTGCTGGGGCTGCAGGGCCCACCACCGCTCGACGCTCGACAGCAGACCGGCGTAGTCCAGGCCCGCCGCGGCGAGGCAGCTGTCACGCGAGCCGTGCTCGATGAAACGGTCCGGGATGCCGATCTGCAGCTGCGGGATCTGCAGACCCTCGGAGGCCAAAAGCTCGGCTACCGCTGAACCCGTCCCGCCGATCGCGGAGTTCTCTTCGATGGTCACGATGGCGCGATGGCGCGAGGCGAGCGAGATCAGCAAATCCTCGTCCAGTGGTTTGACAAAACGCACGTTGACCAGCGTCGCATCGAGCCGCTCCGCGATCTTCTGAGCGGAGTCCACCAGCGCCCCCACCGCGAAGATCGCAAGCCCGCTGCGCCCCTCGCGGCGCAGCTGCGCGCGCCCGACCGGCAGAGCGGTCATCTCCGCGACCAGTGGTACGCCCGGACCGGATCCGCGCGGGTACCGCACCGCCGATGGCGTGGACAGCGTCGTTGCCGTGTAAAGCATCTGGCGGCACTCGTTCTCGTCCGCCGGCGCCATGATCACCATGTTGGGAATGCAGCGCAGGAAAGTCAGATCGTAGCTGCCCTGATGAGTCGCGCCGTCGCTGCCCACGAGGCCTGCGCGGTCCAGCGCGAATACCACCGGCAGATGCTGGAGCGCGACATCGTGTATCAGCTGGTCGTAGGCGCGCTGCAGGAATGTGGAGTAAATGGCGACCACCGGCTTGTAGCCCTCGGTGGCCAGTCCCGCGGCAAAGGTGACCGCGTGCTGTTCGGCGATCGCCACGTCGAAGTAACGATCCGGAAAGCGCTTGGAGAATTCGACCAGTCCCGAGCCCTCGCGCATCGCGGGAGTGATCCCGACGATGAGCGGATCGCGCTCGGCCATGTCGCACAACCACTGGCCGAAGATCTGCGAGTAGGTCGGTCCGCTGCTCTTTTCCTTGAAGATCGTGCCGCTGACCGGATCGAACGGGCCCGGACCGTGCCACTTGATCGGATCGGCCTCGGCCGGCCCATATCCTTTGCCCTTGCGTGTCACCACGTGCAGGAACTGGGGCCCGCGCAGCTTCTTCAGATTACGCAGGGTGGATACGAGCGCCTTCACGTCGTGGCCGTCCATGGGGCCGATGTAGTTGAACCCCAGCTCCTCGAACAGCGTGCCAGGCAGCACCATGCCCTTGAGGTGCTCCTCGGAGCGGCGCGCGAGTTCCCAGACCGTCGGCATCTGCCGCAGCACCTTCTTGCCGCCCTCGCGCAGATGCGCGTACACCCGGCCGGAAAGCGCCCGGGCGAAGTGATTGGACAGCGCTCCGACGTTCTCGGAGATCGACATGTCGTTGTCGTTCAGGATCACCAGCAGGTCCGCCGGGAGCGAGCCCGCGTGATTCAGGGCTTCGAAGGCCATTCCGGCGGTCATCGCGCCATCGCCAATGACCGCCACCACGCTGCGGCTCTCGCCGCGGCGTGCGGATGCCACGGCCATACCCAGCGCGGCGCTGATCGATGTGCTCGAGTGCCCCACGCCGAAGGTGTCGTACTCACTCTCGGCACGGGACGGAAAGGGTGCCAGCCCGCCGGGCTGCTTGATCGTATGCAGCTGGTCGCGCCGTCCGGTCAGCACTTTGTGCGGATAGGCCTGATGCCCCACATCCCACACGAGCCGGTCATGAGGTGTGTCGAAAATATAATGCAGCGCGATCGTCAGCTCGACGGTACCGAGTCCGGCCGCGAAGTGGCCCCCGCGCGTGCTGACGCTCTGGATGAGGTATTCGCGCAGCTCGCGAGCCAATGCCGGCAGCTTGGAAACGGGCAGCCGCCGCAGATCCTGGGGCGAGTTGATGGATTCGAGCAACGGATAATTGGCTGGCGTGGCAGTCATTCGCGTGAAGTGTACACCGGGCCGCGACAGCGCAGCCCGAAACAGCGGAGCCCGCCTCCGGCCCCCGGTTCGGGCCCCGGCGCCAGCCTTCTCTGGCTCACCTGCGCCTCACGATCAGCCCGCCCGGCTGACAATGAACTGCGCAAGCTCCGCCAGCGCTGCGGCGCGGGCACCCAAAGGAATCAGCGACTCAATAGCCCGGTCGCGCAATTCCCGGGCCCGGGCGCGTGCGGCGCTCAGGCCGACGGTGCTGGGATAGGTTGGCTTGCGCAGGGCTGCGTCCGCACCGGTGGACTTCCCGAGCAGGGCCGGGTCCCCCTCCACGTCGAGAATGTCGTCCTGAATCTGAAAGGCGAGGCCGATGTCCTCGCCATAACGCTCCAGCGCCTCGAATTCCGTGCCCGAGCTGACCCCGGCGCCCAGTGCGCCCAGCAGCACACTTCCCTGGATGAGGGCGCCGGTCTTGCGCCGATGCATGTTTTCGATGTCCTGGACCGTCAGGATCTGGCCGACGGCCGCGAGGTCCACCGCCTGGCCGCCTGCCATGCCTCCCGTGCCGGTCGCGCGGGCCAGCGTGCGGATCATCGCGAGGCGCAGGGGTGGCGCGATCTTGCCGATGGACTCGTCCGCCAGAACCGCGAAGGCGAGGGCTTGCAGAGCATCGCCGACCAGGATGGCGGTCGCCTCGTCGTAGGCCCGATGACAAGTGGGTCGCCCGCGCCGGAGATCGTCATCGTCCATCGCCGGCAGGTCGTCATGGACCAGGCTGTAGACATGTATCAGCTCGACTGCCGCCGCCGGTCCATCCAGATCCGTGAGCGGCGCGCCCAGGGATTCGCCGGTCAGGTAGACGAGCGCAGGTCGCAGCCTTTTGCCTCCGCCGAGGGCGCTGTATTGCATCGCTTCGCGCAGGCGGACCGTGCCAGGATCCGGTAGTGACAGGCACTGCTCGAGCACCTGCTCGATCCGGGAGCGGTACGCCTCAACGCGCGGCGGAAAGGAGCTCATCATTGCTCCGCGGCCGGGCTCACTCTGGTATGGCCGATGCCGATCCGCCCGGCTCCGAGCCCGCCGACACCCCCGATTCCTCCGATGCGCTGAAGGGCTCGATGCTGGTCTGGTTGCCCCGCTTGAGCAGGATCTCCACTTTCTGCTGCGCGGCCCTGAGCGAGCTCTGACAGTGGCGCGTCAGCTCCACACCGCGCTCGAATGTCCGCAACGCTTCCTCGAGCGGCAGATCGCCGCGCTCGAGCCGTTCGACGAGGCGCTCGAGCTCACCGAGAGCGTGCTCGAAATCCAGGCTGTCTGGAGCCTGGGCGGGTGGCGGGTCGGACGGCAAACGAACTCCATGCGCCGGGATATTTCCAGGTGCGCGCGCAACGTTACACAGCGCGTGGGAAGAGGGTCAATGCGGGTTGACGGCCCTACGCCTTGGGAATAGAGTCGTTCGCCTGTATTAGACCAAGTCTAATTGAGGAGAGCGCGTCGTGAATCTAAAGGGCAGCAAGACGGAAAAGAACCTCAAGGATGCATTCGCAGGCGAGTCCCAGGCGAACCGGCGTTACCTGTATTTCGCAGCCAAGGCCGATGTCGAGGGCTTCAACGATGTGTCCGCCGTGTTCCGCTCGACTGCGGAAGGCGAGACCGGCCACGCGCACGGACATCTCGAGTACCTGGAGGCCGTGGGCGATCCCGCCACAGGGCTGCCCATCGGCGAGACCAAGTTGAATCTGAAAGCCGCCATCGCGGGCGAGACGCACGAATACACCGACATGTATCCGGGGATGGCCAAAGCGGCGCGCGATGAGGGCTTCGGCGAGATCGCGGACTGGTTCGAGACGCTCGCGAAGGCTGAGCGTTCGCATGCCAACCGCTTCCAGAAGGCTCTCGATTCAATCTAGCGATCGCGCGGGCGCCTGTGTACGCCGCACGGCTTCCGGTCCCGGGTGCCTCGCACCGGGGACCGGCAGTTGCTGGCGTGTGTGACTTGCCCTGGCCGGCGGGTTCGGCGCCGGATGCCCCAACACCATGAGCTCACCCGGCACCCCCTCGAACACTCCGCCTGAATCCGGCAATCCACCCAAATCCAACGGCAGCGGCCGCGAGGGGAGCCTGGAGGCCCCCACGCGACACCCGATCGACTGGCGCAACCCGCAGTTTTACGACGCAGCGGCCGTCACCCGGGAGCTCGAGCGCGTCTTCGATATCTGTCACGGCTGCCGGCGCTGCTTCAGTCTGTGCAACGCCTTTCCTACGCTTTTCGATGCCATCGACGAGTCCGACACCACGGAGCTCGATGGCGTGGACCGCAAGGTGTTCTGGGAAGTGGTGGACAACTGCTACCTGTGCGACATGTGCTTCATGACGAAGTGCCCCTACGTCCCGCCGCATCCATGGAACGTAGACTTCCCCCATCTCATGCTGCGGGCCAAGGCTACTCACGCGCGTCAAACCGGATTCAGCTTCCGCGATCGCGTGCTCTCGAGGACCGACACAGTTGGAAATATCGCGGGCATTCCCGTGGTCGCGCAGCTGGTCAACGCGGTGAATGGCACATCCGCCGGGCGGGCGCTCCTGGAGAAAACGCTGGGTGTGGCACGCGATGCCCCGATTCCCAAGTACCACAGCCGCACCGCCCGCAAGCGCCTGTCGCAACGTCTGCAAACGGACACCGCCGCTGTCCCCGATGAGCCCTCCGTGCAGGCCACCGAGCAGACCACCGGCAAGGTCGCGCTATTCGCGACCTGTTACGGAAACCGCAACGAGCCCGAGTTGGCCGAGGACCTCGCCGCAGTGCTGGCGCACAACGCAGTCCGGGTGACGCTCCTCGCCCAGGAGCGCTGCTGCGGCATGCCGCGCCTGGAGCTCGGAGACCTGGAAGGCGTGGCGCGGCTCAAGGATTACAACGTTCCGAGGCTGAAGCGGGCCATCGACCGCGGCTTCGACATCATCGCGCCCATTCCCTCGTGCGTGTTGATGTTCAAGCAGGAGCTGCCGCTGATGTTTCCCGGGGATGCGGCGGTCACGGCGGTGAAGCGCCGGATCTTCGATCCGTTCGAATACCTGATGCTGCGCCACCGCGCCGGGCTGCTGCGAACCGACTTCAAGAGCTCGCTCGGCAAGATCAGCTACCACGTGCCGTGTCATCTGCGGGTGCAGAACATCGGCCTGAAGACGCGCGATCTGTTGAAGCTCGTGCCCGACACGACGGTGGAGGTCATCGAGCGCTGCTCGGGCCACGATGGCACCTATGCAGTGAAGAAGGAGTTCCGCGCAGCCTCCGTGAAGATCGGCCGCCCGGTCATGCAGCGCATCGAGGGCGCGAATCCGGATCACTATTGCAGTGACTGCCCGATGGCCGGCCACCAGATCGAGAGCGGGCTGAGCAGGCCGCGCGAGCCGGAGCATCCCCTGAAGCTGCTGCGCCAGGCCTACGGGATCTGAAGGATCCGCCGATGAACAAACTCGCGGCCACCGACCTGTACTCTCTCGAGCGCTACGCTCGCGAGCGCCCGGCCTTCCGCGCCCAGGTACTCGAGCACAAACGCGACCGCCAGCTCACGCTGGGTCCGAACGTCAGCTGGCTTTTCGAGGACCGGCTCACCATCCAGTACCAGGTGCAGGAGATGTTGCGCGCCGAGCGGATCTTCGAGCCCGAGGGCATCGCCGAGGAGCTCGAGTCCTACAACCCGCTCATCCCCGATGGCGCCAACTGGAAAGCGACGCTGCTCATCGAGTTCCCGGACGAGCAGGAGCGCCGGCAGGCGCTGACGCGGCTCAAGGGAATCGAGGATCGCTGCTGGATCCGGGTCAGCGGCCAGGAGCCGGTGTTCGCGGTCGCGGACGAGGACCTCGAGCGCGAGAACGAGGAGAAGACCTCTGCCGTGCATTTCCTGCGTTTCGAGCTGACGGCGCCGATGATCGCGAGCCTGCGGAGCGGCGCCGCCTTGTCGGCCGGCATCGATCATCCGCAGTACCGGCATGCCGTCGAGCCGGTGAAGGACTCCACCCGCGCCTCGCTGATAGCTGATTTAGCTTGAGTTTTTAGCCCTCCGGCCTCATTTTGGGTCTTTGCCGTCCGCAAGACCCGCGCCTGCCGCCCCCGACATTTTGTAAGATTCCGCGCCGCGCGCGCCGGTCGCTCCTGCGCGCCTAACCGCCGAACGATTTACGAGCACGCATGAGTCAGTCATATACCGCCTCCGACATCGAGGTCCTGAGTGGACTCGAGCCCGTCCGCCGCCGGCCGGGCATGTACACGCACACCTCGCGCCCGAATCATCTTGCGCACGAGGTGATCGACAACAGCGTCGATGAGGCGATCGCCGGTCACTGCAGGCAGATCGACGTGACGCTCTACAAGGATGGCTCCCTGGAGGTGGCCGACGACGGCCGCGGCATGCCGGTGGACATTCACCCCAAGGAAAAAGTGAGCGGCGTGGAGCTGATCCTCACCCGGCTGCATGCCGGAGGAAAATTCTCGGATCAGACCTACAGGTTCTCGGGCGGTCTGCATGGCGTGGGCGTCTCGGTGGTGAACGCCCTGTCCAAGCACCTCGAGTGCTGGATCCGCCGCGGCGGCAAGGAATACAACATCAGCTTCAAGGATGGCAAGGTCAGCTCGAAGCTCGAGGTGATCGGCACGGTGGGCCAGCGCAACACGGGCACCACGCTGCGATTCTGGCCCGATCCGCAGTTCTTCGACAGCGACAAGTTCTCGATAGCGCCGCTGAAGCACACCCTGAAAGCAAAGGCCGTGCTGTCTCCGGGCCTGCGCGTGACCTTCACCAACGAGGCCACGAAGGAGAAGGACGAATGGTTCTTCACCGGCGATCTCGGGGCGTATCTGCTGGAGGAGGTCGGGTCGGGTGAGAAGCTGCCACCCGAGCCGATCACCAACCCCGGCGAAGGGGACAACGAGGCGGTGAGCTACGCGCTGCTGTGGGCGCCGCAGGCCGAGACCATCGTGGCCGAAAGCTACGTCAATCTGATCCCGACCATCGAGGGCGGCACGCACGTCAATGGCCTGCGATCCGGTGTCGCGCATGCCGTGCGCGAGTTCTGCGAGTTTCGCAATCTGGTGCCTCGCGGGATCAAGCTCGCACCGGAGGACATCTGGGAGAAGGCCTGCTACGTCCTGTCGGTGAAGATCCAGGAGCCGCAGTTCGCGGGGCAGATGAAGGAGCGGCTCGGTTCGCGCGACGCGGCCGCGCTGGTCGAGGGCGTGGTGCGCGATTCGATGGGCCTGTGGCTCAACCGCCATCCCGACGCCGGCGAGCGCATCGCCCAGTTTGCGATCAGCAACGCGCAGGAGCGGCTGAAGGCCGCACAGAGAGTCGTGCGTAAGCGCGTCTCGTCCGGGCCCGCCCTGCCGGGCAAGCTGGCGGATTGCGTGAGTCAGGAGCCGCGGCGCTGCGAGCTGTTCCTGGTGGAGGGCGACTCCGCCGGCGGCTCGGCGAAACAGGCGCGCGACAAGGATTTCCAGGCCATCATGCCGCTGCGCGGCAAGATCCTCAACACCTGGGAGCTCGATGCGGCGGCGATCGCCGCCTCCGAAGAGGTTCACAACATCTCGGTCGCCCTCGGCGTGGAGCCCGGCTCGGTGGACCTGAGCCAGCTCCGTTATTTCAAGGTCTGCATACTCGCGGATGCCGATTCCGACGGTCAGCACATCGCGACACTGTTGTGTGCGTTGTTCCTGCGTCATTTCCGCAAGCTGGTTCTCGAGGGGCACGTGTATGTGGCAATGCCGCCTCTCTATCGCATTGACGCCGGGAAACAAGTGTTCTACGCCCTCGATGACGCCGAGCGCGATGCAACTCTGAAGCGCATCGAGGCGCAGAACTCGCGCACCAGGGCCACGGTGACTCGTTTCAAGGGCCTCGGTGAGATGAATCCCAGCCAGCTGCGCGAAACCACGATCGATCCGAGCACGCGCCGCCTGGTGCAGCTCACCGTCGATGCGAAGGACGATGCCGATACCATGATGGACATGATGCTTGCCAAGAAACGCGCCTCGGACCGCCGGGAGTGGCTCGAGGAGAAGGGTAACCTGGCCGACGTGCAGGTCTGAGTATGCAGGACGAACTGAACTTCGAAGGCGTGGAGAAGCAGCCGCTGCGGCTGTTCACCGAGAAGGCGTATCTGGACTACTCGATGTACGTCATCCTGGATCGCGCGCTGCCGGCGCTCGGCGACGGCCTCAAGCCGGTGCAACGCCGGATCATCTACGCGATGAGCGAGCTGAGCCTCGCTTCGGTGAACAAGCACAAGAAGTCGGCGCGAACCGTCGGTGACGTCATCGGCAAGTTCCATCCGCATGGCGACAGCGCCTGCTACGAGGCCATGGTGCTCATGGCGCAGGCATTCTCGTACCGGTACACCATCGTGGACGGGCAGGGAAACTGGGGTTCGCAGGACGACCCGAAGGAATTCGCAGCGATGCGGTACACCGAGGCGAAGCTGACACGCTACGCCGAGGTGTTGCTGTCCGAGCTGGGTCATGGGACGGTCGACTGGCAGCCCAACTTCGATGGAACGCTCGAAGAGCCCGTGGTCCTGCCGGCGCGCTTGCCGAATCTGCTGTTGAACGGCACATCGGGAATCGCCGTCGGCATGGCGACGGACATTCCGCCGCACAACCTGCGTGAGATTGCCTCTGCCTGTATCCACATGCTGGAAGACCCGGAGGCGACCACCGCCGCGCTGCTGAAGCACGTGAAGGGCCCGGATCTGCCGACCGGGGCGGAAATCGTTTCCCCGCGCTCGGATCTCAAGGAGTTCTACGAGAAGGGCGTGGGTGCCTTCAAGGCCCGTGCCACCTACGAAATCGAGGACGACAACGTCGTCATCACGGCGCTGCCTTTCCAGGTGTCGGGCCGGCGCATCCAGGAGCAGGTTGCCGAGCAGATACGTGCGAAGAAACTGCCCATGGTGGACGACATCCGCGACGAGTCGGATCACGAGAATCCCACCCGCCTGGTGATCCTTCCGCGTTCCAGCCGCGTGGACATGGTGGAGGTGATGAACCACCTGTTCGCCACCACCGATCTGGAGCGCAGCTATCGGGTCAACCTCAACATCATCGGGCTCGATGGACGCCCGAAGGTGATGGGTCTGAAAGCGATCCTGGGCGAGTGGCTCGAGTTCCGCATCGCCACGGTCACCCGGCGCCTGCAGCACCGCCTCGAGCGGGTGACCCGCCGCCTGCACATCCTCGCGGGTCTGCTGGCCGTTTACCTGAATCTCGATGAGGTGATCCGCATCATTCGCCGCGAGGATGAGCCCAAGCCGGTGCTCATGAAGCGATTCAAGCTCTCGGAAGAGCAGGTCGAGGCGATCCTCGAGACCAAGCTGCGCCACCTCGCGAAGCTCGAGGAGATGAAGATCCGCGAGGAGCAGAAGGCGCTCGCCGCGGAGCAGGAGGAGCTCGAAGCACTGCTGAAGAGCAAGGCGCGGCTGCGCAAGCTGGTCGCGAAGGAGATTGCCGAGGACGCGCAGAAATACGGCGATGACCGGCGCACGAAGATCGTGGAGCGCGAGGCCGCCCAGGCAATCGACGAGACCGCGCTGATCCCCAACGAGCCGGTCACGGTCGTGCTGTCCACCGGAGGCTGGGTCCGCCAGGCCAAGGGGCACGAGATCGATCCGCGCAGCCTTTCCTACAAGGGCGGCGATGCATTCCAGTCCGCCGCGCGCGGCCGCAGCCTGCAGCCGTCGGTATTTCTCGACAGCACCGGGCGAACCTACTCGCTGCCGGCTCACTCGCTGCCCTCGGCGCGCGGGCAGGGCGAGCCGCTGTCCGGGCGACTCAATCCGCCTGATGGCGCCAAGTTTGCCGGCGTCATCATGGGCGAAGCGGAGGACCTGTGGCTGCTGGCGAGCGATGCCGGCTACGGATTCACCGTGCGCCTGAAGGATCTGATCACGGACCGGCGGGCCGGCAAAACCGTGTTGAACGTGCCGGCCAACTCTCATGCGCTGGCGCCTGCGTTCGTCCCGTCCATGGAGTCGCTGCTCATCGCCGTCAGCAGCGAAGGCAAGATGCTCGCGTTCGATGTCAAGGACGTTCCGGAGATGCCGCGCGGCAAAGGCAACAAGCTGTTCGACATTCCCTCGAAGAAGGCCGCGGCGCGCGAGGAGATGCTCAAGGCCGTGGCCGTGGTGCCGCCCGGCGGCAAGCTGATCCTGTGGACCGCCGAGAAGCAGAAAACGCTCAGCTGGAGTGAGCTCAAGGACTATCGCGGCCAGCGGGCGCAGCGCGGCAGCGTGCTGCCGCGGGGATGGCGCGAGATCGAGCGCCTCGAGGTCGAGCTGCCCCCCGCGCCAGCCGGCTGACCGCAGCAAGTTCTGCGGGTACGCGGCGCTGCTGGAATGCGTCCGCGGACCCAGACGTTGGGGTCGCCCCTAAGTTGCTAATGAGAATCGTTCTCGTTAACATTCGTACTCGCATAAGCGACAAGCGGCAGATCCGGCGTGTGCCGCACAGGCGGCGCAACCCTTCGTGAGCCCCGAGCAATCCATCCGCCTACAACCGGCCCGCTCAATGTCAGTCGGCCGCCATGACTGCCGATTCGCCCACTCGAGGATCCGTCCCATGAGCGCTTGCCTTTCCCCTTTGAACGTCAGCCTCCATCGGAAGCGTCCCGGAGGAGCGCTCATGCGCTCGGTGCTGCTGACACTCTGCGCGCTGAGTGTGACCGGTGTTGCAACGGCGGCCGGCCGTGAGGGTCAGGAACGGGAGATTCACGCACTGCAAACCCAACTGCAGGGAGTGCTCGCACAGCTCAAGCAGCTCGCCGATCAGAATCAACAGCTGCAGCACAGGCAGCAACAGCTCGAAGAGCAGGTATCCCGGCAGCAGCTGGCTCTGCAGCGCGCCACCCCACAACAGGGCTCGCCGCAGGTCGCAGCGCTTCCGGGCCCGGCGGCTCCGCAAACCGACTCCGCCTCTGGCACGCAGACATCGGCGCTCCCATCGCAGACCTCTGCGCTGCCGTCACAGACCTCTGCGCTGCCGTCACAGACCTCCGCGCTGCCGTCACAGACCTCCGCGCTGCCTGCGCAGGCATCGGCCCTCCCGTCACAGGGCCCGAGCCCGGAGGCTTCCGCCACGGCCACCAGCAGCCTCCCGGGGGCTCAGCCCGGCGGCTATGGTCTCGCCGCGCTGAGCAACCTACGACTGTGGGGTTATGGCGAGGTGTACTACAACCGGCCCACCCACGATGCGAGCCGCACGCAAGTCGATCTCGCGCGCGCCGTGTTCGGGATCGGCTATCACTTCGATGACCGCACGGAATTCAACTCCGAGTACGAGGTGGAGCATGCCGTGGCATCCGCCGATGACCCGGGTGAATTCGAGGTCGAGCAGTTCTACCTCGACCGGCAGCTCACCGACGGCGTCGGCCTGCGCGCGGGGCTGTTCCTGATGCCGTTCGGATTGCTCAACGAGCACCATGAGCCGACGAATTTCTACGGGGTCCAGCGCAACTTCGTCGAGACGCTGATCATTCCCAGCACCTGGCGCGAGGGCGGGCTGAGCCTGCACGGAAACACCGACCTGGGGCTGAGCTGGAGCGCGGGACTCACGACCGGCGTGGACCTCTCGAAGTGGGAGTTTGCGCCCGCGTTTCCTCCCTACACGACCGCACTCGAGCTCGAGGACAGCGGCGTCGCGCCGCTGCAGGCGAGCCATCAGGAGCTGGCGCTGGCCAACGGCCGCCACCTCTCGCAGTACGTCTCGTTGAACTACTTCGGTCTGCCGGGGCTGGATGCAGGCGGGGCCATCATGACGGGCAAGGCCGTGCCCGTGGCGGGCTCCGCGGGCGATCCGCGCGTGACGCTGTGGGAGGGTCATACACGCTGGACGCCGGGCAAGTTCGATCTTTCGGCGCTCTACGCAAGGGGCACGATCAGTGAGGTGGCCGCCGCCAACCTGGCCAACCCCGGCTCGCCGAACCCGATTCCGTCAGCCTTCTATGGCTACTTCCTGCAGGCCGCATACGGTGTGTGGGAGCAGGGTGAGTATCGGCTGAACCCGTTCGTGCGCTGGGAGCGCTACGACATGGGCTCGCGCTACTCCGGCGCGGCTCCGGTGATTCCAACGGGCTCGATCCCGCTCTCGGATTCTCCGGGGGACTTCGGCAGGTGGCCGCTGGGTCATGATCGCGTGTGGACCGTGGGCGCGAACTTCTATGTGACGCCGCACGTGGTGTTCAAGGCGGACTACCAGTGGTTCGACGTCAACAGCGACTTCAACCGGTTTGATCTGGGACTGGGCTTGAACTTCTAAATTGGAAAAGTCGCCTGCGAGACCACCCCACGAAATCGAGCAACATCTTTCGTTCGGCGCTGGCCGACCGCTAGGACGCTCGCTTTCGTGGGGGCCCCGGTGGCGCTTTTTCGGACATCGCATTTGTTTCCGGCCGCGAAGGCATGGCTTTTGCGGCCTGAGCAAACGGTCACTTCTCGGCGCGCAGAACCACTTCCTCGGGCTCGTTCACGAAATAGCCCTGGATGTACTGCACGCCGATCTGCCACAGGACGGCCATGGTGTTGGCGTCCTCGACGCGCTCGGCGATGGTCTCGACCTTGCGCCTGGCGGCCTGCTCGACGAGCAGGCGCACCCGCTGCTGCAGCTGCTGGTCGCCGGTGAGTCCCTGCACGATGGCGCCGTCGATCTTCACGAAATCCAGCGGCACGGCATCGAGCAGACCCTTCGGGTCGCGTCCGGACCCGAAGCCATCCAGGGCGAATCGCAGTCCCCGCTTGCGAAGCACCGTCGCCAGCGCTTTCACCTCCGCCATGTAGGTGGAGGCAATCTCCTCGGTTATCTGAAAGCACAGCCGTTGGGGATCGGCGCGGCTGGCGCGGACGTGGTTGTCCAGCCAGTCCACGAACGTGCCGTCCTTGGCGGTATCCTTCGACAGACGCACGAACAGGCATCCTGGCTTGCGCTGGGCGGCGAAGGATAGCGAGGCGCCCACGACCCAGCGATCGATGTTCTTGAGCAGATCGTTGCGCTCGGCGGCCGCCATGAACTCCGAGGGCAGCACCTCCTTGCCCTGCAGGTCGATCATCCTGACCAGGACATCGAACATTCCCGGGTCTTCGCCCTGCAGGCTCGCGACCGGCTGCTGTACCAGCCGGAAGCGGTTCTCCATGAGTGCGGCCTTGATGTGCTTGACCCAGACCTTGTCATAAGACTGCACGCGGGTGTCGGCGTCCGCCTTGTCTGAGGTGACCGTCTGGTTGCCGCCACGGTGGCGCCCCTTCTGGCACGCCTCCAGCGCATCGGCGATCAGCGCATCCAGGTTCGCCTTGCCGGCGGCCACCACAGAGAATCCGACGGTGCACGTGACGGCGACCGTCTTGTCCCGAACGCGAAACACGTGCTTCTGAACCCGGGCCAGGAGCTGGTCGCCCCAGGCCTCCACGTCGTGCTCGTTGCCGCGCTCGAGAAGGACAAGAAACTTCACACCGCCGAAGCGTCCGACGATCTCCTTCGGGTGCAGCGCTTCCTTCAGGAGCTTCGCAAACTCCATCAGCACCTCCTCGCTGGCGCTCGCCCCCACGTCGCGCTCGATGGAGCCGAACTTGTCGAGTTTGACGATCGTCAGGCAGCGCATTCCTCCGGGCGAGGGGCTTGCGAGACGCTGGTTCAGCGCTTCGAGCAGCTCGCGCCGATGGAGAAAGCCCGTCGAGGAATCGGAACGCACGACCTCGTGCAGATGCTCGGCGAGCTTGCGCTCGTCGCGCTGTGTCGAGGGGACCACCAGGCGAACGCAGGGCTCGCCGTCATGATCACCGAGCGCCAACACGACCTCCACGGGCAACGAGCTCCCGTCAGCCAGCATCGCGTTGACCTTGAGTGTGTGATCGCTCCAGCGGCCCTGAAGACAGGCGGCCAGGGCACCCTTGAGTGCCGGCTGGGTCGCCTCATCGAACAGGTCCATGATGGGCTGGCCGACGAGGCTTTCGGCAAAGCCGAACAGCTCGAGCCAGGAGGGGTTGGCGTCCACGACGATGCCTTCCTGGACCTGGACGATCGCATCGTTCGAACGCTGCAGCACCGTCTCCAGCTGGCTGCGCGCATCGCGAGCGGACTTGAGTGTGCTGCTCAGAGCGCGCTCGAGACGAAACGAGCGCAGCTCGCGCAGCATGACCGCCTGCAGGCGGCCCGGATTTGCGAACGAGACGAAATCGCGCGCGCCCGCCTGCAGCGCCTGCCCGATGCGGCCTTCATCGGCCACCTCGCCGAGTCCGATCACGGGAACACTGGGCGCCACCTGATCGCGCACCGCGATGGCCGGCTGCAGCTCCTCGCCAGAGGCGACGACGTGGATCAGCAGCTCGGGGTTGATCTGAGTGAGCGCATCGGCGAGATCGCGCAACGCCGGAATCCACGTGCAGTGAACGGGCTGCCCGGCGCGCCGTAAAGTGCTGTTGATCACCTCCACCGGATCGCGCGCGGAGCTGAGCACAATGAGCGGTACCGCGTTCTGCTCGGTCAATGCAGCCTCCTGGCGGCCGGAGCCCAAAATGGGGCGGGATTCTAGCACCGGCCTCCCGGGCGTCCCCATGCGCCAGTTCGCTTTTCCGGCCCCGTGCTGGCGAGTGGGGGTGGTTGCCGCTATCATACGCGGCCCCCTGTGGGGTCCCCCTACGGCTCGTCCCGATCAATCCCATGGCCAGCTACACAACCAGCGAAATACGCGGCGGGATGAAGGTCCTGCTCGATGGCGATCCGTTCTCCGTCGTCGAGAACGAGTTCGTCAAGCCCGGCAAGGGGCAGGCCTTCAACCGCATCAAAGTGCGCAACCTGCGCACGGGCCGCACGATCGAGCGCACGTTCCGTTCCGGCGAGTCCCTCGAGGCGGCGGACGTGCAGGACACGGAGATGCAGTACCTCTACCAGGACGGGGAGTTCTGGCATTTCATGGTGCCGGAGAGCTTCGAGCAGTACACCGCTGACAAGAATGCCGTCGGCGAGGGTGCGCAGTGGCTCAAGGATGGCGTCGTCTGCATCGTGACGCTCTGGAACAACGTGCCGCTGGTGGTCACTCCGCCGCCCCACATCGAGCTGAAGGTCATCGAGACCGATCCGGGTTTGCGCGGCGATACGGCGACCGGTGGTCAGAAGCCGGCGAAGCTGGAGACCGGTGCGGTGGTGCGTGTGCCGCTCTTCATCAACGAGGGAGAGGTGCTGCGGATCGACACGCGCACCGGCGAGTACGTCTCGCGCGCCAAGCAGTAACGCCGCGCCTACACTTCCCTGTTGCCCAACTGGCCGGCTTTTCGCGGGCAAGAACCACGTTTTTTTGCCCGCGCGGGGCGAGCCATCATTCGGTATGGCCGGCTGAATTCGCCGAGCCCACCCCGTGAAATCTCGCTTGCCCCCATTGGCAAGTGATCACGGTCGACCAAGACGCGAGATTTCCCGGGGAGCCCGGGTTAGGCGAATTCAGCCAATTCTAACCAGCAAACACGCGCTGCTGTTTGCGCGAGAGCCGGAAACCCTCCGTGGTATACAGCAGCAGCGCCAGCCAGATGAGCGCGAATCCGGTCGCGCGCACCTTCTCGAACGGCTCATGGAAAGCCAGGATGCCGCACAGGAGTTGGCCAGTGGGTGCGATGTACTGGAGGATGCCGACGGTCGAGTAGGGTAGCCGGCGGGTGCCGTAGGCAAACAGGAACAGACCGATCGCGGTCACTGGGCCGCTCCCGATGAGCAGCGCATCGATGGCCGGCCCCGAGTGTCCCAGCGCGCCGGTTCCCGCGTGCTCGCACCACAGGAGGAAGGCGACAGCGAAGGGCAACAGCACCACCGTCTCCATCGCAAGGCCCGGCAGCGCCTCCACTTGCACGACCTTGCGCAGCAGGCCATAGGTCCCGAAGGAGAATGCGAGGGTGAGCGCGATCCATGGCGGGCTGCCCGCCATGATGGTCAGGTAAATAACACCCGAAGCCGCCAGTGCGATCGCCGTCCACTGCATCCTGGAAAGTCTCTCCGAGAGCAGCACGACTCCCATCAGCACGTTCACGAGCGGGCCGGTGAAATAGCCGAGACTGGCTTCCACCACATGCCCCGTGATGACTGCCCAGACGTAGACCGTCCAGTTGATGGTGATGAGGATAGCGGTGATCACGAGGCGCCCGAGCGCACCGCGATTGCCCATCACCGCGCGCAGCGTCGCAAGCTCCCCGCGGATACTCATCCACACCAGGACGAACACGCATGACCACAACACCCGGTGTGCGATCACCTGAAAGGCCGATACCTCGGAAAGAGCATGGAAATAAAGAGGGAAAGCGCCCCACATCGCGAACGCAGCGATGCTGGCGGCGAACCCTCTGGTGGTGCCGCTGACACTTTCCCGGGTGTCGGTCATGGTGTTGCGCGGCTGGCAGTCACGAAAATCGCAGCGAGGCGCTCGAGCCCCTGCCTGTCTGCCTCA
>DASTDD010000049.1:0-10713 GCA_035710545.1 Steroidobacteraceae bacterium
TGTTCCTGGACCAGCGCGGCCAGTGGCTGGAGCGCGTGCGCTACGTCCTGCAGGCCACCGTGTACCCCATCCAGCTCGCGGTCAGCTCCCCCACCACCGCCTGGCAATGGCTCAAGGAGAGCATCGAGACGCGGGACGAGCTCCGCGCCGAGAACGCACGGCTGCTGGTACATCTGCGCGAGCTCGAGCTGCGATCAATGCGCTTCGAGGCGCTCGCGCACGAGAACGATCAATTGCGAGGGCTGCAGGGGGCGCTGCCTGCGGTGGCCGAACGATGGCTGGTCGCCGAGATCGTGGACATCCAGCTCAACAACCTGCGCCAGCGCGTGCTGATCGACCGCGGTACCGTCAATGGCGTCTTCAAGGGACAAGCGGTCATGGACGACTCCGGGCTTCTCGGACAGACGACCCATGTGGGACCCTGGAGCGCGGAGGTCATCCTGATCACCGACCCGGAGCATGCGGTCCCGGTCGAGATTGAACGGACGGGACAGCGGACGATCGCCGTCGGTACGGGTGATGCCGCCTCGCTTGCGCTCCCGTACCTTCCCGCTAACGCGGACATCAAAGTCGGAGATCGGCTCCTGACATCCGGGCTCGGCGGCGTCTTCCCCGCAGGCTATCCCGTGGGCCGCGTTGCCGAGGTGCACCGTGACGCGGTCCAGCCTCTGGCGCAGGTGCGCGCAATACCCTTTGCCCGGATGGATACCGACAGGGAAGTCATGCTCGTGTGGTTCAGGGTGGGCCACCCGGCGGCGCCGGCTGTGGCTGCATCGGGCGACGCTCGCACCGGTAACGCGAAGATGCAGCCCCAACCGGCTCCGCATCCCCCCGCAACGGCGCCCGGGACCGCCGCACCCAACACTGGTTCGAAGGCCGCCTCGGCGCCGGGGGCCGGGACCGCGGCACCCTCCGCCGGCTCGAAGCCCGCCACGGCACCGGCGCCCGGACCGAGATCTGCCCCGACACCGCCACCGGCGAGCAGGCCCGCTGCGGTGCCGCCTCAGCCGGCTCCCCCGAAGCCACCCTCCAGCCGTGCAGCGGAACCACAATGAACGGCCAATCCCGTGTGCGCATGGTGATTACCGCAGTGGTGGCCTTGATTCTGACTGTGCTGCCGCTGCCCCCCTGGCTCAGTCTGGTCCGGCCTGCGTTCCTCGTGCTCACCGTCCTCTTCTGGTCCATCTCCGCGCCCCGCGCGGGCGGCATCGCTCTGGGGTTTTTCGCCGGCCTGATGCTGGATGTATTTCAGGGGCCGGTCCTGGGCGAGCACGCGCTCGCTCTGTGTCTTGTGACCTACATCACAATCCGTGAGCATCAGAAGATCCGCTCCAAGCCCGCCTTTCAGCAATCCCTGATAGTTTTCGCAGCGCTGGTGACGTACGAGTTTGTCCTGTTCGCCATCGATGGCTGGAGCGGCCACCCGATCACCAACCCGCTGCGCTGGACCCATACAGTGTCGGGGGCGATATTGTGGGCGCCCGTGGCCGCCGTACTCGCCGCCACCAGCGACAGACGCTGAGCACTCAGGACTTCTTCGGGCATGGCACGCGGCGTACACATCAAGGACCACTGGAGCGAGCAGCGCCTCTTCGATCAACGCGCGCTGCTGGCCGGCGCGTGCATCGCGCTTCTGACCATCGGCTTGCTGGGGCGGCTGTTTCTGCTGCAGGTGATCCGTCACGACTACTACACCGATCTTTCGCAGGGCAACCGGGTCCGCACCGAGCCGATCCCCGCCGCGCGCGGCCTGATCCTGGACCGCCATGGCGAGGACATTGCGGCCGAGACGCCCGCCTACCAGCTCGAGCTCATTCCGGAAGAGGTTCCCGACCTGCGAGCGACCCTCAAGTCGCTGGTATCGCTTGGCATTCTGCGGTCGGACGAGATCGACGAGCTGGTCCGTACCATCAAGTCCCGGCGTACCTTCGACAGCGTTCCAATCCGCTTGCGAATGTCGGACGAGGATGTGGCGACCTTCGCGGTCCGGCGATTCGAGTTCCCCGGGCTGGACATCAAGACGCGCCAGACCCGCTGGTATCCCGGCGGTCCGCTGGCCGTGCACGCGTTGGGGTACGTCGGTGCCATCAGCGAACAGGACCTCGCGCACATCGATCGCGCTGCCTATGCAGGCACGACGCTCATTGGCAAGCTCGGTGTCGAGAGCGCCTACGAAAGTCAGCTGCACGGCACCAACGGCTTTCGCGAGATCCTGGTCAACGCACAGGGCCGCTCGGTCGAGCACGAGGGTGTATTCGCCGCCAACCTGCGCACCAAGCCGCCCACCGCCGGCGATGATGTGCTGCTCTCGGTCGACCTGAGCGTCCAGCGCGTGGCGGAGACGGCCCTCGCCGGACATCGCGGCGCGGTTGTCGCGCTGGATCCCAACAACGGCGACATCATCGCCCTCGTCAGCCTGCCTGGCTTCGACCCCAACATGTTCGGCCGGGGCATCACCTCCGCCGAATATCGCTCCCTGCAGGAAGACATCGACCGGCCGCTATTCAACCGCGCCCTGCGCGGCACGTACCCTCCGGGGTCCACCGTCAAACCGGTCATCGCGCTGGCCGCCCTCACGTACCACATGGTTGACCCGGAGCAGAAGCACTTCTGCGCCGGCTCGTTCCACCTGCCGGGTAGTGCGCACATCTTCCGCGAGTACCACAACGAGCATCATGGCTACGTGGATCTGGATGACGCGATCGCTCACTCCTGCGACGTCTACTTCTACGGCCTCGCCAACACACTGGGTGTGGACCGGATCTCGACGTTCATGGCGCCGTTCGGATTCGGCTCGCCGACGGGCATCGACGTCGGGGGGGAGAAGTCGGGCCTGCTTCCCTCGCGGGCGTGGAAGGCCAAGGCTTTTGCCCGGCCCGCGGACCAGCTCTGGTTTCCGGGTGAGACGGTCAACATGGGCATTGGCCAGGGCTATCTGCTGGTCACGCCCCTGCAACTCGCCCATTACGCCGGCATCATGGGCACGCGCGGCAAGATCTGGAAGCCGCGCCTGGTCACCGGCTTGCGCGATCCGCTGAGCGGACAGGTACAGCGCCTGAAACCGGTCTTCGAAGGCCAGATCACCGGCGTCAGCCAGGAGGATTGGGACCGTGTCGTTCACGGAATGATCGGTGTGACCCAGCGCGGCACCGCAGCGGCGATCGGAGCGCACGCGCCGTACATCTTCGGCGGCAAGACCGGCACGGCGCAGGTCTACACGGTCGCTCAGAACGAGCACTACAACGCGAAGCTGATCGATGAGCGGCTGCGCGATCACTCCTGGTTCATCGCCTTCGCTCCGGCCGATTCGCCGCGAATCGCGGTGGCCGTTCTGCAGGAGAACGGCGGAGCCGGAGCGAGTGCCGCCGCACCCATCGCCCGCAAGGTGCTCGATGCCTATTTGCTGGGCCCCGACGGCAAGCTCAAGGCGCCGTTGCCGGGCTCACCGGCCGAGCCCTCCCCGACTCCGTCCACGGTGCCCGTGCCCGCGGCCCCGCCTCCAGAGGCCCCGCTCGCCCCGACTCCGGAGCAAAAGCGGGCCACGGTGCCGGAGCAGCCCGCTTCACAACCGGGAGAACGGGCCGGCTAGCTGCGGGACCTGCACACCAACATGATCTACGACGAAATCACATCGGGATCGCGCACACGCCGCACGCTGACAGGCGCGGCCCGCGTGCTGTTCGCACTGAAGCTCGATGGCCCGCTGATCATCGGCCTGGCGTTGGTGTCGGTCTACGGACTCATCATCCTGTACAGCGCCTCCGGCCAGAACATCGGCACGGTGCTGCGCACGCTCGGTCGCCTGGCGCTCGGCACCGTGGCGATGCTCGTACTGGCTCAGGTGAATCCCAATTTCCTGCGACGCAGCTCACCGTGGCTGTATGGCGTGGGCATCCTGCTGCTGCTGGTGGTGTACGCCACCGGGCACATCGGCAAGGGCGCCCAGCGCTGGCTCGATCTGGGAGTCGTACGCTTCCAGCCCTCCGAGCTGATGAAGCTCGCGGTGCCCATGACCTGCGCCTGGCTCCTGCACGAGCGGCCGCTGCCGCCGAGTTGGTGGGCGCTGCTGATACTCTCGCTCGTGATCCTTTTCCCGGTTGGGCTGGTGGCGATCCAGCCGGACCTCGGCACCGCGGCGTTGATCGCCATAGCCGGCGCCCTCGTCATCGTCATGGCGGGGCTTTCGGGCAGGATCATGGCGGCCCTGGCGACCCTGGCAGTGATCGGCGCCTGGTTCGGCTGGAGCTTCATGCACGACTACCAGCGCAAGCGCGTGCTCACCTTCCTCGATCCACAGACCGATCCGCTGGGTGCCGGCTATCACATCATCCAGTCAACCATTGCCATCGGCTCCGGCGGCGTGTTCGGCAAGGGCTGGATGCATGGCAGCCAGGCGCAGCTCGACTTCCTGCCCGAGCGCTCCACGGATTTCATCTTTGCCGTGGTGGGCGAGGAGTTCGGGCTGCTCGGTCTCGGCCTGTTGCTGCTGCTTTATCTGTTCGTCGTCGGCCGCGCACTGTACCTCTCGACCCAGACCCAGGACACGTTCTCGCGGCTGCTGGCCGGGAGCCTGGCGCTGACCTTCTTCGTGTACGTGTTCATCAATGCCGGAATGGTGAGCGGCCTGCTGCCGGTCGTCGGCGTGCCGCTGCCGCTCGTCAGCTACGGCGGAACCTCGGTGGTGACCCTGCTCGCGGGCTTCGGTATTCTCATGGCGCTCTACTCCCACCGAAAGCTCGTCAGCTCGTAGTGAATCCGCGCCGCTACCTTCTGACCTGTCTGCTGCTCCTGCTTGCGCCGCTGAGCGTGCAGCAGGCCCACGCGGGGCGGGCACATATCCGGCATGCCAGCGCCCCACATCATTCCCGTGGGCCGAAGTTCGATCTCAAGCGCGCGGAGATCGTGGAGTTCGTCAACGATGTCGTGGCACGCGATGCGCTGAACCGACGCAGGGTGCTGCGCCTGCTCGCGAAGGCGGAGCCACAGCCAAAGATCCTCGAGATCATGACGCGGCCCGCCGAGAAGGTGACCCCTTGGTGGCAGTACCACGACCGCTTCCTAACGGAAGAGCGGATCGCGGAGGGCGCGCAGTTCTATCTCGATCATCGCGACGTGCTGGCTCGGGTCGCCGCAGAACGCGGTGTACCGGCCGAGTATCTCGTCGCAATCGTCGGTGTCGAGACCAAGTACGGCCGGCTGACGGGCAGCTACCGCGTGCTCGACTCGCTGATGACGCTTGCGTTCGACTATCCCCCGCGGAGCGATTATTTCCGCGGCGAGCTCGAGCAGTTCCTGCTGCTGACCTCCGAGGAGCGGATCGATCCGCTGACGACACTCGGCTCGTACGCCGGCGCCATGGGGGCGCCGCAATTCATGCCCTCGAGCTACCGGCTGTATGCCGTGGATGCCAACACCGACAAGCGGCGCGACCTGTGGTCGGACTGGAGCGATGTGCTCGCCAGCATCGCCAACTACTTTGTCGCCCAGGGGTGGGAGCCCGGTGCTCCTGTGCTGGCCGAGGCCAGACTCGAGCCGGACCCGAATTTTCATATCGACCCGCACAACCTCGAGCTCAACGAGACGGTGGACAGTCTCAATGCCGAAGGGGTCCAGACCCAGACGGATCAGCCGGGGGCCACGCCGGCCGTGCTGCTCTCCGCGGAACAGGAAAACGGCCCGGCCTACCGGGTGGGATTCCGGAATTTCTACGTCATCACCCGCTACAACCACAGTGCGCGCTACGCGATGGCGGTACATGATCTCGCCGAGGCCGTTTCCCAGCGTGTGAAGAGCACCGGGTCGTGAAACCCGCGTGTTCGCCGACCGTCGCCTTGACGCGGCTCACCGTTGGCGCCGTTTGTGGGGTGTTGCTCGCGGCTTGCGCGGGAGCTCCTCGACCTCTTCCTCCGGCACCTCCAGAGCCGGTGGCGCCGCTGCCTCCGCCGCCCGCCCGCGTGGACTCGATCCCCGACGCCGTTCCCCGATGGGAGCCTCACAGCGCTCATGGCAATCCGCCGTTCTACAATGTGCTCGGCAAGCGGTACGTCGTTTTGGCAAACGCCGACGGCTATGACGAGCGCGGCGTCGCTTCGTGGTATGGACCAACATTCCACGGCGAGAACACTTCCAGCGGCGAGCGCTACGATATGTACGCGATGACCGCCGCGCACAAGACGTTGCCGTTGCCCACGTACGCGCGGGTTACCAACCTGCGCAACGGGCGCAGTGTGGTGGTCCGAATAAACGATCGGGGGCCCTTCGTGGCCAATCGTCTCATCGACCTGTCCTATACCGCAGCGGCCAAGCTGGACATGCTGCGCGACGGCACGACGCTGGTCGAAGTCAAGGCGATCACGCCGCAGGAGCCGGACACGCTCACGCGCACTGCCCAGTCACCACCTCCCGTGCTCTACGTGCAGGCCGGGGCTTTTGCCGATGAGCGTAACGCCACCAGGGCCCTGCATCGGCTGCACGCGGGGGGTCTCGGAAGCGCCTTTGTGGCGACGCCGCTGGACGGCAAGCCGCAGCTGTATCGGGTGCGGGTCGGCCCGATCAGCACCGTTGCGGAATTCGATCAGCTCGCGGCTCGCCTGAGCTCGCTCGGCTTCCCGAACGCGCGGCTGGTTACGGACTGACGTTCAGAGGACGGCAGCATGTCGCAATCTCGCCCCCGCACGCTGGCCTTCCTCGCATTCGCAGGGGTGCTGATCCTCATCCTCGCGATCGGCGTTGTCAGCTACGGCGAGCTGTCCGCGCTCGCCTCTTCAAGCGCGCGGGTGCAACGATCCTATGACGTTCTGCAGACTCTGGGGGATCTCAACACTGCTCTGATCGATACCGAGACCAACCAGCGCGGCTATCTGTTGACCCACGATGTCACTTATCTCACGCAGTACGATGCCAGCATCGCACAGATCAAGCTGTCCTTGACCGAGCTGCGCCGCCTGAGCGCCAACGAGCCGGCGACCCAGAGCGCGATCGAGCACCTGGAGAGGCTGGCAGGGGCCAAGCTGGACGAGCTGCAGCAGTTGGTTCACGCCAGCCGGGAGGGCAAGCACCCCTGGGCCATCACGATGCTCTCGCAAGGCGAGGGCAGGCGGCTGATGGCCGCCTTTCAGCGCGACTCGGCGGAGCTCGAGGCCGTTCAGCGCCGGCTCCTCGAGCTGCGCCGCGAGCAGGAGCATCAGGCGCGGCTTTCCAGTGAGGCAGTGTTGGCGGCAACCGTGGTGTTGAGTCTGCTGCTGGTGGGCGCGGCCGCGAAGATCAGCCGCCGCTTCGATGAGCGGCGGCGGATGCTCGAAAAGGAAATCGCCGAGCGGCGCCGCGCGGAAGAATACCGTGAATCCCTGCTGGTCAGCGAACGCGTGGCGCGCTCCGAGGCGGAGCGGGCCACGCGGCTCAAGGACGAATTCGTCGCCACCCTCAGCCATGAGTTGCGCACGCCCCTGAATGCGATCGTGGGGTGGGCCAGCATCCTGGGCCGGGACCGGCGGCCCGAGACGATCACACAGGGTGTGGAGGTCATCGAGCGCAATGCCAAGCTGCAGGCCCAGATGATCGAGGACCTGCTCGACATGAGCCGCATTCTCTCCGGAAAGCTCCTGTTCGAGATGCAGAAAACGGACCTCGCGCGCGTGATCGAAGCCGCGGTAGCGGCAGTGCGCCCCACTGCGGACGCCAGGGGAATCCTCATCGCGACCAGTTTCGAGGCCACGAGCCTCGTGAACGCAGACCCCGGCCGACTCCAGCAGGTCGCGTGGAATCTGCTGGCCAACGCACTCAAGTTCACACCGCGCGCTGGCCGCGTCCAGGTGCAGCTGCGCGAGAGCGGCGGTCAGGCGCAGATCTCCGTCTCCGACTCGGGACAGGGAATCAAGCCTGAGTTCCTGCCGTTCGTATTCGATCGCTTCCGCCAGGCCGACGCCTCCACGACTCGCCATCACGGCGGTCTCGGGCTGGGCCTGTCGATCGTGAAGAATCTCGTCGAGATGCACGGAGGCACGGTGAGCGTGCACAGCGCTGGCGAGGGACAGGGCGCAACTTTCACGGTTCTTCTGCCCCTTGCCGCGCCGACGCAGGTCACCGCGACCGCCGAGCCTGCTGCGGACACGGACAACATGGCGCGAGAGGCATTGAGCAGCCCATACCCCGCTCCGGCGCTCACAGGCCTGCGCATCCTGGTGGTGGATGACGAGGCGGATGCCCGTTCTCTCGCGCGACGAGTCCTGGAAGAGTGCGGCGCCCACGTCGTCACGGCAGGCTCGGCGGCTGAGGCCATGGCGGCGGTCGACCCGGAGAGCATTCCCAGTGTGATCGTCAGCGACATTGGCATGCCGGAGCAGGACGGCTACGACCTGATCAAGCAGCTGCGCCTTCTGCCCGGAGATGCCGGTCGAGTCCCCGCGATCGCGCTGACTGCTCTGGCCCGCGGGGAGGATCGAACACGCGCCCTGCTGGCCGGCTACCAGCGGCACATCAGCAAGCCGGTGGATCCGGCCGAGCTCGTTTCCGCGATCGCGAATCTCACGCGCGCGTGTTTGTGAACAGCGTCACCGCGCGCGCTGTATCTTCGGGCGGCTGCAGTGCTTAGAATCACGGCCTTCCAACTGCTCGGCTCGCTCGGGGGATCTCCAAGGATGTTGCGCTCGTCCAGTTTCGCTCTGCTGGCTCTCATCGCCATGGCGATGCTCGCCGGCACCAGCCATGCCACCGCACCGATTCCGAAGCCACCTGAAGTCACCGCCAAAGCGTACCTGCTGATGGACCACGACAGCGGTCGCGTGCTGGCGGAGGATCACGCCGATGAGCGCGTGGAGCCCGCCAGCCTCACCAAGCTCATGACCTCCTATGTGGTCTTCAAGGCCCTCAAGGAAGGTCGCCTCAAGCTGAATGACCCGGTCATCATCAGCGAGCACGCGTGGCGGTCCGAAGGCTCCCGTACTTTCGTGCAGGTGGGCACCTCGGTGCCGGCCGAAGTGCTGATCAAGGGCATGATCGTCCAATCCGGCAATGATGCGACCATCGCGCTCGCCGAGAAGGTCGGCGGCACCGAGCCCGCTTTCGCGCAGCTGATGAACGAGTATGCCAAGCGCCTCGGCATGAAGGCCTCGCACTTCGAGAACAGCGACGGCCTCCCCTCGCCCAACCACTACACCACCGCCCGCGACCTGGCGATCCTCTCGAACGCGCTCATCAACGAGTTCCCCGATTACTATCAATGGTACGGGCTGCGCGAGTTCAGCTGGAACAACATCACGCAGCACAACCGCAACGGACTGCTGCTGCGAGACCCGAGCGTGGACGGCATGAAGACCGGCCACACCGACAGCGCGGGCTACTGCCTCATCACCTCGGCCAAGCGCAACGGCATGAGGCTCATCTCCGTCGTGATGGGCTCGCCGAGTGTCAAGGCACGCGAGGATGCGAGCTCCGCGCTGCTGAACTACGGCTACACGTTCTACGAGACGACTCGCGTGAAGACTGCTGGCGAGATCATCCTCAAGCCGCGCGTCTACAAGTCCCTGGACGGTTTCGTGTCCCTCGCGGTTCCCTACAACGTGATCGTGACCGTTGGCCGCGGCCAGGCCGCCACCCTCAAGAGCACCCCGCGTCTGTTCAAGGAACCGCTGGTTGCCCCGCTCGGGGCCAATCAGCCCGTCGGCGAGCTGACCATCACCGACTCCGCAGGCGACGTGGTCACACACGTACCCCTGTCGCCCCGCAAAGCGGTCGCCGCCGGAGGCCTCTGGACGCGGGCGGTCGACGACGTGAGACTGTGGTTTAACTGATCCGGTCGACCCTCGGCAGCCCGCCGAGAGCCGGGCATCCTCAGAACTTCACGCCGACCTGTGCGCCGATGGTGCGCGGCTGGATGAAGGCCGCGAGTCCCGTCTGGTTGGGGCCACCGCTGTTCGTGTAATCGTTGATCCCTTTCTGGTTGGTGAGGTTGGTGGCGAAAACCTCGAAGCTGAAGCGGTCGTTGTCGAGGCCCGCTTCCAGCTTCAACGTGTTGTAGTCAGGCAGCTGCACATGCGCCTCGACCACGCCGACCGAGGCGGAGAAGTCCGTGAATGCCTTCCCGACGTAGCTCCAGGAGCCGCCGGCAAAGGCCGAGAAGTCGCCGAAGGCATGCCAGCGGTAGTCGGCATTGAAGGTGACACTCACGTCCGGCACGTGTGGCAGCTTGTCGCCGCTGAACGCATTCAGCCCTGGGGCATCCGCGGTCAGCTTCGCATTCGTGTACTCGCCCAGCAGGCCGAGAACCAGACTCGGGATCGGTTCCCAGGCGAGGTTCCACTCGACGCCACGGCTTTGTGCGCGACCGGAGTTACCGTTGATGCCGACCGGACCGGTGGGCGTGTTCACGATGCTCAGGATCTGAATGTTTTTCCACTGGATGTCGAACAGCGACACGTCGAAAGTGAGCGTCCGGTCGAGAAGCGACGACTTGAGCCCGATCTCGTAGTTGTAAGTCGAGTCGGAGACGAAGCTGGGTGGCGTGGGCAGGGTCGGAGTCGGCAGATTCGGGCCTCCCGGTCGGTATCCGGTGGAAACGCGCGCGTACAGCAGGTTATTTTGGTCGAGGTGCCAGCGCGGCGCGACCGACCAGGTGGTGCTGTTCTCGGTCGTCTTGATCGCGTTGTAGGGTGAATCGAAAGGACCGAACAGGACGCAACAGAACGTCGTCACCTGCGAGGACTGTTCGATGTGGGT
>DASTDD010000050.1:0-15609 GCA_035710545.1 Steroidobacteraceae bacterium
AAGCGCACGTAGTACGGTTGACGGTGGCCGGTGTGCTGCCACACATAAAAGCCGGCGAGCGGCAGGATGCCGCGCTGTCCATGAAGCCACGGGGAGCGCGATGCGTCCGCGATGCTCAGTGCATCGCTGCGTGCCAGGGCGCTGCTTTGAGTCACGTCACCTTTTGCGGCCGAGGGCACCAGGCCCCATCGCATCATCACACCCTCCGTTTCGCTTTCGTGCATGCGAACTACGGGAACGCTGTGGGAGACGGCCACGTTGAAGCGCAGAGAGAATTGCCACCATGGGCGCGCCACGGAACATTCCCGCTCCACCTCCGCCCGGCTTGGAATCACCAATCGCTCGCACATTGAGTGGCAAGAGTACGACTGATACGCCGCTAGCGTGAATGTCCGCGGTTGGCGACGCGAGGCAGTCGGCAACGAAACCGCTCCGAGGCGGCACTGGAAATCTCTGAGGAGCCAGATTTCTGCGGTAAGAGCCGCATTAGCGTGCGCACAGGTCCGTCGCACACTGGCGGGAGCCGGAACCCCAACAATCTCCGCTGCGGGCGAGCCGACTCAGCTTTGCAACTGCAAAGCGCTCGCTACTGCTGCAAATCGTTGATCTAGCGTCCAGAAGCGGAGCCTTCCCAACTTCGCGGAGGCGAGCAAATGAACGCCAACCCACCCCAACCCTCGACCTATGAAGTGATGGATCTCCAGAAAACGCAAGCACCTCGTCATGGATAGCTACCCGGGCGTGTGGTAGTGCTGAGTGCACTGAGCACCTTGTCTCGTTGCGCGAGGTTGCCGCACGCAGCGCCACTAACGTCGCGTTACGTCGGCGGCGATGATCGACCCCTGCCAGCCACCTCGGATTCTGAATAGCTCGATCGGCTTCAAAAGCTCAGGTCCTACGCGCTTCAAGGGCTTCCAACCTCCTGAGTCCATGCGCGTCCGTTTGCTGATCCTACGCACCAATCGTCGACAATGATGACTTTCCTGCCCTCGGCTTTGCTCTGGTAAAATGGCGGCTCAAGCTCGCGGAGAGCCGTCTCGAAGGCGACGGCGAACTATCAGGCAATGGAGCGGCAGACGCTTGGTGTGGACGCGCAGCCGGAGCCGGGTGAGTTGCCCGCGATTTGGACCTGACAGATGATCTACCGTTTAGCGCCGGGACGACAGTAATGCTGCGCGACCTCCTTCTCTCGTTACGGTGCCCTTACTGTGGAGGGGCGATGCATCTCAGTCGGGAGGTGGAAGCCGACGTTGAGCGCATCCGCTACGGTCTGCTCGCCTGCCGTTGCTTCGAGTTTCCAATTGTGGACGGGATCCCGTTGCTCTCACTGGCTAAAGGCTACGGCGGTGCGGAAGAGGATCTCCAGCCCTACGTGCCGTTGCAAATCGCTGCGATCAAGCATCTGCAACGCAACGATGTGAACGGTCTGCGCACCTGGATCGCTCGCCATATACCACTGGCCGCGGCGCTCATGGATGGGCATTTTGGCAGCTACCTTGAATTCAGAGCAGCCAGCGATGCGCAGCTAGCCTTGGCTGCCGTGCGCTATCTCGCCCAGTATGAGGCGTTAGGCATAGGCCCACAACGTAAGGGGTGGCGGAAATTGGCTGCCAAGGTTTACCACCGCTTGCGTGGCGCGGCTCGCCCGGCGGTGGGGCAGCCGCTGCTCGACGATTTTTACACTGCCCGCTTCTTTGCCCCGCGGGTCAACGCGCTGGCTTTGGAACTCGAGGCACTTCCGCTTGACGGGCGCTTGCTGTCGTTATGCTGCGGCAACGGTGTGTACGAGAACCTGCTGCTGAGTCTGGGCGCACAGCGCACCGTGGTAAGCATAGACGGGCAATTCTTGAACCTTCTGTGCACCCGCCGCTTCGTCTCTCCGGACGGTGTATACATCTGCCACGACTTGCAATTCCCCCTGCCCTTCGTGGATGGTGTTTTTGACGGCGTATTCTCGTCGACCTGCCTGCCGGAGATCCCTGCGCAGCTGACATTTGCCCGCGAGGCGATCCGCGTCACCGCCGACACCGGCTGGACTGTCTTTGACAGTATCTGGGATATAACAGCCGCGCAACGCGTTAATGAGAGCCGGCATTACCGCTTCTGCCAGAACCATTTCACACAACTTGAGGACTACGTCGACTTTTTCACGGAATGCGCCGGCCCGGATCGCCGCATCGCGCTGGATGTACCCGACCTGCCCGCGCGCTACCTCGACGCGCCGCGCTGGATCACAGAGCGCAGTGCCATGCTGGAAGCCGTGCGTGCCAGGACGGATAAATTTATCAGTGTGCTGATCACCAGGCCCGGCAGCTTCGGAGGTTTCAGACATACGGCGCATCAGTGGCTTTCCTCGGAAACACTTGCCGTCAGCCCGGCGTTTGATTTGGCCTCGGCAGATGGCGCGCTCAAGCTCACGCGCAAGCCAGGCTTCTCCAAACTCGCGTCAGGCTTCGCCACAAAGAGCTTCGTGGGATATCCCGAGACGCTGAGCCTGGAGCGCGCGAGACTCAGCGACCCGAACTATCGCCTCGAGCAATTCTGCGCTTCAGTGTTTGTGGCGCTGCCAAGTCAATTTGCTCGCGACACTCAGTCCCTCGGCTCGCTACTGTAAGCAAATGTCTGGACAGATTTGGGGCGGTTTCTGCCGGAGGTGTGATCTAAACATCAACCGAGCCGGGGATGCTCATAAGCGGACCCTTCGTGACTGCATGATAGAGGGACAGCAGATCCAGGAAACTTCCTAGATACGTGTTCCGCCGACTCTTGTGAATGGTGGGCGGTACTGGGATCGAACCAGTGGCCCCTGCCGTGTGAAAGCAGTGCTCTACCGCTGAGCTAACCGCCCTTTTCGAGGGATCGGCAGTCTATAGGCGGCCCTGCCGCAAGGCAAATCAGGCCCTTGCGCGCGGCGGGCATCGCCGGCCGCGCCTTGGTAACATCCGCGCCCCCATGAAAGTCATTACCCGCTTCGCCCCAAGTCCTACCGGCATGCTGCACGTCGGTGGCGTGCGCACCGCGCTGTTCAGCTGGCTGTATTCCCGCCATACCGGCGGCAAATTCATTCTGCGTGTCGAGGACACCGACCGTGAGAGGTCCACTGACGACGCGGTGCGCGTCATCCTTGAAGGCATGGACTGGCTCGGGCTACAGGCCGACGACGGCCCGTACTTTCAGACGCAGCGCTTCGACCGGTACCGCGCGGTGCTCGTGACAATGCTGCAGCAGGGCACCGCCTATCGCTGCTACTGCACCAAACAGGAACTCGATGCGCTGCGCGAGCAGCAGATCGCGCGTAAGGAGAAGCCGCGCTACACCGGGATCTGTCGTGAGCGGACCGAGCCGCGCCCGGGCGTCGACCCGGTGGTGCGCTTCCGCAATCCCGCGGACGGCGCGGTGGTGGTGCAGGACCTGGTGCACGGGGCGGTAACGTTCCAGAACACCGAGCTCGACGATCTGATCATCGCGCGTTCGGATGGCACCCCGACCTACAACTTCTCGGTGGTGGTCGACGACATGGACATGGGCGTCACCCACGTCATTCGCGGCGACGACCATCTGAACAACACCCCGCGGCAGATCAACATGCTGACGGCACTCGGGGCGACGATTCCGGCCTATGCGCACGTACCCATGATTCTCGGCCCGGACGGCGCCAAGCTCTCCAAGCGTCATGGCGCGGTGAGCGTGCTGCAGTACGAGGAGGAGGGGTACCTCCCGGACGCACTCCTTAATTATCTGGTGCGGCTCGGCTGGTCGCATGGGGACCAGGAAGTCTTCACGCGCGAGGAGATGATCGCCGCCTTCGACATCCACGACGTCAATAAGGCTGCTTCCGCCTTCAATCCCGAGAAGCTGCTGTGGCTCAACCAGCAGCACATGGTGCGCGCCAGCCCGGCGGCGTTGGTGCCGCATCTGCGCGCCCAGTTGCGCCGGTTGGGATGCGACAGCGAGGATCAGCCGCTCCTCGAGGGGGTGATCCTCGCGCAGCGGGAACGTTCCAAGACGCTCAAGGAAATGGCGCACAACAGCCGCTTCTTCTTCGTCGAGCATATCGAAATCGACCCCAAGGCTGCCGCCAAGCACCTGAGCGCCGATGTGCTGCCCATACTTCTTAAGGCCCGGGCAGCGCTAGCTGCGCTCGATCCCTGGGATGCCGCGGGGCTCCACACCGCGCTTGAAGCGCTCGCAGATGAGTTGCAGAGCGGCCTCGGTAAGATCGCGCAGCCGCTGCGCGTGGCCGTCACCGGCACGGCCGTGTCCCCGCCCATCGATGCCACACTGGCGCTGCTCGGCCGGGAGCGCACGCTGGCGCGCATTGACGCCGCCTTGAAGCGCGCCGCTTCGTCAGACGTGTGAACAGCCGCTCCGCGGCCTCACCGACCCGCGGGCAACGCTCCGGCGTACGAACTGACCGCTTCCATAGCCGCCCGCACGACGTCGCGCTCGGCGGCGCTTAGGAACGGGTTCCAGATGTCGAAGATTAGGATGGCGCGCGGCGCGTCGGAATCGTTCCAGGCCTCGTGCTCGATGCTGTCGTCGAACACCCAGGCGCGTCCCGGCACCCACTCACGTGTCTCACTGCCCACGCGAAATTCGCAGTGCGGTGGCACGATGAGCGGGAGGTGCACGGTCAGTCTTGCGTTGGTGACCCCCGTATGGGGCGGGATGCGCGTGCGCGGCTCGAGTATCGAGAAGAATCCGTTCGGCCCGTGCCGAGCGACATCACATTGCGGTGCACTTCGCAGCAGCTGCGCGGTGCGCGGGCAGCGTGTCAGATGCTCGGCGTGGAGCGCTCCTTCGTTCCAGAGAAAGTAGGCGCTCCAGCGGCGCGACTGGTTGAGTTCCTTCCACTGATCGAGCGGCACACCGTCCGGGTAAGCCACGTAGGGCTGAAGTTCGGCCGCGTCAGACGCGAGCACGCCGGCGAGTTCGGCGCGGATCTCGCCGGTGGCCGCTTCGATCGCGGCGAGCCAGGGAAATTCGCGGTTGTCGAAGAACTCCAGCGCCGGGATGCCCGGGAAGTATAGGAAGGTCGGCTGCGGTATGTAGCGACTGCGCCTGCCGCTCAGCAGCTCCACACACAGATCGGCGCGCCGCATGGCTTCCGGGGGGTGCTGCGCACGGACCGCGGCCACCCGTTCTTCGATCGCGCGCGCGCGCGCCACGTCGTCTGCCTGCACTATCGCGCGCGCATGCTCAAGCGCCGCGCGCAGTGTCGTCGGCGGATTGGTCTCTGGGCCTACGGTCGCGAGGGCAGCGCGATAGGCGCGCGCCGCATTGCGCGCGTCGCCACGTTCCTCGATGAGCGCGCCCTTCTGCAGCAGGGCGGTCGGGTGCCTCGGCTCGAGGGCGAGGGCGCGCTCGATCGCCTGCATCTCCTCCTCAGGCAGGCGCAGGGCGTGCAGGCTCGAGGCCAGATTCGACCACAGCGCCGGGTGCGACGGATCGGCTGCAGCGGCGCGCTGAAACAGTTCCCTGGCGCGCGCTGCTTCGCCTTGCTGCATTAGGCTCAGTGCCAACTCGTTGAGTACGGCCGGGTGGTTCGGCGCGAGCCGCCACATGCGCGTGAGCATCTCTTCGGCCTCGCCCCTGCGGCCGGCCCCTGCCGCAGCACGGTACGCATGGATCATGCGCAGGATCGTGGCGCCGTCGGCTGCCACGGCATCGGCATTGCTCAGAGAACCTCCTCCCGTGCCCGCGCGTAAATCCCGCGGATTCCACTGCGGCGCTGTGTCGCGCAGCCCGCGCCGCCTGCGCTTGACAACGCGCAGACCGCTGCGTAGTTTGCGCCGGCTTCACGTGGGGCCATAGCTCAGCTGGGAGAGCGCTTGCATGGCATGCAAGAGGTCGGCGGTTCGATCCCGCCTGGCTCCACCAGCCCCGCCTACGCTTTCCTCAGCCGCAGATCGAAGCCTCAAAGAGCGCAAGGCCTGTTCGCCGCTGACCGCGTCCGCTTCGGCGCGCCGAATCAACCTTCTGGCGCAATGATGCAACCTGTGTTGCAGCTCTGCAACAGTGAGTCCGCTTCCCGCGCAAGCTGCTATCGGAGCTGATGCGCATTTGAGACACAAATTGCCTGCCTCGTTCCCGCAGTGCTACGCTCGGGTTAAGTAAGTTAAGTCGCTCTTAACGCACTGTGGCAGGTGCGGACGCAGTTGGTGGCCTGAGTTTGCAATCACTCACCCGCCGCAGCGCCGTCCGCCACTACTACAAGCACGGATCCAGATAGGGGAGACACCATGGCATCAGGTCTACGCGGCCGCTCGAGTCAGATCATGCTCGCGGTTCAGGGCGCGATCGCCGCTTGTTGCGCGGCAACACCGGCGCTGGCGCAACAGCAGGCGGCCGCGCCTGCCGAGGCGCAGTCGGTACAGGAAGTCGTGGTTACCGGTTCGCGCATCCAGCAGAGCATCGCCGAGAGCACGCAGCCGCTCTCGATCATCAGCTCGGAGGCGATCGAGAAGACGGGACTCGCGAGCGTCGGCGATCTGCTGCAGCAGCTGACTACCGGTGGTTCGGCGCTCAATCAGAAGTTCAACTCCTCGGGTAATTTCGGCTATCCGCCCGACGGCGGCGGCATCGGCGCCGGATCCTCCGAGGTCGATCTGCGCAACCTCGACTCCAAGCGCACCCTGGTATTGGTCGACGGACTGCGCTGGGTCAACGAATCATCGGCATCCGGTGTCAGCGGCAGCGCCGACCTCAACACCATTCCGCTCTCCATCATCGATCACATCGAGGTGCTCGAGGATGGCGCCTCTTCAATCTACGGTTCCGACGCGATCGCAGGCGTGGTGAATATCATCACCAAGAAAAGAATGGATGGCGTTGAAGTCAGCGGGTACACGGGCGAGTTCAGCAAGGGCGGCCGCACCACTGAAGCCAGCATCACCGCCGGTGGCACGTCCGGAAAATTCTCCGGGATCTTCGTTGGCAGTTTTTATAACCAAGAGGCCATCAGTTCTTCGAAATGGGGCCAGTCGTCCTTCCCCGAGCCGCTCGCCGGCATCGGTGCCGGTAGCTCCGGCACCCCGCAAGGTCGCGATATTTTCTGCGATCCCACCATCGCCAACCCGGCCACCTATGGCTCGTGCGCCAATCCCTATGACGTGACACTTAACACCGGCATCGCCCCCCCGCCGGTGGCTGCGCCAGGCAACGCGACCGGAAGCTCGTATCACAACTTCGGCGACAGCGATCGCTTCAACTTCGCGCCCCTGAACCTGTTGCTCACCCCTTCACAGCGTAAGGCGATCTGGACCAGCCTCTCTTACGACGCCAGCGACGACGTGCAGCTGTACATGAAGGGTCTGTTCAACACCCGCACGTCAACCAATCAAGCGGCGCCGGAGCCGATATTCGTCGGTCCGTTCGCGGGCACCGGCGGTATCGCCGACGGCATCAACGTCTCGCATTTGAACCCGTTCAATCCGTTCGGCATCGACCTGTGCGCGACCGCCGAGCCGACCTGCGGCAACGGCACGCAGAACTCGTTTTTCCTGACCCGTCGCCCGCTGGAAGGCGGCCCGCGTATCTTCAATCAGGATGTAGACACCTGGTACTTCAGCACCGGTCTGCGGGGCACGATCCACGTCCTTGAAGGTTTCACCTGGGACGTGAGCTTCGTCGACACCGACAACAAGGCTACTCAGCAGTTCACCGGCGGCTACAATCTGGCCAAACTGAGCCTCGCGCTCGGCGATCCCACCATCTGCGCCCTGGTGCCGGGCTGCACGCCGCTCGACATCTTCGGCGGTCAGACTCGCCCGATCACGCCGGCGATGCTGAAGTTCGTGGAGGCGACGCAGCTGGACTCGAGCGACCAGAAGCTCAAGTTGTTCTCGGCGAACATCACCGGAACGATCTTTCATATCCAGGACCGGGCCGCGGGCATCGCGGTGGGTGCGGAGTACCGCAAGTACGACGGCATATTCACCCCGGATCCACTGCGCCAGGACGGTGAGTCACAGGATTCGCTGGCCTTCCCCGTCAACCAGAGCTACCACGTCAACGAAGCCTACACCGAGCTCAGCCTGCCGCTGCTTGCCTCACTGGGCGTGAGCGGCGCGGTGCGCTACTCGGACTACTCGACCTTCGGCAGCCAGGTCACTTACAAGGGTGGCCTGCGCTGGCAGCCGCTGCAGGACTTCGCCGTTCGCGGCGATTACTCCACCGGTTTCCGCGCGCCGAACCTCGGCGAGCTGTACGGCCTGACGCAGTTCGGCGCCACGCTCGTCGACCAATGCGGTCCGACCGGCGGTGCGCCCGCCGCGCAGTATGTGGCGGGCTGCCGAGCGCAGGGCGTGCCGGTCGGCTTCCAGCAGGCCAACACCCAGATCACCACCTTCACCGGTGGCAATCCGAATCTCAAGCCCGAGAAATCCGACAGCTGGACTGCAGGAATTGTCTACAACGCCAGCTGGGCGCAGGGGCATGCTGCGACGGATCGGCTGAACTTCGAGGCCACGTACTACAACATCAAGGTCAAGGGCGCGATCCAGGCTGAGGACCTGCAGGGGCTGCTCAACGCCTGCTTGTCTACCGGCGGGGGCACGGATCCGAGGCTGTGCGCGCCGTTCTCGCGCGGCGCGGGCAGCCAGCTGAATCCGCCGCAGAACTTCCTGCAAAATCTCGCTGACATCACCACTAACGGCGAGGACATCAAGATCAACTGGCTGTCCGAGCCGGTGGCGATCGGGCACTTCTCGGCCGCCCTGCAGGCGACGCGAGTCAACGACTACAAGGCCGTTGATGCGCTCGGCCTCGTGGCTCAGCGGACCGTCGGCATCGAGGTCAATAACAGCGCAATTCCGCGCTGGCGCGCCAACCTGCAGCTCGGCTGGGGCGTTTCCTCGGTAGACGTGAACTGGAACCTGCGATTCCTTTCAGCGATCGAGGAATCGTGCAGCAACGCGGTCAACCAGGGAATTCCGGTGCCCGGCTGCACCACGGCCGGTGCATTCGACCCGAACCTGTTCCACAACATGCATTCGATGCTTTACAACGATGTGCAGGTCTCGTGGGCGGATGCGTTCCGACTCACGGGCCTGAAGGTGGAAGGGGGCGTGAACAATCTCTTCGGGCTCAACCCCCCGATCTGCTACACCTGCACCCTGAACGGCTACGACGCGGGTACATACGATCTGCCCGGGGCCTTCTGGTACGCACGGGCTACGTACAAGTTCTGATCAGAGTTGAACTCGCCGCGGGGATCCACCCGCGGCGAGTCCTGACTCTACTGGGCGTTGTCCTGCCGCCGCCGGGCGTGTACGCTTCGCGCCCCGGCTGGGTGTGCCGTCGGACTGTCCCCATCGTCTAGAGGCCCAGGACATCGCCCTTTCACGGCGGTAACAGGGGTTCGAATCCCCTTGGGGACGCCAATATCGACATGACCGTTCATCGATAACTGGCTACGAAATCTCGATGGAGCCGCCGCGCTCCTTGACCAGCCTTTCAAGAGCATCCCGGTCGGCCTTGCGCCTGGCGAAACTGCGGTTCGCTTCGTCGATGAAGCTGCGCGTCAGTACATTGGTCTGTTCGGTCAGCGCACGCAGCGCCTCTGCTGCGGCGTGTGGGTCAGAGCGGCTGTGCGCGGCGGCCGCCGCGGTTACGTACTGGGCGCATGCCTGGTCGTAGTCGCTCAGCAGGTCCTTCGAGACCAATACGCTCTGCACGACATGGCCGTCGGCACGGGCGCACGTGAAGCGCACGCGCGCTGCGGCGCCATAGCGATCGAGCGCGGCTGCTGATTGCGAGGCTCGGTCGCAGGCGCTCCTGAGCTCGGCATCAATCTGGCCGGCGCTCAGTCGATAGGTCGTACTGCCGCACCTCAAGTGGCTGAGCTGCCCGTCGACGCTTCCATGTCGGCCGCACCCGACCAGCGCAGAGATCCCGCCCAGGAGCAAGATCGCGATCGCAGGCTCGTACCGTCTCATGCTGCAAGCCTGTGAAGTATGGATCGCGGCCGTGTTTTCATCGGCGGGAATCTACGCCACCAGCGGAGTGCGCGGGTGTGGAGAGCTTCACAGGTGCGCCTGACACTGGCGTGTCAGTTCAATTCGCCAGAGAATGTTTCCAAATGTATCCGCGCCGCGTTGTCAGTCCGTGTGCACTGTCTAGCGGTGCGTGTTCGCTTGTCGGTTAGTTTCGTATGAGTAGGGGCCGGAGCATCGCTCCCGCGACCGGTGGTGGGCGGCAGGTCCGCTGCGAGGTCATGGCGCGTGTAGCGTTTGAGCTTGCTGAGACACGGGTTTTTTTGGGGACACAGCATCTCTAGGGGGCGGTCATGAAGCGACTGGTTATCTGCGCGGACGGCACCTGGAACTACCGCGACCAGCAGGATGACGGTACCCACCTGCGCCACGCGACCAATGTCACCAAAGTAGCCCGGGCGGTCCTACCGCGCGCCGCTGATGGGACTGACCAGGTCGTCATCTACCACGATGGCGTCGGCGCCCAGAAGGGACTCGAGCACCTGACGGGTGGAGTGACCGGGCAGGGCATCGAGGGAAACATCGGTGATCTGTATCGCTCGATCGCCTACAACTACGTGGACGGCGATGAGCTCTTTCTATTCGGGTTCAGTCGCGGTGCCTACACCGTGCGGACGCTGGCCGGCTTCATGTACCACTACGGATTGCTGCAGAAGGTCGACGACTTCTACGTTCCCGACCTGTTCAGCGAGTACGAGATCCGCAAGGACCTGCCCACGGTGCGCGCCGAACCGAGCTTCAGGAACATGAGCAATCCCCGGCCGTGCCCGCCGATCAAGTTCATAGGCGTGTGGGACACCGTCGGGGCACTGGGGCTGCCTGGTCCTCTGGGCACCATCATCAACGGCAACCGCTTCGCCTATCACGACATTGATCTCAACGACAGGATCCTCAATGCGTATCACGCGCTCGCCATCGACGAGCAGCGCTTACCCTTTGCACCTAGCCTCTGGTCCGCGCCGGCCGGCTGGCGCGGCCATCTCGAGCAGACCTGGTTCTGCGGCGTGCACTGCAACGTCGGCGGCGGCTACAACCCGGATGGCCTCGCCAACGTCGCGCTGCACTGGATGGTGGACAAGGCGTCCGGCTGCGGTCTGCAGTTCGATGGCAGCTACCTGGCGCACTACGTGCCATGCTTCAACTCCGGACTGAACGACTCGATGACTGCGATGTACCGGCTGCTCGGCCAGCACGTGCGGACGATCGGCGTCCGGGCGGGCGGCAACGAGCAGATCCACCGCTCAGTGATCGATCGCATCAATCTCGCCTCGCTGGGATACAACCCGGGCAACGTTCCGCCCGATCTGCGCGGCGGCCAGAACGTGCCGATTGTCGGTGCCAGCCGGCCGGCATGTCGCGCGCGGCAGGAACACCCGTCCACGCCACGCTGATCGGAGTGAAGATCACGCGATACGTATGCCGGACTGTCGCCGGGCTGCCGTCGACATTGCTGTGCGTCGTGCTGAGCGGTAACTGCGCCAGCAGCCGGAATGGCCGCCGCGGTCTGCTCTTTGTGGTACGGGATGCGGATCTGTCGGCCAGCGTCGCGGCGCTCATCGCCGGCAGCTCAGCTCCTGAACAATGAATGGCCGCGCCGTGCCCTCAGCGCCAGGTGACGGCACCGCCGACGAGGATGTTGAACGGTGCGGCGGATTCGAAGTAGCGGCCATTGGAATCATCCACGATCACCGAGCCGACATAGCGTCGGTCGAGGAGATTGTTGACGCGCACGAACGCGTTCCAGTCACCGCGCGAATAGTGAGCTGAGTATGCAGCGCTGGCGCCGAATACCGCATAGGCGGGCGCAAACACGCTGTTGACGTCGTTGACGGGCACGGCGCTGATGTATTGCGCGGTCGCGGCATACTGCATCCCGCTATCGCGTCCGAAGCGCAGCGCGACATACACATCGTTCTTGGGCACACCCGGCAGACGATTGCCCGTGGCCACCAGCACCGTCGGGGCGGAGCACGGCGAGGTGGTACAGGTCAGGTAGGCGTCCCCGTAGCGCGCATCCACATAGGTATAGGCGAGCTGCAGCCGCCACGGTTCGGCGAACTGCCAGTCGAGCGAGGCTTCGGCGCCGCGTCGCTTGGTGCGGCCACTGTTCTGATACGTCGAGCGGCCGCCCTGGTTCGTGTCAACAACTATCTCGTTCTGCGTCGATGTTTGAAACAGAGTTGCCTCAGCGCTGAGCGACGGGTGGACCTGCAGCTTCGCCCCGACCTCGGTGTTGACGCTGCGTGCCGGCTGCAATGCGAAATTGGGGCCGGAACCGCCGTCGGGCCGGTAGGCGAGCTCAGAGCCAATCGGAGTCTGGAAGCCGCGCCCGAAAGATGCGTACAAATTCAGCGACGGGTTTACCTTGAAGACGACCCCGGCGACCGGGGTGCCTGCGCTGTACGTGGTGGTGCCGCTGTCATCGCCGTTGTTGGCGGTGATGAACCTGTCCTCGACCTGGAATTTCACGTCACTGTGTCGTGCGCCCGCCATCAGCGACCAGCGCGGACTGACATCCCACGTCGCCTGCGTGTATTCGTCGATGTCGTAGGTGATGTCATTTTCGTCGCGCCGCAGCGTCCCCAGAACTCCGAGGGTAGCGCCGACGAAGTTATTGTAGCCGCGCCGCCGCTCGTTCTGGCGGTCATAGCTCGTCCCCACGACCCAGGTGAAGGGACGGCCAGCCAGCTCGGTCTGCCACGCCCAGCGTGCATCCCCGCCGCCGAATTGGCGGTCGAGATCGACGACACCACCCGAGCTGGTGGGCGGGTTCTGGGCGCCCGTCGGGATGGCCAGAAACTGCAGCACGCTGCGGTGGCCGTAATAACCCATGACCTGCAGTGTCTGGCCGGGTGCCAGATCGAGGTTCCAGGTGAGGCCACCCTGCTGCTGTTGCAGGCTTTTGCGCGTATTAAAAGTGAGCGCGGCCGGGGCCGCCTGATACGGATTAACGCTGAATTGGGCCGACGTGAGGCCGAGTGGGTCCTGCGCGTCGGGCCGTGATATGACGTTGAGGATCAGGGCCAGATGATTTCGGTCATTGGCGTCGTAACCGAGCTTCGCATTGAAGGAATCGTTGTCGGCGCTGCTGTGTGGGCGGTAGCCATCGACGGAGAAGTGCGTGTAGTCCGCGTTGTACGCCAGCGGGCCGGACGCGCCGCTCGCGTCGAGCCCGGCCCGCCATACGCCGAAACTGCCATAGGCGGTGGCTGCCCGCAGCTGGTCCGGAGCGCGACCGTCGGCGGTGAATAGCTGAATCACGCCGCCGGAGGAGTTGCCGTACAGAGCAGAGAACGGTCCGCGCAGGACTTCGACTCGCGCGGCCGAGTCCAGGTTGTACTGCGACACCTGCCCCTGGCCGTCGGCACCGGTGGCCGGAATGCCGTCTTGATAAATGCGTACGCCGCGGATGCCGAAGGTGGAATTGGCACCGATGCCGCGGATCGAGATCTGCTGGTCCTGGGCGTAGTTGTTGCGATTGCGCGCCAGCAGGCCGGGCACCGAGCCGAGATCGTCCGACAGATTGACGCCGAGCGCGGCGTTCTGCAGCTGCTGCGCGGTGACGCTGCTGATCGCCGCCGGCACGTCGAACGACGGGCTGGCAACGCGTGTGGCCGTGACGGTCACGGTCGACAACTCGTTCGCGGCAGCTTCAACGTTGGCGACCGCCGGTACCGCACGCAGTGCTGCAATCAACAGTGCGGCAGCAGCCGCAGTGTGCGCTCCCGCCGCATAGCCGCGTTCCGAACCGGCCGGCGCATGAACTGGCAGCCGCGTCCCGCCTTGGGAGGTATCCAGCTTCACACAAGAGGCTCCTTGGTCCCCGTCGCACGTGTTGTAACGCTTCGCCCGGACCGTGCGCCTCGCAATGGAGGTCAACGCAGGCGACCTTACCTCATTCGCCGCTAGCGATAATCTTGAGACGGCGCGCTGCTGGCGTCTGAAGTTACCGCGTTCACGGCAGCGGCGCTCTAGCCGCCCGAAAACCGCCGCGACTGTCGACCGCCGGCGAGCGGTAGCCGGCTCTCGTCGATGATCTGTCCGTTCTTCATGACAAACAGGATCGACTTCGCGTTGTTGATGTCGGCTCCCGGGTCCTTGCTGAGGACGACTAGATCAGCGAGTTTGCCGGCCTCAATTGAACCCAGCTGGTCAGCCTTGCCGAGAAACACCGCGCTGTTGTATGTCGCGATGCGCACGACGTCGAGCGGTGCAATGCCAGCGGCAGCCAGCAATTCGAGTTCGCGCTGCGTCGCCGCGCCACTGCTCTGATCGGTACCGCAGGCCACCACGCCGCCGGCGGCGTGGACCTTGCGCACATTCTCCTGCGCCACCGGGTTCATCACTTTCATCCACGCCGTCCAAGTCCGCCCCTGCCATTCGGCGCGGGTCTGCGTCTTGAGCTGCGCACGTTCGGCGGCGCTGAAGGACGCCACGTACAGCGGCTGGTCGAGGTATTCCGGGTGCTCGACCAGGCGGTTGTAGTTGTCGCCGATCGTGAGCGTGCTGGCGAAGGGGGTCTTCTTCGCGGCCATCAGTTTTACGAACGAGTCGCTGACCGGCCCCTGGATAACCGGATGCGCCAGCGTGTCGGTGCCGGCGTAGATGGCCTCGAGGGCGCGCAGCTCACTCGAGACATGCACGGTCGTGCGGATGCCATGCAGGTTGTAGTAGCGGATGATCTGGCTGAGCAGGTCGACCGGCATGAGCGGAATCATCGGCCGCGCACCCCAGCCTTCCTCCTCCAGCGTCAGCTTGAGAATGTCTGGCTGCTGCTCAGCGATGTGCTTGTCGAGCAGATCCTTGTCCTTCTCGAAATCGCTGATGCGTATGGCGATGCGATCGCCGTGGCTGCCCGGGTAGGTGATGAGGTTGCCGGTGGCGAAGATGCGCGGCGCCAGAATACGGCCGGCGCGCTCATCGGCGCGCAACGGCAGGATGAGTTCGGGCCGGTTGCCGACGTCGACGACGGTGGTGACACCGGCATAGAGGAAGCTTGCCAGAGCCGCGAGGCCTTCCTGGAGATTAGCTGGCCCCGCGGGAGCGTCGCCCTTGATAGACGGATCGAAGGCGCCCCGCAAGTGGATGTGCACATCCATCAGGCCCGGGATCAGATACCGGCCGCGGCCGTCGATGCGCTGGCCGTGGAGTCCGCGCGCGAGGGCGCTGGGCGTGACCGCCGCGATGTGCTCACCCGCTACTGCCACGGTCATGTCCGCCTGCGGCGCGTGCACGCCATCAATCAGGGTGACGTGCTCGATGACCACATCCGCTGCGCCGGCGGTACCAGCCGTGAGCAACAGTGCGAGTATTCCCGGACCGAGCAGCAATTTATGTTTCACCAGTAACCTCCGTGGCGTCCGGGACCAGATTCTGCAGGCGCCGGCGCACCGTCGGCCGCCCCGGCAGGCCGCAGCCGCGGCGCGCGCGATGCCCGGCGGGTGCGTTCCCACACCTCTATTGCGGGCGTGTCCCCTGTGTCATATTGCCAGTTTACTTCAGGGCCCAGATTCTCCGCCGGCAGCGCCGGCAATACGAGAGAGCGACCATGAGCACATCCCAGGGCCAGTCCAGCGCGGCGCTGTCACAGCTTGTAGCCGGCATCGTTGGTGGC